>JAXHVL010000147.1:0-11750 GCA_034189225.1 Thermodesulfobacteriota bacterium
GACCATGAAGCGCATGAAGATCATGAAGAAATAAAAAATTAACAATAATTTCAACTTCATGCTCTTCATGTTCTTCATGGTTGAAATAAAAATATCTCTTTATGGTACTTTTTATGAAGCCGTCAAGGTTGAAGAGGCAGAACATGAACATGTCGATTAAATACTTGCGGGCCGTTTGTCTTTTATGGCTGATGGTCATAACGGCCGGGTGTGCGGGTATGCATACGGAGCGTCTGGTCATCCCCCATGACGCTCATCAGCAGGCCGCGCCGATTTCCCCGCAGCGAACAGTGGCCGGTGTAGCGCGGATTGACATCACCCCCCCCCCCCGTCGGGCTATGGCATGGCCGGGTATTCCGCAATGGCGGGAGTGGGGCAGGGTTTTCGCAGCCGGTTGACCGCTCGTGTAATCTATATCCGGTCGGCGGGGGGAACGGCGGTGGCGCTGGTTCAGTGCGACCTGTTGTCGGGGTCCCGTATTCTTCATCATAAAATCGCTTCGCTGATTGCAGGGAAAACCGATGTTCCTGCCCGCGGCCTGCTGCTGGCGGGAACCCACACCCATTCCGGGCCGGGCAATTATTTCTCGAGCAATTTTTACAATATCTGTGGCAAGACACGGAACCTGCGCATGGACGCCTATCGCGCCAATTTTGAGGACATTGTGGATCGCGGCCCGGACCCGTTAAATGCGGTTAATCCGGTGATGACCATGATCTGTGTCCATTTATTGAATGATAAGGATTGGTACCGGCCAGCGGGGGCTTTTTCCAGCTTTTCCATTCATCCCACAGCCGTGCCTTACATCAATGCCTATTATTCCGCAGACATCTTCGGGTATATTGCAAAATCCCTTGAGACAAGACTGGAAAAGAATTATAATACGCCTTGGTCGATGATTCATGCCGTGGTTAACGGCACCCATGGCGACAATTCCCCGAATTATGTAACCGAAGTGCAAAGGCTGGGCCACGGCCCGTTGGCTGTTTACCGGCTCCTGCCAGGGCCATAAACGGGTTGCCGGGGGATGGTTTTAGCCGCTTATTCTGAAAAAGCAGAATTTTCCTCATCACCTGTTTCTGCTGGCGGTTCAGGTGGGAGACAATCTCTGTGATGTTGCCGTATGCTTCTGCGCCCGCATCACAGAGAAGCACTTTGCATGCTTTACTTTGAAGGTTTTCGTATGAAGATTTTGACCCAGATTTATGAAATACAAACCCCTTCCGAGGCCGAAGCCCTGGTGAAAATCGGCGTGGACCATATCGGCAGCGTGTTGCTGTCCAGAGATGAATGGAAGGTGCCGACAGTGAAAGAAACCGTGGGCGTGGTGCAGGACGGCAGGGCCAAAAGCAGCATGATTCCGCTTTTTTCCGATGCCGATGCCATATCCCGGATGATTGATTACTACCGGCCGGATATCGTTCATTTCTGCGAAGATGTCGCCGGCCCGGCGGGCCGATGCGAGGCAGCGGGGCCGATGGCCGCAGTTCAGGAAAAAATCAGGATACGGTTTCCCGAAATTGGGCTGATGCGCTCTCTGCCGGTGGCGGAAATGAACGACAGCGGGGGCTCAGAAGGACAATCCGAAACCATGCAGCGGTTGCTGTCGCTGTTTGACCCCATCAGTGACTGGTTTCTGACGGATACGGTTATAAACGGAACGATGGCCGATGCCAATGAACCTGTGTCTCAACCCGTTTCCGGTTTTGTGGGGATCACCGGTGAACTCTGCAACTGGGATGTGGTGGCGTCGCTGGTGCGGACCACGAAAGTGCCCGTTATCCTGGCGGGCGGTATTTCACCGGAAAATGTGTATGAGGGCGTTCTGCATACCCGTCCGGCGGGGGTGGACAGTTGCACTCGAACCAATGCGGACGACGGCGGGGGCGGGTTTATCAGATTTCAGAAGGATATGGAAAAAGTGGCGCATCTGGTCAGTGAGGTCCGGCGCGCGGAACAAGACATGAAATAACGCCGGGAATGTCGGTTGCGATTAAGGAGGTTGTGAAGTCATGTATGAAGTCGGTGATTTGAGAAAAGGATTAAAAATAGAGGTCAACGGAGATCCGCACGTGGTGGTGGATTTTGAGTTTGTGAAGCCCGGCAAAGGCCAGGCTCTTTACAAGTGCAAACTGAAGAACATGGTGACGGGTTCGCAGTTCGATCAAACCTACCGTACCGGCGACAAGCTGAACAAGGCCAATCTGGAGGAACACAAGATGGAGTACCTCTATACAGATGGCGACAGCTATTGCTTTATGGATACCAATACCTATGAACAGATTTTTATCGCGCCGGAACAGGTGGGCGACGCCCTGGACCTGCTGAAGGAAAACACCATGTGTGATGTGTTGTTTTTCGATAACAAGCCCATAGGCGTGACCCTGCCCAATTTCGTGGAACTGGAAGTCACCGAGTCCGAACCCTGGGTCAAAGGCGATACGGCTTCCGGCAGTAACAAACCGGCCACGCTGGAAACGGGGTTTGTGTTGCCTGTACCGCCGTTTATCGAAGAGGGCGAGGTATTGAAGATTGATACGCGGAGCAAGTCTTATGTGGAGCGGGTAAAGAAATAAATTATGGCCGACCAGTTCAGTAAAACCGTAATGATTGTAGACGATGACCGGGTTTTTCTCGATTCTCTGGAGCAGTTTCTTCTGCAACGCGGCTACCATTGTAAAACTGCATGGGATGCGGACAGTGCCATGAAAATAATCCGGGATTTCACCATAGACGTGGTGGTAGCCGATGTGGTGATGCCGGGAAAAGACGGAATCCAGCTGATGCATGAGGCCAGGGAAGTCTGGCCGGATCTGGATTTTGTTTTTATGACGGGCTGTGCCAATGATTATTCCTATGTGGATATCATCAATGCCGGGGCCTCGGATTATATTACCAAACCCTTTGATATGATGGAGCTGATTGCCCGTATTGAACGCATCGAACGGGAAAAACGGCTCGTAGTGGAACTGAAGAACACCAATAAACGGCTTCACCACACCGTTCGTCAGGTCAATGAGATGATGTCCGAGGTGAAGCAGAGCGCACGGGCCAAAAGCAATCTCCTGGCCAACATCAGTCATGAGATTCGTACCCCCCTGACGGGAATTCTCGGGTTTACGGATATCCTTACCGCCACCGCCCTGGATAACGAGCAGATGGAGTACGCGAAGAATATTAAAATGAGCGGTGAAGTAATCCTTTCCCTGATTGATGATTTTCTGGATTCCTCCAAGATTGAAGCCGGCGAAATGAAGCTGGAGAAAATCGCATTTGATCCCGAGTCTCTGTGTTATGATGTGTTTGATCTGGTCCGACCGCGGATTTACGGCCGGCCGGTGGAGCTGCTCTGCCGTACCGATGATGCCCTGCCGGCGATGGTATGCGGTGATCCTTACCGTTTCCGACAGGTGCTCTTGAATTTGATGAGCAACGCCGTGAAGTTTACCGACAGCGGGGAAATAGAGCTGGACCTTGCCACCCACGGGATGACACCGAACGGTTTGATTGAGATTGTGGTATCCATCCGGGATACCGGCATCGGTATTCCCCGTGCAGATCTCGACAATGTGTTTGAGCCGTTCCGGCAGTCAAGCGACTCCGTTCCCAGGGAGTACGGAGGAACGGGGCTCGGCCTGTTTATTGCCAGGCGCATCGCCGGGCTGATGGGCGGTGATGTCTGGGTGGAGAGTGAGCCGGACAAGGGCAGTACATTCAGTTTTTCCGCCAGGATGGACGCTGCCGGGGATGGCATGCAACCCAAACAGTTTGATCTGCCGGAATTAAAAGGTCGGTATGTGCTGGTGGCGGACGCAAGTGCAACCAATCTTGAAATCATGATGCATTTGCTGGAAACGATGGGGGTCCGGGCCGAAAGCGTATCCACAGCCGAAGGCATGCTCAGCCGGCTTGGGGATGCAGCGGCTGAAGGGTCGCCGTTTGATTTGTGTATTGTTGAATTGTCACTAGTAAGCGAGGTATCGACGAATCAATGCCCGATCATCGAACATATCCGGCAAGCCGATACCCCTTTTCGATCGATTCCCCTGATCGCGATTGCCGAACCCTTTCTGGGCAATGCCCAGCGGTGTGAACAGGCGGGGTTTGATGCGTTTATGACCAAACCCGTCAAACGGGAGGTGCTGTTTGAAAGGCTGCAATCCTTAATCGTGGGCAAGCGAGGGGAAGGGACCGGGCAATCCCTTCCGGAACCCGAAAGCCAGGAGACTGCCGTATCGACAGCCGGGGCTGCTGGTTATTACCCTACAGTCCTTCTGGTGGAAGATAATCCCGTCAATCAGAAGTTGATAAAGGCCATGCTCACCAAGGCCAACTATGGTATAGATCTGGCCGAAGACGGGGCAAGTGCGCTGGATAAGATTTTTTCCGGAGCCAATCATTACAGCCTGATCCTGATGGATGTTCAAATGCCGGGCATGGACGGGATTACAACCACAAAGGAAATCCGCCGGTGGGAACGTCGATGGGCGGATGTTCAGACCGACAGAAAAAATCATGTCCCTATTATTGCTGTTACGGCCGGCATGTCAGAAGAAAAAAAATATTTTAATGCCGGCATGGACGATTTTCTCGCAAAACCCATCAAACGAGATGACCTGCTGGCGATGCTGGGGAAATGGATCGGTTAAAAGAAACCATAAAACAATTTTACCGGGTGGACCGCCGGGAAATTTCGTTTATCAAGTACATATTCGAGGGATGGGACAATATGGCCGTTCTGACCACTCTCGATCGTTTTGCCGGCACTGTCATGCTCTCCATTGCCCCGGGCGCGGAATCAGATGTGGCCGCGGTGCTGGCCCGCCTGGAAAACGGCATTCTGATTGAAGCCATATCTCCGCCGGAAGAAGGGGCCCGGAAAGTGGGGTATTGAAATTTTGGTCCGAATGTTTCATGATAGGAAGTGCACAGAATCATGTCGTTGAAGGAAGATGCAAATGCATAAGCAATGGCTTTTGATCGGTATGATGGCCGCCATCCTGGGCCTTGGTATGGGCAATGTGGGCGGTGACGGCGTTATTGAAATACCACAGGCTGTCCGGAATTTCTCCGTGACCCTCACCGATGCGTCGGGGTTGACCATCGAACTGACCAATTTCACCTGCGAGGGAAAAACCTTTTTTTCCGGAAAACTGGGACGGGCCGATGCATCCGTGGATTTTGCGGATATACGGACGGTGACCATCAAGGTCCATGATGAGGAAAATGTCAAGCTCGTCCTGGCATTGAAAAGCGGCGAAATTGTTTCATTGATCATGGATAAGAAGCTGGCCTGTTACGGCTCCTCTGAGATCGCCGATATCCGGATAGCCCTTGCCGATATCCGGCAGATCGGGTTTGAGAGGCGGATCGGGGACGCATCATGAACCTGAAAACCTATCATATTAACACCATCGGATGTCAGATGAATGTCTACGATTCATCAAAGATGGCGGCCATGCTGACAGATATGGGATATGTCCCTGTCCCCTCAGAAGACACGGCGGACCTGGTTATTGTAAATACCTGCACCATCCGTGCGAAGGCCAAACAGAAAGCCACGAGTTTCCTCGGCCGGCTGGCCGCGGCCAAACGGCGCAATCCGGACATGATCATCGGCGTGGGCGGTTGCGTGGCCCAGGAGGAAGGTCGGCGGCTTCTGGGCCGGTTCCCCCAGGTGGACATTGTTTTTGGGACCCACGCGGTTACCCGGCTGCCCAGGCTGGTAAAAAGGGTTATTTCTGACGGCGAACGCCTGGTGGATGTGGAAACCACCGAGAGAATCGACGAGACCCGGCGTACCATCCGGTCGGACATGGGAACTGAACACCGGGGCCTGACCGGCGCTTGCACCGATTTTGTGACAATCATGCGGGGATGTGATAATTATTGCACTTATTGCGTGGTCCCCTATGTCAGGGGGCGGGAAACAAGCCGGTCCCCGGAAGACATATTGACGGAAATTCGAGGCCTCGTGTCGGCCGGTGTTCGTGAGATTACGCTCCTGGGGCAGAATGTTAACAGCTATGGTAAGAAAGAGGGTCTCTGTTCATTCCCCGAGCTCCTGTCCAGGGTCAATGACATTGAAGGGCTGGTTCGCATCCGTTTCACCACATCCCACCCCAAGGATCTTTCGCCGGAACTCGTGGATGCATTCAGCCGCCTGGAGAAATTGTGTGATCATTTTCATCTGCCGGTGCAGTCCGGTTCAAACCGGATATTAAAGCGGATGAACCGGAAATATACAAGGGAAACCTACCTGGAGAAGCTTCACTGGCTGCGGGCGGCGTGCCCGGATATTGCGATCAGCACCGATCTGATCGTGGGATTTCCCGGTGAGACCGGGACGGACTTTCATCAGACCATGGCCCTGCTGGAAGACGTCTCCTTTGACAGCATTTTTGCCTTCATGTATTCGGACCGGCCGCTGGCCCCGGCGCGGCAATTCGGCGACAAGATTCCCGACCCGGAAAAGAACCGTCGCCTGAACCTGCTTCTGTCGGCTCAGGAGGAGATCAGCCGGCAGAAGAACGCCGCCATGTGCGGCCGCACGGAAGCGGTACTGGTGGAGGGGCAAAGCCAGACCAGGGCCGGCGCAATGGCAGCGGACAACCAGGTTCAATGGACGGGCAGAACAAGCGGCAACAAGGTGGTTCACTTTGTTGTGGATGAGGCCTGCGAAAACGGCCACGCTATTCAGCCCGGGGCCATGGCGGATGTCAATATTACAGAAGGTCATGCCCACAGCCTTAGGGGCATTGCCGGGAACGTGAATCAACATGGGGGTTGTACCTATGCTGCATAAAGTCGACATTTTAGGGCTGACCATTGATCAGGATTCCAAGACACCGATACTTATCCTGAAGACGGTGGACACGGAAGAAACCATCCCTATCTGGATTGGTCTTCTCGAAGCCACGTCCATCGCCTCCGCCCTTCAGAACATCAATTTTGACAGGCCCATGACCCATGATCTGTTCAAGAATTTTATCCGGGAGATAGATGCGGACATCGAGCGCATCGAGGTCTGTGATCTGAAAGACAATACCTTTTTCGCCAGGATACATTTTGTGGCCGGCGAGCGCACCTTTTCCATGGATGCGCGGCCCAGTGACGCCATTGCCATGGCCGTACGCTTCAATGCGCCGGTGTTTGTGGACAAGACCGTCATTCAGGGCCTGGCCAGCGATAAAACTTACGAGATGGAGGATGACAGCGAGGAAGGTAAAAAATGGGCGGATTACCTGTCCAAGCTGTCACCCGATGATTTCGGCAAATACGAGGTTTGACAGCTTATGATCGACCTTCACACTCATTCCATATTCAGTGACGGGGTGCTGATCCCCTCCGAACTGGCCCGCCGGGCGGAAGTGGCCGGCGTAAAGGCTATTGCCATCACCGATCACGGTGACAACTCAAACATTGATTTTATCATACCCCGCATGGTTGAGATTTCAAACGAGCTTAACCGGGTCCTGGAGATAACCGTGATCCCCGGCATTGAAATTACCCATGTTCATCCGTCTCTCATTGCGGATACGGCAAAAAGGGCGCGGGAATTTGGCGCCCGCATTGTCGTGGTCCACGGCGAAACCCTTGCCGAACCGGTTATGGAAGGGACCAACATCGCGGCTATTTCCGCAGAGGTTGATGTGCTAGCTCATCCCGGGCTTATTTCGAAAGAAGAGGTCAAGACCGCAGCCAAAAACAATGTATTACTGGAAATATCGGCACGCAAAGGCCATTGCCTGGCCAACGGTCATGTTGCGGCCCTGGCAAAAGCAAACGGCGCAGGCCTTGTTTTGAATACCGACGCTCATGCCCCGTCCGATCTCATCAATCTGGAAACGGCCAGACGGGTGGCATGCGGCGCCGGGCTGTCTGGTCAGGATTTTGACAATATGCAAGCCAATGCCGCCAACCTGATTGCCCGGATGGATTTATGATACCGGAAGACCCTTGCAAGAAAAATTATCTGTTATTTCAAATAAATGTGGTTTTTTTTGACATTACAAGTCCCGGGTGATAAAAACAATGTTCAGCTTGATAAAATCAATGAGTTATATTCCCCGTACCGGGAATGCAAGGTTTATTAAAACGGTGGGTTATCATGGGTGAGACAATGAACTCAATTCTGGTGATCGACGATGAAAAGAACGTACTGGATATGGTCAAACAGATACTGATCAAGTTCGGGTATGACGTTGAAACCGCCGAAAGCGGCCAGGAAGGCCTGGATAAGTTTGAGCAGGGCAGTTATGATCTGGTGATCACCGATATCCTGATGCCCGAATTTGACGGCAACTATGTGGCCAAACAGATCCGGGGCTCGGCCCAAAAAGACACCCCCATAATCGGCATCTCCGCCACCCCATGGCTCCCCGACAAAGAGCATTTCACCCGCATCCTCTCCAAGCCCTTTCCCGTGGAAAGCCTGGTTGAAAACGTCAAAAGCTGCATCCAGATTCCCGAGTAACCTTTCCCTTCCCCCTCCGCCGGTCGCCCGGCACCTCCTGGCGGGGATCATTTCCCCCTTGATTTTCACTGTCCCTGATGTCATAAATTCCGGATTGGATCGTCCTATATTTACATCCCCACGCAGGAGCGGGGGAGCCGATAAACCATCAAAAATTCGGAGCAGATGACGCATGCGTCCCGAAATTCTCAATAGGCTTAAAAAAAAATTGCCCCGGCCCTTTGCGGACATTCTTTTAGGGGACAAGCCCTTTGCCACATTTGATGAAGCCTGTTCTTTTGCCGCCATTTTTTACAGTTTATCGAAAAACGAAGCCATCGGCAACCGCTCTATTTCCCGGGACGACTGGCACATCCTTTACATCGAGGCGGATACAAAAGGCATCACCGGCACGGACCCGGTTGCCATTGGCCTTGCCGACTGGTTTGTCCGGCAGATGGCATCCAGGCTTTCCCTTCTTCTGGAAGATCGCCTGGCCTTTCTGGGCTGCATCGGCTTCACGGCCGCTGATGCTGCCGAACTGATCCTGATCCATAAGTATTTGTCCCTGTACCGGTTCTTTATGGCCAACAGCTACGTTCAGGATGACCTGCCGTCTGTGCGCAGCTTCAGGGAGGCGTTCCAGACATCCCGCCTGCATGAGCGGGCCGGGGCCGCCGTGGCCGATATAAAAACCCTGGCACTGCAATTTCCCCTGCACTGCTTTCCGGCCCTTCTCCGGATCCTGGAGACCCGGACCGTGGAATTAACAGTGTCCGATATCTATAACCGGCTCAAGCAATACGCGTCGTTTCAGGTTGATGAGGACCCCATTGCGAAATGCGACAGATTTCAGAAAGAGTCTCTTCAATGCCGCCGGAACAGCCAGCTGCCGTCGGTTTTTGACCGGGTTCAACAAAAGGGCGACGCCTTATGGCTCTATTTCATCCGCAAAAACAATCTCCTCTGGTACAGGGTGGCGGCCGCCACCGGCCGGATTACAGGCCCCGACAGCGAACAGGCGGCAGCCCCCGGATACCACATGGCCCTGCGGCGCTTCGGTTATTCCTGCAGCGCCCTTCACCGCGGCAGAAAGGATATTCTGCTTGCCTTTTTAAAAAATGCCATGGATAATATATCGGTCAAAGATCGGCCGCACCTCAATACTTTCTTCCTGCGGGGGCTGCTGATGGAAGCCCCGGACAGGGCCGGCGCCCGCTTTTTAGAACACGTTAATGCGCCTGACCTGGCCCGTATCAAGCAGATATCCAGGCGGTATGCCATTCAGTGGGAGCTTTATGGCCTTTACCGGGCCTATGGTCGCCAATCCGTCGAGATGTTCAGTGTCCAGGAGTTTCACCAGGCCTTCCCCTCCCTGATGCAGATCGTGTATCCCGGCTTTGTCACCCGGTACGTGGTGCCCGGCAAGCCGCTGAAAAAAGTGCTGCCGTACTGGTCGTCCAGCTTTCGCGCCGAAGCGGCCAAACCTTCCGAAAATTACCGGGAGGCCCATGCCCGGCTTATGGCCGCCATCAATCAAGATATTGGCGCAAGGGGGCCCCTGGACGCCGAACAGCAGCGGGCCTGTTTTCATATAGCAGGTTTCAAAAACCCCTTTGCCAGCATGCCTCGCTACAAAGAGCGGTTTCTGGTCTGGATGCAGAACACCCCGGACAGCCTGGCGTATGACTGCCGGTCTTTGTATGATTTTGTCCTGCAGACAGGGCACGTGGTGTCCGGGAAAACCACCGGCAGAAGCCTTCAGCGCCGTCACGACCAATGGGTCAGGCAGCTCAACGACGCCGAGGCCAACGCCGACGCCCAGGACACGGGTGGCCCCTTTCCCGCTCCCTGGCTGCCGGCCCACTGGGCCGATGGGGATGCAGTTGTCCGCCATATCGCCACCCCTGCCGAACTGGCCGATCTGGGCCGGCAGCAGGAAAACTGCGTCCATTCTTACGGCACCGACATTCGAAAGGGCCGATGCCATATCTATGCCCTGGCGCAGGCGGGGCAGTACCTGGCCACCATTGAAATTGAACACCAGGCTGAGCAGCTGGTCATGACCCAGTGCCGCGGCGCCCGCAACCAGCCGCTTCAGCTGGCCCAGCAGCAGATTGTCCAACGATGGTGCAAGGCATGTAGGATAGAGAGCACGGCCATCAACTTTTCCGATGCCGCAGCCGAACCGGCCGACGAAGAAACCGGCCAGGAATTTCCGCCAATCCCCTTTGACGTCTCCGATATCCCCTTTCACACGGATCCGGCCCTGGCCCTGGAGGATGAGATTCCGTTTTAGCATGCTGGCCGCACGTGATTTGCAAAAGGAGAGAAGGGCAGTATTATTTTTATACGGGCGCCACGGACAAAGCCCGCCAGACCTTGGCCGGAATCAAAGAGATGCGAATGCACACAAGGAAAAGAGTAATATGGAAAAAGGGTAACATAAACTTGCGTTTTTTACTCTTTGTTGTTAAAATTTTTAATAAACTCAAATTCATGTAAGAGTATGAAAAAGCATGTAACATATTGGCTTGAATCGGCAGAACATGATCTTGATGTTGCCGAATCGCTTTATGCAAATGGAAAATATGACTGGTGTTTGTTTCTGGGGCATCTTGTTTTAGAAAAGATTCTAAAAGCCTATTATGTAAAATATAATGAAGAACTTCCCCCTCGCACGCATGATTTGGTCAGACTATCTGATATGGTTGGATTGGTTTTGGAAGACGAAATCCTAGAATTTTTTGATATAGTAAATACTTTTAATGTTTCAACCAGATATCCGGATGAAAAATTTAAATTTTACAGATTGTGCACTTTGGAATTTGCACAGGAGAATTTTACTCGTATTAAGGAGATGAGGAAATGGCTTCTCAAAAAGATATATCCTTGAATAAAGCAAAATTGTTTTTACAATACTTAAAGCAAGCCGGGGTTGAGGTTGCGGAGGCATATCTTTTTGGTTCTTCACTCAAGGATTCGGCTGATAAAGAAAGTGATATAGATGTAGCCGTGGTCTCAAGAGACTTTCAAGGTATACCGTATTATGATATAGAAAAAATCAGCAAGTACAGAAGAAAGGTAGATTTGCGCCTGGAAATTCATCCTTTTTCCTTAAACGAAGTTGAGACGGATCCATCTCTTTTTTTTATGAAGATCAAAAAAACCGGATTCAGAATTCAATAAATATCAAGTTGGACGGCAAAGTAAAAAGTTCAAGATGCGGCGTGTCTATCTTACTCTCGAGGAATGATCTGCAGGGGCGAACCTTGTGTTCGCCCTTTGATCGGGC
>JAXHVL010000148.1:0-48906 GCA_034189225.1 Thermodesulfobacteriota bacterium
TTGGCCTTCGTCTTCCCTCGCAGGGACGGTTTTTTCGGCGCGGGCAGAAACTCGTTCACCTGCGGTGCTTTTGTAGGGGCAACCCCCTGTGGTTGCCCATCAGTCGGGCGGCCACAGGGGGCCGCCCCGACAATGTCTGCCCGCGTCTTCCGAAAAAACCGCCCCTGCTCGGCTGCGCTGCAAGGGGCGAGGCACGTGTTGCTGTTCAGTTGTTTCGGCAGACTGAAAAACCTGGCAATAAACTGAAAAATTTAATAAAATTGAAGTCTTAAATTAAATTAGCAGATTAAGTTCCCTGGAAGTCCCTTTGAGACGGCAAGGAACTTAATCCGCTTTTATATCTTCATGTTCTTCATGCGCTTCATGGTCAAAAAATCAGGCTTCAAAGGAGCTCGATTCGACATCGAAATCGGTATTGGTTACCCCTATAAGGGGATTGTTCGCAGGCTTCGCACGTGAACGGTTAAAATTCTAATTTCGAATTTCGCGCTTTACGCTTTACCGGCACAGCCTTTTATCGCTGATCTGGCCCAAAGGACCAGGTTTTTTAGACTGGAATAAACCGGACAGGTCATGTGTTCTCCACCCCCTGGATAAAACTTTCTTGACCCCCCTTGCCTTTTTTGATATAATAATTACTCGGTTAAGGAATTTTCCAGTTCGATACCGGCCGGAAACCGATTCAGCCCCGGATCAAAACACCCAAACCACCAATAACCATGGACCGATTACCCAAAGCGCCCAAAAACGCGCGGCTGAGTCCATGGTTCCGGCCGATGCAGCACACCATTCAGATCAATAACATGGGGAGGACAAAACGTGCATTCCGAGGCTTTCCAGATTTTTAAAAAATACCAGAAACACCATTTCATAGCAATACGCAAATAGCGGCAAGCAGGCGATATCAACCGGCAGGCTCACTGCTGACCAACCTTGCTTGGCCATAATGCTCTGAAATTCGGACAGTGGTTAACCATTAACTAAAGGAGATATCATCATGAAACACAACCTTCCCTCAATATCACAGATAGTTACCACTATCCTTATGGGCTTTCTGCTGATGACGGCGGGATGCGGTCATGCGCCCATGGAGTTTGCGCAAAATGCGGCCGGCCCCCAGGTGATTGTCGAACCGCCGGTGATCAGCACGGGCATCGCCAAGCTCGTAAACGATACGAAAATCGTATTCAAGGGCAAGGGGTTCACCCCCGGCGATGCGGTTTTTATTAATATCGAAAAAACAGAGATCACCGAACCGGTAGGCCCCCTGTTTATTGCCGACGCCACGGTGGAAGATGACGGTACCTTTTCCACGAAAGTAGAAAAAATCGTTAAAATCAATGAATTGCTCAGGGCAGAGCTGGGCCTGAATGACGAAATGGAAAAAATTATCGTGGTATCCAGACCGCCCATTCCCGAGGGCATTTACACCGTTAATGCCGAAAGCATGAAAGCCGACAAGACGGCCCAATGCCAACTGATTATTGAAGATGCCTCCTTTGGAGAATCTTTTAAAGACTGGCTCGGCGGGATGCTCGGAAAAATCGAAAAACAATGATACCATTTCGTGATGAAAAGGAAATCATACCTTGAAAATCAAGCCGAAAATAATGCTGAACGCTTCCGGGATCATATTTCTGGTGATGATGGCCTCCATGATCGCCGTCTCCCTTCTGGTAACCCGCCAGAACAGGGACGCCTCAAAGGATCTGCTCAACAACGCCTTCAAGATCATCCGTTCAGAAATTGCCTCCTTGCGGGATGAACTTCATACCGACGGCAATCATATGGCTTCCGTGAATGACATGGGCACAAAAATCCAGTTCTTTGGCGAGGAAAAAGGCGGTGGCGGGGAAATGGCCACCGTCACCTACCGCGAAGCAGCCACATCGATTTACAACGCCGTCCTGTCCAGCAAAATTCAGAAAGTTCATGTTTATGACAAAGACGGGGATCTGGGGATATTTGTTTACAAGGACGGCGATGCCACGGTTATGGGGTTTCCGGATGTCGTGGGCCAGGACCTCGTTCACGTGGCCCGAATGCAGAACGATCAAAAACCGGACCTGGAGTCCTGGCGGAAAACAGCCATGCCCGGTGCGGTAAAGTCGCATTTGACAAGAAACACGGCAGACACCATAGAGATCCAGGTTAAAAACAACAGGGTCTGGCTGGTTGCCTTTCTGCCGTCCATGGCCGAGGTATTCAACACGTCCACCGGCGACTTTGAAGACGGCCGCGTCGGAACGTTGGTGGCGGAGCTGCCATTGGGCGAATCGTTTGCCCGGCGCATCGCCGACCTGAGCAACACCCAGATCAACATCTTCACCGCTGACGGGTTGAGTGCCGGTACCATTGACGGCTATAGCAGACTTGATTTAGATCGACTTAACGACCCCGAAAAGGCCGCCAACTGGCAACTGGCCGACAAGCAGCACCGTTTTTTCAGGGACACAGAAATCGGGGAAAAGGATTACTTTCAAAGCATTTTGCCGATTTTTGAGGAAGGGGATGGTCAATGCGATGCGGCCATTGCCGCCCTTCTGTCAAAAGAAATCGCCCGGCAGAATACCAGCGAAATGCTGCGCCTGCTGATGCTGATCACCTTTCTCGGCATTGTTTTCGTCCTGCCCGCCACTTATGTTTTTGCCAGCTCCATATCGCGTCCCATCCTGAAGGTAAAGGATTTTGCCGCCCAGCTTCGGAAAGGCGACCTTTCCGTGGAACTGCCGCAACGAAAAGACGAAATCGGTGAAATGGGAGAAGCCCTGAACATTGTGGTTGATGAACTGAAACAAAAGGCGGAAGTGGCGAACGCCATTGCCCAGGGAGACCTGACACGGGAGGTCCATGAGGCCTCCGAGCTGGATATCCTGGGCAGGGCCCTGCAGAAAATGCTCAACGCCATCAACGCCATCATGGCGGAACTCCACAGTGCCGCCGACCAAGTCGATGCCGGCTCCACACAGGTCTCGGACTCCAGCCAGTATCTTTCTGACGGGGCCAGCAAACAGGCCGCTTCCATTCAGCAAATCAACAGCTCCATGATGGCCATTAAATCCCAGACCCGCAACAATGCCGACAATGCAGGCCAGGCCAACCAGCTTGCCACCTCCGCTTCGGGGGCATCGGGAGAAGGGGTGCGCCAGATGGAACAGATGATCACGGCCATGAACGAAATCAGCGAATCCGGACGGGAAATTGAAAAAATCGTCAAGGTGATCGATGATATCGCCTTTCAAACCAATCTCCTGGCCCTGAATGCCTCTGTTGAAGCTGCAAGGGCCGGAAAACACGGCAAGGGATTCGCGGTGGTAGCCCAGGAGGTCCGCAACCTGGCGGCCAGAAGTGCCAAATCCGCCCATGAGACTTCCCAATTGATTACCGAAACCATTAATAAGGTGACCAATGGATCGGAAATCAGCCAGAGAACCAACGAGTCCCTGATTCAGATCAACGAAAAGATAACCAGCGTGTCGGACCTGGTGGCCGGCATTGCCAAGGCGAGCAATGATCAGGCCGAAGGCATTTCCCAGATCAGCAACGGAATGAGCCAGATCGACGAAGTGACCCAGCAGAACACGGCCAATGCCGAGGAGACCTCAGCGGCCGCCTCCGAGCTTTCCACCCAGGCATCCCATGTCCGCCTGCTGATCAACCGATTTAAACTCAAACAAAAGGAAATCGATTATGAAAAACTCGATTATGAACCGACTGATTAGCGGCCTTTTGGTGTCGCTGGTGGCGACGACAATGGCCTTTGCCGGACAAGGCGTCACGGATACGGAAATTCACATCGGCGGTTTCGGCCCCCTGAGTGGCCCGGCAAAGTCATGGAACGGGTGCGTGCTGGGCCCGGACATGGTCTTTAAAATGGCCAATGAAAAAGGCGGCATTCACGGCCGGAAAATTGTCTATCATTATTTTGATGACTCTTACAACCCCGCCAAGACCCGGGCCGGCGTGAAACGACTCCAGGAATCCAAAAACATCTTCGCCTGGGTCGGCGGCGTGGGCACCTCCTGCTGCCTGGCTGTGAAAGATTATCTGATGGACAAGGGCACACCCTGGATCGGGCCGTTTTCCGGTGCCCGGTTATGGACCCATCCCCCCAAAAAAACGATCTTCATGCAATATCCCCTCTATAAAACCGAAGCCAATGTCCTGACGCGCTATGCCATAGAAGAAATGGGCAAAAAAAAGATCGCCATCGTTTATCAGAACGACGGGTTCGGCAAAAGCGGGTTGGAAGGGGCGAAAAAAGAACTGGCGGAACACGGCATGTCCTTTGCCGCCGCCATTGCCGTTGAACAGGCCAGTTCGGACATGAAACCGGTGACCACGCAACTGTATGAAGCCGACGCGGACATGGTGCTGCTCTGGATCACCCCTTACTCGGCATTGCGCATCATGGTACTGGCCAATAAAATGAACTTTACGCCCCAATGGATGAGCGGCAGCGCTTTCTCCGCTTTTGACCAGATATACCCCCTGAGCAGGGGATTGATAAAAGGCATGATCACCACCCTTTATTCACGGTTTGACGCGCCCGAACTCTTCAACGAATACAAAACCGCCATGAAGCGCCTCACACCGGAGTATGAATGGAGCAGTGTTTTTATCGGGGGCATCGGCAACGGTGACCTCCTGGTGGAAGCGCTGGAAAGAGCCGGCCGGGATATTACCCGGGAAAAGCTGATTGACACGCTGGAATCAATTAAAGACTACCAGGCCATCGGGCCGCCTATCAGCTTTGGCGAATTTGATCCCAGCGACCCGTCCTGCCGGCATGCCAACAACATCGTGTTTCTTCAGCAATGCATGGAGGGCGGCAAAGCCAAACGGCTCACCGGCTGGATAACCGACAAATAGAGACAGACAACAGCGCCAATTGCTTAAATCGTTGACCTGGCCCGAAGGGCCAGGTTTTATTCAGTTCCTTCTTCGGAAGCCATGCCGGCAAAAACGATCCGCCTTACTCCGCGGCCATCAGCTCGCCCACCAGCTTTGAGAACCGGGAGGGATTTTCCACCCGGCCGCCTTCGCCGATAACGGCCACATCGTATATCAGATTGATATAATCGACGAGCCGCTCATCTTTCTCGCTGGCATCGAACATTTCCCGAATTTTTTGAATGGCCGGATGCCCCGTATTGATCTCCAGCACCCGCTTGGTCTCGGGAAGCTGCTGTCCCGACGCCTTGAGGATTTTTTCCATATAGGCGCTCATATCATAGGTATCGCCGGAAAGACAGGCCACGGATTCTTTCAGGCGGGACGACGGCTTTACTTCCTTGATCTTATCCTCGAGCACGGACTGCATGTGGTCAAACAGGGGCTTGTATTCCTCTGTTTTCTTTTCGTCCACATCCTCCAGATCCAGATCGCCCTTTTCCGCGCTCTTCAGCTTTTTGCCCTCATATTCGGGCAGGGACTGAACCACCCATTCATCCACGGGATCCGTCATCAGCAGCACCTCGTAATCCTTGTCCTTGAGCTGCTCCAGATGGGGATGGTTCAACAACGAAGTAAGATTGTCGCCGGTGATATAATAAATCTCCTCCTGGTCCGGCTTCATATTGGCCATATAATCCTTGAGGCTGATCAACTTGCCCTCGGATTTGGTGGTCTTGTACCGTAACAGCCCGGCCAGCTTGTCACGGTTTTCAAAATCCGTATAAACCCCTTCCTTCAACACCGGGCCGAAGTTGTTGTAAAAGGTTTCATATTTTTCCCGGTCCATGTCCCCGAGCAGATTGAGCACCCGCTTGACCAGGTTTTTCCGGATATTCCTGACCACGGCGTCCTGTTGAAGAATCTCACGGCTCACATTCAAATTCAGATCCGGTGCATCCACCACCCCCTTGATAAAACGGAGGTACTCCGGAAACAGTTCACGGCAGTCGTCCATGATAAACACCCGCTTGCTGTAAAGGGATACGCCGTGCTTGCGTTCCTGCTGGAACAGATCAAAAGGGGCCTGGGAAGGAATATACAGCAGGGCCACATACTCGGTCACCCCTTCCAGCTTCAGGTGCAGCCGTTCCAACGGGGGATTCCAGTCATGGCTCAAATGCTTGTAAAACTCTTCGTACTCTTCATCGGTGATTTCGTTTTTATTCCGGACCCAGATAGCCTTCATGGAGTTGAGGGTCTCTTCCTTGACCACCTTCCGGGTCTGGCCCTCCATCTTGTTGCCGTCCTTGTCCACCAGCGCTTCTTCATCGGACAGATCTTCCTCCCGCTCCACGTCCATGACAATGGGATAAGCCACAAAATCCGAATGTTTCTTGACGATCCGTCGAATGGTGTATTCTTCCGTAAATGTTCCTTCTGATTCGCTCTCTTCCTGCAGCTGAAGAATCACCCGGGTGCCCCGGTCCTCTTTTTCTACAGGTTCAATGGTATAAGACCCGTCCCCCGTGGATTCCCACTTCACCGCCTCCTGGGCGCCGGCCGCACGGGTAATTACAGTCACCTTTTCGGCCACGATAAACGCGCTGTAAAAGCCCACACCGAACTGGCCGATCAGTTCCGGGGAAAGGGTCCCTTCTTCCTTTGATTTCTCAAGGGCCGCCGCAAAGGCGGCAGTCCCGCTCTGAGCGATGGTCCCGATGTTTTCCACCACCTCGTCGTGGGTCATGCCGATGCCGTTGTCCCAAACCTCCAGGGTTCGATTTTCCTTGTCCGGCACGATCTTTATTTTAAAGCCGCTATCATCGCCCAGAATATCCGGTTCGGTCTGGGCCTTGAACCGGAGCCGGTCGATGGCGTCCGATGCATTGGAAATCAATTCCCGCAGAAAGATTTCCCGGTTGGAATACAGCGAGTTGATGATCAGGTTCAATAACTGCTTAACTTCTGTTTTAAATTCGTAAGTCTCCTTGTTGCCTTCTGTCATAGGTCCACTCCTCTGTTATGATTTTACGTAACCTTGCGTTTTAAGGTAATAGATAACAATGAGTATTAATTGACAAATGTCAAGGGGGAAAATTGCGTTTCATCGGTATGATAAAAGAAACCAGAGGCAACGGGCAATGCCACGCTAAACACCAATCGTGAAGTGCTCTGAGGTATAAATTCGAAGACGTATTTTCTTCGTGTCCTTCGTGCGCTTCGTGGTAGCAACGCAACCCGTTGACCCACCATACTTTTCTTTGGGCGAGCAAAGAAAAGTATGAATGAACAATTGGTTGTTTAAAGTAATCACGGTAAAAAAGTCGATCCAAGCCCACGTTACTTTCTGCAAAAACACCGCAAAGCGAGGTAAGCCGCTTCCAAGGAACTTAATTTGCCAATTTGAGAAAAAGTTGTCTCTCGCAAAGCTCGCAAAGATCGCAGAGAATGAAAAGAATATTCTTGGCGATCTTGGCGGCTTGGCGAGAGGATAACAAATATAAAGTGCGGATATTTAATCAATAATCAAGAAGCAATGACGGCAAAAAATGATGCCACCGGCCAGAAGTTCCTTTCTGCATTAATACCGCCGCGGCGGGGTTGGAAGCTTTTTACGAAGCCGTCTTATTTGAAAAGATTATATTTGATGATACACCACAGCGCCCACACCCCGTCCCGCCAGGTGATCTTCTTTCCGTCCCTGTAAGTGCGGCCGAAATAAGAAATGGGGACCTCATAAATGCGAAGGTCCTTTTTGCAGGCCAGCTTGGCGGTGATTTCCGGCTCGAATCCGAACCGGTTTTCCTTTATTGCAATACCTTCCAGGGCTTTACGGGTGAAGACCTTGTAGCCGGTCTCCATGTCCGTGAGGTTGAGATCGGTGAAAATATTGGATAGCAGGGTCAGGAACCGGTTGCCGGCATAATGCCAGAAATAGAGCACCCGATGGGCCCCGAATCCGGCGAACCGGCTGCCGAATACAACGTCCGCCCGTCCATTAAAAACAGGTTCCAGCAGCAGGGAATAGTCGTCCGGATGATATTCCATGTCGGCATCCTGAATAAGAATCACCTCACCCCTGGCATGGATCAATCCGGTCCGCACGGCGGCCCCCTTGCCGGTATTGTGCTCATGACGAAGGATGGTCACATCCGGATGGTTCAGGCCGCTGAGGTGTTCACCGGTATCGTCTGTGGACCCGTCATCCACCACGATGATCTGTGTCTCATAGGGGGCGGCCATCACGGCGTCCAGCACATCGGATACGTAACCGCCTTCATTATATACCGGAATGATAATACTCAATAATGGCTGGTGTCTGTCCATGGTTGAATTTTCGTTTATTTTACTTTATCTTACAAGTCATAACCGCGTCATGAGCAACTCATAAGATGACCCAAGGGATTTTAACAGATTTAAAAGGAGCGACATATGAATATTGTTTGTCTGCTGGCGAGCCCCAGACCAAAGGGAAACAGCGCTACCATTGCCGGATGGGTGTGCGACGAAGCGCATCGGCGAGGGGCCTCTGTGCACCGGTACGCATTAAATAAAATGGATTACCGTGGCTGCCAGGCGTGTATGGCGTGCAAAACCAAGGTGGAACGGTGTGTCCTCAAGGATGATCTTTCTGAGACCATAGAAGCGGTCCGGGCGTCCGATGCCGTGGTCGTGGCCACGCCGGTTTATTTCGGGGATGTGACGGCTCAGCTGAAGGGATTTATTGACCGCACCTATTCCTATTTTGTGCCCGATTTCTTAACCAGCACGCAACCCAGCCGATTAGCGCCGGGCAAACGGCTGGTGTTTATTCAGACCCAGGCCCAGCCGGATGAGCAGCTTTTTGCCGATATCTATCCCAAATACGAAATGTTTTTCCGTTTCAATGGGTTCAAGGATAATATCCTGATCCGTGCGTGCGGCGTCCAGGCCCCGGACGATGCGGCTGCCAAACTCGATCTTCAAGAACAGGCAAGGCAGGCGGTGGATGCGATCATGGCCGGATAAATGCCGCTCAGGCCTATTGAAGGCGAATAAAAAAGGCGCAACAAATATTGTTGCGCCTTTTTTTATATAAAACGGTTTGATAAAAACCGCTGAAGGATTAGATAGTGTCCATCCAGAAATTAGATATTTTGGTCGAGTTCGAGGAAGGCGAAAATTTTAACCGGAGGAATACTTTGCGTATTTTGAGGATTAAAATTTGAGCCTGACGCAGAAATCGGGCAAAATAGCAATTTATGGATGGGCACTAGACAAACGCCTCCTCTGAAATCTCCATCACCGATGGGGTCATCGCGGCCACACCGTCCATCCGGCCCACTGCCACGGGCAGAAGGGACTGAATAAAGAATTGTGCCGTGTTGACCTGGCCTTTGTAGAAAGCTTCATCCTTCTTTTTGGTTTTGCCGCCCTCGAGGGCTTCCGTGGCAACGGTGGCCCGCCACAGATGCATCCAGGCCATGCATACGTCACCAACAGCCTCCTGGAAGGGAGTGGCCGAACCGAATGCATCTCTTACCTGATCGGACATGGCGGTTTTACCCAGCGCCATGGCCACTTCACCCAGCCGGTTAACGGCTTTTTCCACAGACTCGGCCAGCTCTTTCAGACTTTCTTTGCTTTTGGCCATCGCCACAATGTTGTTCACTTCGCCCATGAAATCCATGAACGGCTTGCTGCCTTTCATGCCCAGCTTTCGACCCAGCAGGTCCATGGCCTGGACACCGTTGGTGCCTTCATACAGGCTGGTAATCTTGGCATCCCGGATGAGCTGCTCCTGGGGATATTCCTTGATAAACCCATAACCGCCGTAAACCTGAACGCCGTACACACAGACATCAAATCCTTTGTCCGTGCTGTAAGCCTTGACCACCGGAATCAACAGTTCAATCAGGCCCTGGTATTTTTCCTTGACCTCTTCGTCGTCGGTTGTCTCAACGATATCAAAGCACTTGGCAACAAAATAAATGAGACCACGAATGCCTTCCACATGGGATTTCATCCACAGGAGCTGACGCCGCACATCCGGATGCTTGATAATATTGACGGCAGGGGCTTCCGGATTCATGAACTCCAGCAGATCCCGGCCCTGAATACGTTCTTTGGCGTAATTCACCGCGTTGGCATATGAAGTGGCGGCCAAAGACAATCCCTGTACACCCACGCTGAACCGGGCTTCGTTCATCATCAGGAACATGGCTTTCATGCCCTTGTTTTCCTCGCCGAGCAGCGTGCCGATGCAATTGCCTTTGCCGCCCAGGGTCAGGGAGCATGTGGGATTGCCGTGAAGTCCCATTTTTTCTTCAATACCTGTGCACACCACATCGTTGAATTCACCCAGGCTGCCGTCCTCATTTACCCGGTACTTGGGAACAACGAAAAGTGAAATGCCCTTTGTGCCGGCAGGGGCACCTTCGATCCGGGCCAGCACGGGATGGATGATATTTTCCGCCAGGTCATGCTCGCCGCCGGAGATGAAAATCTTGTTCCCCGAAATCGAGTAGGTGCCGTCGTCATTTTTTGTAGCCGTGGTGGTAAGCGCCCCCACATCCGTTCCGGCTTCGGGCTCGGTGAGCAACATGGTGCCGGTCCATTTGCCCGAATACATATTCTGAACATAAGTTTTTTTCTGCTCTTCCGTCCCCAGGGTCTCAATCATCTTGGCGGCCCCGTGGGTCAGGCCGGAAAACATCATAAAGGCCATGTTGGCACCGGAAAAGAACT
The DNA here is from genome assembly GCA_034189225.1 of Thermodesulfobacteriota bacterium. GTDB lineage: Bacteria > Desulfobacterota > Desulfobacteria > Desulfobacterales > Desulfosudaceae > JAXHTY01. Next base: position 10,624 of record JAXHVL010000148.1, read on the forward strand.
CCGCTGCCGCCACATTCACAACACTGGGCATACCCTGGCCGCCGAATTCTGGATCTTCGGATGCGCCGATCCACTCACCTTCACGGTAAAGTTCATAAAGCCGCTTGTAGGATTCCGGCGTGGTGACCTGTCCGTTTTCAAAAACACACCCCTGGTCACCTTCTTCATTGGTGGGCAGCATCTCTTTTAACGCAAGATTCCGTGCTTCGGAGATGACCATGTCAATGGTCTTGCGATTAAAATCGGCGTATTTCTCGTTCTTTGACAACTCCTCCACATTGAGCATTTCATGCAGGACAAAATCGATGTCCCTGCGATTGGTGATTGTTCCCTGTGCCATAAAGCCTCTCCTTTTATAAAAATATTATTATAAAATAAAATATGCCCTTCGACCCCACTGGATACTGAATGAGGGCTCATTCAGGAACAAAGCGTTCGACTGAATGAATAATCATTCATTTTTAACAAACCTGTCGACTTGTGTCAAGAAATACATTATATTTTTTCCTGGCATCTATTCGATGCATATATCTTCGTGCTCTTCGTGGCAATAAACATCAAATCCAATTAACCACGAAATTCACGAAGAACACCAAGGGTGAGTTCAAGCATCATGAGCCTTCGTGGTTCGTGTTTTGAATTTAATATTGAGTACCATGCTGAGGCCTTGACAGCAGCACCGCAAGACATAGGAATTATGCCGAGAAATCATGTAAATATCAAAATTTTTATTGGCGAGCTGAAAAAACTGAAAAAAACCAGCCGGGCGCCGGTGATCACCCTGATCGCCAACCGGGGCGCAGACCCTTTTAATATCCTTATCTCCACCCTGCTGTCGTTGCGCACCAAAGATGCCGTCACCTACAAGGCATCGGAACGGCTCCTGGAAAAAGCCGGAACCCCGGCGGAAATGGTTAAGCTTTCGGAAAAAACCATTGAAAAACTGATTTACCCGGTCGGTTTTTATCATACCAAGGCAAAGCGCATTAAAGAGGTCAGCCGGATTCTTCTGGACCGGTATGAGGGCAGGGTGCCGGATAATCGGGATGACCTGCTGGCGCTGCCGGGGGTGGGACGCAAAACAGCGAACCTGGTGCTTATCGAGGGGTTTGACAAACCTGCCATCTGCGTGGACACCCATGTTCATCGCGTCAGCAACCGCACCGGCATCGTCCGCACGAAGACCCCTGAACAAACTGAATTCGCCCTTGAAAAAACGCTTCCCAAACCCCACTGGAAAACGTACAATGAGCTCCTGGTATCCTTCGGCCAGACCATCTGCGTGCCGGTTTCGCCGTTTTGCAGCGAGTGCCCGGTTCAGGAACAATGCCCGGCCATCGGCGTTAAGCGACGGCGCTGAAGCCAGAGCTGACACCAATACAGGAGTGAATGATGAACACGGATTACGCTACGCAACTGTTTAAAAAAATAGAAGAAAAGAATGCCCATATCGGCATTATAGGCATGGGATATGTGGGCCTTCCCCTGGCCATTACCTTTGCCAAAAAAGGATTTCCGGTCACCGGGTTTGATACGGATCAGGGAAAATGTGAAAAAATTCTGAAAGGCGAAACCTACATCCGGCACATTCCCCTGGACCCGGTAAAAAAGTTTATCAAAAAGCAATCCTTTTCCGCCACCACCGACTTTTCAAAACTAAACAACGTGGACGCCATTATCATCTGCGTACCCACTCCGCTTGCGGATAAACGGGTGCCCGATCTGTCGGCACTGATCAGCACGGCGGACACCATTGCCCATTACCTGCGCAAAGGTCAGCTCATCATTCTTGAAAGCACCACCTACCCGGAAACCACCGAAGAAGAACTGCTCACCCGCTTCGAGTCCGAAGCCATGAAAGCGGGCAGGGACTTTTTCCTGGCGTTTTCACCGGAGCGGGAAGATCCGGGCAACAAAAACTTTTCCGTCACCAATATTCCCAAAATCGTGGGCGGCATTACCCCGGCATGCCTGAAAGCTTCCCAGGCCCTGTATGACAACATCACCACTACCGTGCCGGTATCCTCCACCCGGGTGGCCGAATTCGTGAAAATCCTGGAAAACACCTTCCGGTCCGTGAACATCGCCCTTGTCAACGAACTCAAGGTACTGGCACACAAGATGGACATCGATATTTTTGAAGTCATTCATGCCGCGTCCACGAAACCTTTCGGCTATTCACCTTTTTTCCCCGGCCCCGGCCTGGGGGGACACTGCATTCCCATCGATCCGTTCTATCTCACCTGGAAAGCCAAAGAGTACGAGTTTACCACCAAATTCATCGAGCTGGCCGGTGAAATCAATACCATGATGCCGGATTACGTGGTGCAGCGCACCATGGAAGCCCTTAATAAAAGGGAAAAATGCATCAACAAAAGCAAACTTCTGATTCTGGGCGTGGCGTACAAGAAGGACGTGGACGACGACCGGGAATCGCCGGCCTACACTATCATGGACAAGCTTATGCAGCAGGGCGCCACCCTGATGTATCATGACCCCTGGATACCCCGGCTCAAACCCACGCGGAAATACCAGTTTGACATGGATTCAGTGGATGCGGACGAAAAAACCCTGTCAAACGCCGATGCGGTGCTGGTTCTCACCGATCACAGCGATTTTGACATGGAATACATCGTCCGGCACGCAAACCTGATCATCGACGTCCGAAACGCCACAGCCGGCCTTGCCGATCCGGAGAACAAAATCGTTGTGGCGTAAGGAGGTATGAGTTTTGAGGGATGAGGGGTTTTGGTCTCGTAAAAAGCTTCCAGCGCCACGCGCGGCGTTTTCGCAGAAAGTAACATGCGCCATGGCTTCGCAATCGAATCTTAACTCATCGATTTCGATACCGATACCGATTTCGATTTCGAATCGAGTTCCTTGGAAGTCTGATTTTTTGACCATGAAGCGCATGAAGAACATGAAGATATAAAAGAAGTGATTATAATTTTAGCTTCATGCTCTTCATGTTCTTCATGGTTATAATGGTCGGGGCTCAAACAGTCTGCCCGCGTCTTCCGAAAAAACCGCCCCTGCTCGGCTGCGCTGCAAGGGACGGGGCACGTGTTGCTGTTCAGTTGTTTCGGCAGACTGAAAAACCTGGCAATAAACTAAAAAATTGCATAAAATTGATATGGTTACAATAAATTGGCAGATCAAGTTCCTTGGAAGTCACTTTTGGACGGCAAAGTAAAGGGTTCAAGATGCGGGGTGTCAATCTGACTCTCGAGGGATTTTTTGTAGGGGCGAGCCTTGTTTTCGCCCTCTGATCAGGCGAACACAAGGTTCGCCCCTACAGCGTACGTGACATGACGAGGGATGCAGCGCAACACAGATATTGGACTTTTTACGAAGCCTTCAGGGCTGATCGATGATGATTGAGCGGACACTGGACAACCTGACGTTTTTTCAGTTTGAGAACCTGCACCGACATCCCACGGTCGTGCACGGGGTATTCACACGGCGGGGCGGGGTCAGCCCGCCGCCCTTTGACAGCCTTAACATGGGCTTCATGGGTGGGGATGCCCGTGAAAACGTGGTCCGCAACAGAGCCGTTGTAACCGATTGCCTGGGTATTCATAACACTGTCTTTGTTAAACAGGTCCACGGCACTACGGTGCTCCCGGTAACCGGCAGCACGAATATCCGCGCCGCGGAGACCGTTGAAGCGGATGCCATGGTAACGGATCGCCCGGATGCGCTGCTGTGCATCAAACTGGCCGATTGCCAGGCGGTGTTGCTGTATGACCCGATCCGTCGGGTCATTGCCAACATTCACTCGGGCTGGCGGGGCAGCATCGCCAATATTATCCGTCAAACCGTCACCGTCATGACCGATCAATTCGGCTGCAACCCCGCTGATATGATCGCCGGTATCGGCCCTTCCCTTGGCCCCTGCTGCGCGGAATTCATCAATTACAAAAATGAGATCCCCCGTCCCTTCTGGTCATACAAGGATGCCGAAAACCGGTTCGATTTCTGGCAGATCAGCCGGGGCCAGCTTCAGGCGACCGGGGTGCCCGACGCCAACATCGAAACCGCAGGGATCTGTACCCGATGCCGTTCTGACCTGTTCTTTTCCTATCGTCAAGAGGGGCGGACAGGCCGGTTTCTGGCCGCCCTCTCCTTGATGGTCTCGTAAAAAATCGCTTGCGGACGGCAAAGTAAAAAGTTCAAGAGCAAGGCGTCGATGTATCTCGAGGAATGGAGCGTACTTAGCCGTACGTGACATGACGAGAGATACATCGCAACCCAGATATTGGTCTTTTTACGAAGCCGTCCTCCTTAAAAGCCCCATAAAACAAGGCATTCGCTTTTCATTAAAATTAAAAAAACATTATTTGTTTTGACAAGCAAGGTTATTTAATGGTATGTATAGTAATATCTCTTATAAAGGGCATGGTCCGGACAAGGGATTAAAAGCTTAGTGCCGAGGTTTGTTTGACTTCATCGACCCCGAACATACTCATCGTGGATGACAGTGCCGCCATCCGGCGCAGGCTCATAAAGCTGCTTGAGCCGCTGAATGCTTCCTTCGAGGAAGTGGAAAACGGACAACAGGCATGGGACCGTGTAACCACGACCCGCGTTGATATTATCCTCACCGACATCGACATGCCGAAAATGGACGGCATCGAATTCTGCCGCAAGCTCAAGAAAACCCCCCAGACCCGCGGCATTCCGGTGGTGGTGGTCAGCTCCCTGGACTCGGATGAAGACATTGAAAAAGGATTTGAGGTCGGTGCCACCTACTATATCGCCAAAAACGATGTCTATACCGACCTTTTCAACGTGGTTCAGGAAATCCTCTCCCGCACAAAACGGAACAGCAATCAGCTGATCATGGTAGTGGACGATTCCCCCACGATCCGCCAGATTGTGAAAAACGGACTTGAAACGGCCGGATTCAGGGTCATCACCGCAGAAAACGGCAAACAAGCCCTGGAGCTTCTCCAGGTCCGCACCCCGGATCTCATTCTCAGCGACATCGACATGCCTGAAATGAACGGCTTTGAATTCTGTGAAACCGTTTATGCCGACCCGGAACTTTCCGGCATTCCCTTTGTGGTGATGAGCGCCAAGAACGACCGCGGTCACATGAACCGAATGCTACAGCACGGTGCCGCCTCCTATGTGTGCAAGCCCTTCAACCTTGACGCCCTGGTCATCCAGATCGAGGAAATCCTTTCAAACCATTTTCTGCTGCTGCTAAAAGAGCGGGAGCGGCTAGAGACCGAACGCAACATGGTTATCGCCAGCATTTCCAGCCTCATTTCTGCGCTGGAAGCCCGTGATCCCTATACCAAAGGACATTCCGAGGTTGTGGGCACCATTGTCTCCGGCATGCTCGCTCTCACCGGCGCCAGCAAACAGGAAGTAAATTTGGCCCATATCGGCGGCCGGCTCCATGACATCGGCAAAATCGGTGTCCGGGACAGCGTGCTGCTGAAAAGCGGCCCCCTTACGGACATTGAGTTATCCCATATCATGGAACACCCCATCAAGGGGGCTGAAATTATAAAAAACATTCCCAGCCTGAGCGATATCGTCTCAATTGTCCGTCACCACCACGAGCGAATGGATGGCCATGGCTACCCCGAAGGTCTGAAAGGGAATCAGATCCCCCTGCTCGCCCGCATGACAGCCGTAGCAGACACCTACCATGCCTTAAACAGCGACCGTCCCTACCGTACCGCCACCAGCCACGACCGGTCACTTCAGATTATCAATGACGCCCGGGATACCCAGCTGTGTCCGGACTGCGTTGACCTGTTTTTCAAATGGTGCGACAAGAACCATCCTGAAAAAAAAATCATTCGTCCTTTTGAAAATGTTCACACCGGGCGAAACATGACAATCGCCGCGGCCCCCTCCATGAGTGCAAAATAACGTTCCGCCCTTTTTCACCGGGCCTTTCCGTTTCCGGTCCACGCCGGTTTATGCTAAAATACAACATTACAGAAATCGCCATGAACGGCAAAACCCCTGACGGAGGTAACCATGATCATTGCGGGGCTCACCGGCAGCGTGGCCACGGGAAAATCATTTGCCGCGAAATGTTTCAGCCGGCGTGGCGCGATCATCATCGATGCGGACCTGATCGCCCACGAGGTGGTGGAGCAGGGACGCCCCGCATGGCAGGAGATCGTGGACACCTTCGGCCGCAACATTCTGCAAACAGACGGCAGAATCGACAGAAAGCGCCTGGGCGGTATTATTTTCAACGCGCCGGACCGGAAAGAACAACTGAACCGGATTGTCCATCCCCGTGTTTTTGAAGAGATCAGCCGCCGGCTGGCGGCCATTAACGGAGATGAGACCCAAAAAAAGGCCGTGGTTCTGCTTGATGTTCCCCTGTTGTTTGAAACCGGCATGGACCGGGATATATCCGACATTATCGTGGTATATACACCGCCGGATATTCAACTTGAGCGACTCATGCAGCGGGACGGCATCAACAGGGAAGATGCACTTGCACGCATCAATGCCCAGATGCCGGTTGAAGAGAAACGGCCTCTGGCCGATTTCGTTATTGACAACAGCGGCACCATTGAAGAAACTGAATCGCAGGTGGACGCCATTTTTGCCACCCTTAAAGAAAAGGCACTCGTAAAAAGTCATGGGACGGCAAAGTAAAAAGTTCAAGAGCAAGGCGTCGATGTATCTCGAGGAATGGAGCGTACTTGGCGGTACGTGACATGACGAGAGATGCAGCGCAACGCAGCTATTGGACTTTTTACGAAGCCGTCAAAGAAAAGGCGGCAAGCACTGTTGAAGGTGCCCAAACGCCCTCAAGGGATTAGAAAGAACCCAATAAATGATGAGGTCTGGATTATGAAAACGCTTCGCCAAATGTCTTCTGTTTTTGTGCTTACGGGTATTTTATGGCTGATTACGACGGGGCTGCCCGCAGTCGGGAACGAGGCCGTCAACGAGGCGGATGCCGCCATGGAGGAATTTGAAAAATATGAAAAGGCCATCGAAGACCAGTACAAAACATATGAAGCCGACATTGAACAGGAATATGAAAAATACAGGCGCATCATAGAAGAAGAATACAAGGCCTATGAACGGGAAATTCTGCGGACATGGGTGATCGCGGAAATGAGCACGGAAAAGAAATGGGTGGAATACAGCCCGGATTTCCAGTCCCGGCAGGTGGTGGATTTTGAGGAAGGTTACATTCAGGTGGATGTGATTACCGAAGCGGAAATCCAGAAGCGCATCGACGAGATCCTTCAACGACGGCTTCGGGACGTGATCACCGAGGATCAAGATACCGCCTTCAAGCGGGACAAGGTGGCGCAGAACGTTGAGGACCGGCTGAAAGATGCCACCGACAACCTGGAGACTGGCCGCGTCGGTGATCAGCCCATGCTCCTGCAGGCCATCACAGGCAAGCAGAACCCCACGGATGAAGAGATCGACGAGGCGGTCACCCGGCTCAGGGAACAGGCCAGTATCACCCGGAGCGAAGACAAGGCGAAAACCGGCAGCGTGGTCAGCCTCAAGGTTTCCATGCCGCCCAACACCTTGCAGCGAAAGGCCATGGAATACAAGCCCTATGTGGATTCATACGCCGCCGAAAGAGGGCTTAACCAATCCCTGGTGTTTGCAGTGATTCATACGGAAAGCGCCTTCAATCCCATGGCCCGTTCCCCCATACCGGCCTACGGCTTGATGCAGATCGTGCCGCAGTCCGCGGGCAAAGACGCTACGAAACTGGTATACGGCGAAATGAAACTGCTGTCCCCTTCCTACCTTTACACGGAGGAAAACAACATCAAGATCGGCACCGCCTACCTTTATCTGCTCTACAACCGCTATTTAAAGGCCGTGAAAAACCCCACCAGCCGTCTTTACTGCACGATTGCCGCTTACAACACCGGGGCAGGCAACGTGGCACGGGCGTTTGTGGACACCAGCAACATCAGCCGGGCCGCCCTGGTCATTAACCGGATGTCTTCCCGGGAGGTTTACCATCACCTGCGGCGAAATCTCCCCTACAAAGAAACCCGGGACTACCTGGAACGCGTGGCCAAACGGATGGAAATGTACCGGACCATGCAGTAAAACAGCCTTATGATGACACGATGGTCACGGCTTGCTGATACTGCCCCAGCTGCTCAAACCCGTCCGCCGTCACGATATGGGTATTTTCAATGCCCACCACGCCCCGGCCGGGGAATATTAACTTGGGCTCCAGCGCCACCACCATACCCGCTTCCAGGGCAAGGGGCTGCCCTTTGGCCAGTACGGGATATTCATCCAATTCCAAACCTACGCCGTGCCCCACAAACCGGATACGATTTTCGCCTGCGCCCATGAAGTTATCGCCATACCCCAGCGTTTCCGCTCGATCCACGGCCGCTTCGTACAATTTTCCGGCGGTAACTCCCGGCCTGGCAGCCCGCCTGACCGTCTCCTGCACATCGCACATGGCCTGATGGGCAGCCATCAAATCGGCGGGAAGTCCCCTTAAGGCATAGATGCGCGTATGATCCGATATATACCCCCGGTAACCGAAAGCGATATCCACCAGCACCGGCTCGCCGGGTTTTATCCGTCCTGTTCCGCTGCCCTGGGGAAACGCCGGCGTGGTTCCCGGGCCGCCGGTTGGCGACGCCAGGTAGCTGGGCAAGGCCGCGTCGGCGCCGGCCATAACATGTCCGTAAAACAGCTCACCGCCCCATGTCCGCATCCGGATCAGCCCCTGATGGCCCAGCCGCCTGGCTTCGGCCTCGATCAATCCGGCCAGCTCGATCTCCGTTATTCCCTCCCTCAGCACCGAGGGCACGAAGGCCGCCACCCTGTCGGACAGCCCGGCCGCATGGCGGATAATCGACAACTCATATTCGGACTTGACGGCCCGGATGCTTCGGATGTCATGGGACAGGTCAACCACCGCCGCGTCCGGGAAAAAGCCGCAGATAATCCGGTACAACGCCGCGGAGATAACGTCAAGTTCGAGGCCCAGCCGGCGTGGCGCCGGCCCGACCAGCTCCGGAATAGCCTTCATGCTTTTCAGGGCCACCACATTTTCCAGGGGCGACTCCATGCGCGCCCGTTCCACATCTTTTTTCACCATCAGCAGGGGGGCATTGTCCACGGGGACATAAAGATAGGCCTGCTGAGCGGTACCGGAAAAATAAAAAAGGTCTGTGTTCTGCAGGATCAGCGCACCATCCAGGCCCGCGGCTGCAAGCCGCTGCTTCAACGCATCGACCCGCGCCGTGATTTCCGTTTTCGGGGTATATTCCATTTCTTTTGTATCCATTATAATGAATTATTTATTATTATATCATGACGACTTCTTAAAAAAATTCTTTTTTCACCATGAAGAGCATGAAGAATATGACGCGATACAAAGAATTGATCATAATTTCAGTTTAATGCACTTCACCATCTTCATGGTTATCATCCAGGGATATCTATTTTTGACTTCCAGGGTACTTAACGGGGTAATTCAGCGTCCCCACGCAGGAGCGTTGAAACGGGAAATGCTTTTCGGTCTGCCGAAAAGGCTGAACAGCAACACGTGCCCGGCCCCTTGCAGCGCAGCCGAGCAGGGACGGTTTTTTCGGAAGACGCGGGCAGACTGTATGAGCAGACGAGGCTTAACGCATCTGCACAAAATGACAGGCGAGTTTCTGCCCGCGCCGAAAAAACCGTTCCTGCGAGGGAAGCCGAAGGCTGCGGGGCGCCCTTTCTTTTGCATACTTTTCTTTGGGCGAGCAAAGAAAAGTATGGCAGGAGAACCGAGGAATCTCCCACGGCCAAGCTCACGCTTTGGCCGTGCCACCCGCCGCCATGTCACGTACTGTGCAGGGACGCCCCCCGGAACTGTGCCCGGGGCATGCTCCGCATGATTGCCCTTCAATCAGGCGGACACATAGGTCTGCCCCTACAGGTCACTCCTCGAAAGGGGTTTTACCACGAAGATCACGAAGGACACGAAGAAAGCGGCAAATGGCCTTCATGCTCTTCATGAACTTCGTGGTCAAAGACTTTTCCCCCCACGTAACTTCCTGCAAAAAGGCCGTACCGGGTTGGAAGCTTTTTACGAAGCCATCACCATAAAACCTTCTGACTAGCGATCCACCAGCAGCGCCACCGCCTCTCCTCCGCCCAGGCAGAGAGACGCCAGCCCCCGTTTCACATCCCGCCGGATCATCTCATGAATCAGCGTCACCAGGACCCGGCAGCCGCTGGCGCCGATGGGATGGCCCAGGGCGACACTGCCGCCGTTCACGTTCACCCTGGCCGCATCCAGTCCCAGTTCCCGCATCACCGCCACCGTGGAGCCGGAAAAAGCCTCATTAATCTCGAAAAGGTCGACGTCCTCTACGGCGAGCCCCTCTTTTGACAGGCACTTGGGCACGGCATAGATCGGCGCCATAAGGACATATTTCATGTCCATGCCGGCGGCGGCCTGCGCGCCGATCGTGGCCAGAATCTCACAGCCGTGCGTCCGGGCCGTTTTTTCGGCCATAACCACCACCGCGGCGGCACCGTCGCTGATGATTGAGGCATTGCCCGCCGTGCCCGCGCCGCCTTTTTTAAAAGCCCCTTTCATGGCGGCAAGCTGGGCATAGGTGGTTTCCCGGGGGCATTCATCCCTGTCCACCAGAACGGTCTCTCCTTTGCGCCCGGGCACGGAAACAGCAACGGTCTCCAAATCGAAACGGCCCGCATTCAGGGCATCCACCGCCCGCGTATAGGAGGTTTCCGCATACAAATCCTGCTCCTCGCGGCTGACGTTATATGTTTCCGAGCACAATTCATTGGAATACCCCATGTGAAAATCGTTCACCACATCCCATAGGCCGTCGTGAACCATATGGTCCTGGATGGTGCCCGGCCCCATGCGATAGCCGAACCGCGCCTTATCCAGGTAGTAGGGCGCCATGCTCATATTTTCCATGCCCCCGGCCACCACCACGTCCGCATCCCCGATCTGTATCGCCTGAGCTGCCATCATCACGGCCTTCAGCCCTGACCCGCAAACCTTGTTGATGGTCAGGCATTCCGCCGACCACGGCAGGCCGGCCTTGACCGCCGCCTGCCGGGCGGGATTCTGGCCGTACCCGCAGGACAGCACCATGCCCATGTTCACCTCGTTAACGGCAGCCCCATCGATACCCGCCCTTTCCAGGGCTTCACTGATCACCACCGCCCCCAGGTCTGTCGCGCCCAGGGTGGCAAACCCGCCGTTAAATGCCCCGATGGGCGTTCTTACCGCACTTACGATCACCGCATTGCGCATAACATCCTCCGTAATATCACATTCCCCGCCGGTACCGACCGCCCGCCTGGTACAATGTCTGTGTAATCTCGCCCAGGGAACAATGGCGCACCGTCTCCATTAGTTCTGTAAAAATATTTTCCCCGGCCAGGGCCGTTTTTTTCAGCCGGTCCAGGGCTGCCGGGGCCTGGCCGGCATGCCGGTTTTTAAAATCGGCCAGGCGGTCAAGCTGCTGTTGTTGTTCCGCTTCAGTGGCCCGGGACAGGGTTATCCGCGCGTCTTCGGCATTTCCCTCACTTTCGTCGGTATCGGCCCGCAGAAAGGTGTTCACCCCCACCACCGGCAGCTCGCCGGTATGCTTCAGATTCTCGTATTTCATGGATTCCTCCTGAATCCGTCGCCGCTGATACCCCGTTTCCATAGCGCCAAACACCCCGCCCCGGGCGGTAAGCCGGTCAAACTCCGCCAGCACCGCCTCCTCCACCAGCTCCGTCAGCGTCTCAACTATAAAACTGCCCTGGTTGGGATTTTCGTTCTTTGCCAGCCCCCATTCCCGGTTGATTATATGCTGAATGGCCAGGGCTCGCCGCACCGAGTCGTCGCTGGGCGTGGTAATGGCCTCATCATAGGCGTTGGTGTGGAGGCTGTTGCAGTTGTCATAAACCGCACAAAGGGCCTGGAGCGTGGTGCGGATATCATTGAACTGAATATCCCGGCTGTGCAGGGAGCGACCGGATGTTTGCACATGATACTTGAGCATCTGGGACCGTTCGGACGCATCATACCGATATTTCAGGGCAACCGCCCATATTCGCCGGGCCACCCGGCCGATAACCGTATACTCCGGGTCCATACCGTTTGAAAAGAAAAAGGAAAAACTGGGCGCAAACCGGTCCACGTCCATTCCCTGTGCCCGATAATATTCCAGATAAGTAAAGCCGTTGGCAAGCGTGAATGCCAGCTGGGTAATTGGATTGGCCCCGGCCTCGGCGATATGATACCCGGAAATGGACACCGAGTAAAAATTACGGATGTCGTTTTCAATAAAAAATGCCTGAATATCGCCCATCATCTTCAGGGCGAACTCGATGGAAAAGATGCAGGTATTCTGCCCCTGGTCCTCCTTGAGAATATCCGCCTGCACCGTGCCCCGGACCCGGGAGAGCACATCCGCCCGCAGGGCCGCATATTCACCGGTATCCGGCGGCCGCTTCTTTTCCGCCTCGAATGACGCAACCTGCTGGTCAATGGCGGTGTTAAAAAACATGGCGAGCATCACCGGCGCAGGACCGTTGATGGTCATGGACACCGAGGTATTGGGGGCGCACAGGTCGAAGCCTGCGTACAGATCACGGACATCATCCAGCGTGCAGATACTCACCCCGGCCGTGCCCACCTTGCCCAACACGTCCGGGGTCGTATCCGGGTCGCACCCGTAAAGGGTCACCGAATCAAAGGCAGTGGAAAGCCGCTTGGCTTCCGAATCTGAAGACAGTAACTTGAACCGCCGGTTTGTCCGTTCCGGTCCGCCTTCGCCGGCAAACATACGGGTGGGCGCCTCGTTTGTCCGCCGCAACGGGAACACCCCGGCGGTAAAGGGAAACCGGCCCGGAATATTCTCCCGTCGCAACCATTTGTAGATATCCCCGGGATCGGCATAATCAGGAAGAGCGATTCGCGGTATGGCAAGGTCCGACAGGGAACGGGTGTACATGGGCGCCCGCACCGTTTTCCCGCGGACGGTGTATTCAAAGGTCTCTTTGCGGCAGGCGGCGGCAATCTCATCCCACTGGGCCAGAAGGGCACGGGTCTCAGCAGTGATGGCGTCACCGGCAGCCTTTTGCCGGTCTGCCAGTGCGCCGGCCGCTGCCGTCTCACCGACATCGGTCATCGCCTGGCCGGCCTCCGCCAGGTGCCATTCCGCCCGAAGGGCAGTACCCTGATCGGCTGTTACCCGATGATAGTATCTTACGGTATCTGCAATTTCAGACAGGTACCGCACCCGCTCCGCAGGGATAAGGCGCGTCCGGGTCTCGGAGACCGCCGCGGACGGCCTGGGCAGGCGCGTCTTAAAGCAGGCACCGGTCTTTTCGAACACGCTTTCCAGCAGGGCATGATAAAGGGCGGTTACCCCACGGTCGTTATATGCGGCCGCGATGGTCCCGAATACAGGCATATCTTCCAGCTCCGAATCCCAGGCCCTGCGGTTTCGTTGCACCTGCTTCTGCACATCGGCCAGGGCGTCCTCGGCCCCCTGTTTTTCATACTTGTTCACCACAATCAAATCGGCATAATCGAGCATGTCGATTTTTTCCAGCTGGGAAGGCGCACCGAAATCACAGGTCATCACGTAAACGGTCAGGTCAACAAGATTGAATATCCGCGAATCCCCCTGCCCGATCCCTGCCGTTTCCACCACCACCAGGTCAACGCCCGACGCCTTTACCGTATCAATAACACCCGGCAGCTCCGCCGGTATCTCCGTGTTGGCGAGCCTGGTTGCCAGGCTTCGCATATACACCCGTGGGCTGTCCGTTGTGTTCATGCGGATCCGGTCACCCAGCAGGGCCCCGCCGGTTTTTCGGCGCGAAGGGTCCACACAGACCACCCCGATCCGGATATCCTGGCCATCCATCAAAAACCGCAGAATAAGCTCATCCACCAGTGAAGACTTGCCTGCCCCGCCGGTTCCGGTAACGCCCACAACGGGCACGGTGCGTCCGGCCGCTTTTTCGGAAACGGATGCCCAGAGCGGGCTCGGTTCATCGGCGATATGCCCGGCGGTTTCCCGCAGCTGGGAGATCAGGTTCGCCACGGTGTAAGGCTGCGCCACGTCAAGGGTCTCCGCATCCACCCGCCGTATATCCAGAGGAGAAAAGTCGAGCTGTTCGGCCATATGATTGATGATCCCCTGGAGGCCCATCTCTGCGCCGTCCGACGGAGAATAAATTCTGGCCACGCCATAGTTCTCCAGTTCCGCAATCTCAGCCGGCACGATCACACCGCCGCCGCCGCCGAATACTTTGATGTGAGGACAGTCGAAGTCGCCTAGTAGGTCGATAATATATTTAAAAAACGCCATGTGGCCGCCCTGATAGCTGGACACGGCTATGCCATGGGCATCCTCTTCCACGGCCGCCCTGACGATCTCCCGGGCCGACCGGTTGTGTCCCAGGTGAATGACCTCGATGCCCGTGTCCTGGAGAATCCGCCGCATGATATTAATGGCAGCATCGTGTCCGTCAAACAGCGATGCCGCTGTTACGACGCGAATGGGGTGCCGGGGATGGTAAATATCGTTCTTCTGCATCAGCCTTGCCTTTCTGCGCCGGTAAACGCGCCGAGAATGTTTTGCGTCTGAAAATCAATATATTCGTCCAGAGAATAATTTTTTTCATAAAACCACCGCCGGAACGCCCATGCATGGCCCAACACCGCAATGTTATGGGCCGCCAGATCGATCCGCCGGTCGTCCACCCCGGAAATGGCTTCGCGGTCCACGATTTCCTTCAGCAGTTTCCGGAAAATATCCGTCACCCGGATTTCATTCTCCAGCACCCGGCGCATCCACTTTTTCGGCAGAAACTGGGTGACCTGATAGATCAGCACGATGGGATCGCTCATCTTGTCGCACGCCGTAAAATACCCCCGCACTGCATCGCGGAGCGCATCCAGCCCCATGGCCGAACCAGACAGCACCGCATCCACGTTGGCCTCCATCTCCGCATGAATGGCATCGCATACCAGATAGAGAATATCCTCCTTGGTGGCCACATACTCATACAGGTTCCCGATGGAAAACCCGGCGGCCCGGGCAATCTGACGGGTGGTGGTCTTATGAAATCCGTTTTTGATAAAAAGCGACACCGACGCATCCACAATCTGCCGCCGCCGTTTTGTCACCAGCTCCCGGTTCTTTACCTGGGTGGGCACATCCTGCCCGCCATTCGTCATCTTTTCCATTTCCCCTCCTGGTACGGTTGCCGAATCTTTTCCCGGCTCCAGGGGCAGCGCTGGAACCCAACTGAAATTTAACCGACCGAACGCTCAGTCATAATCGTATTATAGGTACCCCCCTTCATCCTTGTCAAGCCCCTTTTGCAATTGTTGCCTTTTTCCGGCATTTGTGGCATCTTCCATTAGAAACCATGACCCCAACGCTCTTACGGAGGGACACGGATGACACACACCCATAACTTCATTCACAATTATGAGGGCATAGGCGCTTTCGGCCTGGACAGAGAGACGGATGAAGAGACCATCATCTTCTATCTCCAGAAATTTTCCGATGACGCCATGATCCAGCACCTGGTCAAAAAATTGTCCGATGCCGAGCTTGAAGAAATCTACAACCTCATCAACCGGCTTCTCAAAACCCACCTCACCAAACGCGAATACATGGAGCTTTTCCTGAAAGAGGGGGAATAATAAGCCCGGGCATTTCATGAAATTTTTTGATTAATATCAAGGAAGATGGTCTCGTAAAAAGTCGAAATTGGGACGGCAAAGTAAAAAGTTCAAGATCAAGGCGCGCAAATCCCGAGGAATGAGGCGTACTTGGCGTACGCCGCAGTGACGAGGGGTGCAGCGCAACGCAGATATTGGACTTTTTACGAAGCCGTCAAGGAAAGGAGCAAAGAAATGAACAGAATTATTTTAATACTGGCGCTGGTTGTATTCCTCGGCATCGGCAATGGTCTGGTTCATGCTCAACCAGCATGCCGTTGCAAAGGCGTCCCTGATTGCTTATTATGGCCGGTAGTCTGAAAACGGCCGTCGGTTATTGGGGCCAGAACGCCCGGTATTTCAAGCTCACGCCTGCGTGCACCGATGATTGACGCTTTACATATCAGGCAAAATGCAGTACAATAATTGATCTTGAAAAGGTGTAAGAGTACCGGCATACCCTTTCCAGGGGTTGCTGTTTGTTAACATTAAACCGCTGGCATTAACCGATTACGACAGTAAAATCAGGACTATTGAATGAAGATTCTTATTGTTGATGATTCATCCATCGCGCGGAAAATGATCCGGGCCTCCATTCCAGCTTCCCACAAAGGGCATGAGTTCTTTGAAGCATCAGACGGAAGGGACGCGGTTGAAAAATACCAATCCCTCAGGCCGGATCTGGTGCTTATGGATCTCACCATGCCGGATATGGACGGCCGGCAGGCCATTGAAGAAATCAAAAAAATCGATCAATCCGCCAGAATCGCAACGATTTCGTCCAACACCCAGACCAGGGTCATAAAAAGTGTGATTGACAAAGGTGCCTTCACCTTTATCAAAAAACCCGTTAATGCCAAAACCATAACGGATGTTCTGGACAAGGTCGAGGCCATGATGAACAAAACGGGATGAATAATCACATTAAATGCCCTGGAAATCCGTGCCGGCCGTTTAGGGTTCGTCACAAAATAAGTTGGGCAAATTTGGCGCCGGAATTTTTTCCGTCTTCGAGACGCGAGGAGGGAGAATAGCAAGCTATTTGACCGACGAAGCAACAAAGAAGACGGGAAAAAGAACAAGCCAAATGGTCAAGTTATTTTGTGACGAACCCTTACCTTTCCGCAGGGGGGAATGCCATGAGTCAGGCAGAAAACAAACGGGTGCATCCGATAAAGATCCATGAATCGGTATTTGTCGCCGAAGGGGCCCGGATATACGGGGATGTGCGTATCGCCGAAGGGGCCAGCATCTGGTTCAACGCCGTGCTCAGGGCTGATGAAGGCCCCATTGAAATCGGCGTTGACACCAATATACAAGACAATGCCGTGATTCACAGCGATCTCGATGCAGCGGTGATCATCGCCGGCCGGGTCACCATCGGACACGGTGCAGTGATCCGGGCCTGCCGCATCGGGGCGGATGCCATGATCGGCATGAACGCGACGGTCATGTCGGGCGCTGACATCGGGGAACAAAGCATTGTGGGCGCCAACGCCTTTATCCCCTACAACCAGTCCTTTGCCCCGCAGTCACTGATTGTCGGATCGCCGGCCAGGGTTGTACGCCAGCTGACCGACCAGGAGCTGACATTCAACCGACTGGCCATCGATACATACAAGGACCTGGTCAGAAAATACCGGTCCGGGGAAATAACGGGGATCTCGGGCTAAGCCTTTTCAAGATCAATCATCTTCTGCTTCATGGCCCTGCCGCCGCCGAAGCCCCCGATATCGCCGTCGGCACGGATGACCCGGTGGCAGGGGATCAGCACGGGAAAGGGATTTTTTGCAAGCGCATTGCCCGCAAACCGCGCCGCTCCCGAAAAACCTGCCAGCCGGGCCACGGCGCCGTAGGTTTGAACTGTTCCCCCGGGTATCTTCGCCACTTCCCGCAACAATTGCCGCTGGTTGGGGGTGAGCTGGGCCATATTCAGACAGGCCCATGGCACGGCCGGTGTCTCACCATGGGCAAAATACCGCCGCAGGGATTCGGCAATCTCAAGGATTTCACGGGGGACCTTTTCATCAACCTGTTCATCGGCCTGACCACTGCCCCGCACCGAAAGTGAACAATTCGCGCCCTTCCCCGTGCCGGGCAGCCTTATTCGATTAACAAGCGGGGGCATAGCCTGATATTCGATCATGCAGATACCCAAAGCGGTATCGACTTTTAAATATTGCATTCAGCCCCCTGCTGGTTGCGTCTGGGTGGACAACGACGCTGAATTTTCAAAACAACTGATTGCAAGTGTCTGTGTTTCGATCATTGGAGCATTTGATATTCGGATTTGTTTCTAATTTCGAATTTCGTGCTTTGCGCCTTACCGGCGTAGCCTTTTATCTCTGACCTGACCCAGAGGACCAGGTTTTATTGACTGAAGAAATCGGCAAAATTTCCATCTTCGTCAAACCGGAGGGGTACCCACTGTGTTTCCATCGAGACGTTCACCGCTGCAGCCAGTTCCGCTTCAAAGGCTCGTGACACAAAAAACCGTTCCAGGTGCGCGGTGCTCTGAATCCTTATGATACGGGCGTCTGCCAATCCTGGAAGACCGCAGCTCCGGGCACAGGCAATAAGGGCATCCCGGTCGCATTCGAAGGCCATGGGCATGGCCGCCTTTTCCGGAGAGATGGCGATCAGGGCGTTCTTGAATGTTTTTTCCCGGTCCACGGAACAGGCCAGGCGGTTGGTGGTAAAATCGGCCAGCCCGATGCCGTTGGCATTGCCCGCCGAGCCGGGGGAAAGGTCCCGCACAAAAATCCGTTTCACATGGGGATGGATATAGAAATTCCCGGTAATATCCCGGTGACGGCCGGTCACATTGGAGTCCATCCCGATCCCGCTGATATCCTTGCCGATACGATCCACCACCAGTATATCCACATGATCAAAGGCAATGCGCGGCAGCATTTCATAAGCCTTTGCCAGAAGCACCTTTTCATCGGCCAGCAGCGTTTCTGGTGACACCGCCGCAACCCGGGCGGTGTTGCCGTATCCATCCTCAAGAATTCCCAGCCCGCAGAGAACCGGGCATTTTCCAAGAATCATCGCGGCCGCCGCTTCGATAACGGCAAAGGTATGATTCACCGCATACCGGTGGATTTCAGCGGCACCGTCCGCCTTGCCTGCTCCCACGGCCAGCATTTTGGCAAGGCCGCTCTCAATGGGACCGGTAAACTTGGTGTGCGGCTTGATCCGGTTGACGGGGAGAATCCAGTCAGCGGCAAGAGCGGCCCGGGAAAAAAACACGTCCATTCCGCAGGAAAGGGTGCCGACGCTGTCGGTTTCCATGTCCGCAACAATGGGCGCCCCCATGGCGGACTCTGTGATGCCGTAGCCGGCCAGCACCGCGGTCTGGCCTTCCGGCGTGGCCCCGCCGTGGCTGCCCATTGCGGGAACGATTAAGGGGTTCAACCCCTTATCCTTCAACCCGTCCACACAGGTGCGGACAATGGTGTCGATGGCATGGATGCCCCGGCTGCCCACGGCAACGGCAACACTGGCCCCGGCGGAGGCCCTTGAAAGCGACTCTGAACCGGCAAGCGCCGCCGATACTGCCCCGGCCACATCTTTTACGGGCGCATGGCAGAGCTGCTGCCGCACCAGGGCCATCTCAGGGAATGACGGATCAACCGCATTTATCATCTGTCAATGTCCTCTTTATCTTCCTATGGATGAAGGCTTCGTAAAAAGCTTTTTACGAGACCATCATGGATGATAGCCGCCAAAACAAAATTCCCGGTATGGGAACCCCCCAAAACCGGGAATTTGTTAAACGCTAAAAATCTCAGCAAAGATACTACACTTCTTCAACCGTAATGGCGTCTTCCTCGCAAACCTCTACGCAGGTCTCACAGCCCAGGCATTCTTCCGCGTTCACCGGCGAAGATTTCCCATCCACGATTTCAAATACTTCCACGGGGCAGTTGTCCACACATTCTTCACAGCCCGTACATTTCTCTTCGTCAACAGCTACATTCCAACCCATTTTACAGCCTCCTTTTTGATAAAATTACACCGAAATATGGTTTATAGATCCAATCCCATCGCCGGGACCATTCCACACGTAAAACCCAAAAATTTTCTATACCACGTCGGGGAGCAAAGTCAAGGGTTTACCCGACCTTTTTTAAAATTTCACCTTTTCCAGAAACAATCCCCCATGCTTGATGCATCAGGTCAGGCAGATAACGACAATGTTTTTTCCGGCGCGTTGTTCCGGCATCCCGCCGGTTTTCAGTGGTTCTCCGGCGCAGTTGGATAAAAATACCGGCAAGGGGGTATCCGGCATCACGTATACAGATATGGCCATGCCGGCGGCATCTATGCCGGCCGGGGGCGCATCGGGCATATCCGATACCGCCTCTTCGACATCACCGGCGGTGCAGAGATTGGCAATACCGGATGAAAATGACCGGCACCAGTGCCCAACAACCGGATCAGCCTGGGCGGTGGCGTCGCAATCGGCGAGCCGGTCACCGATAAACAGCAGTTTACCACGATTATCCGTATCCACCCTGTCGATGATGTAATCAAAAACCGCCCGGCTGTTGGTGAGACATAAACCGCCTTGATCGGGGGCCAGCGCGGCCAGCCGCGCCCAGGCCCGAACCCGCGCGCCGGTCATCATAAGCCCGGGATCGTCTCCGGTATTGGGTTCTTCATTGGAACCCATACCCGGTACGCCCGGTTTGCGGCCCTTTCCGAACAGGGCCTCGTCATTGCCTTTAAGCGCCTCGAACATGGCCCGCTCCTTATCCGCCAGAGTATCAATGGTTTCGGAAACCGCCGTGGCCTGGGCGTCATAATCGGCCGTGATCCGGAGAAAAACACGAGCCGCCATATCCGGCGGCAGACCCTTATCCATGGCCTTGCCGGCAAGGCGTGCGGACACATCCCCCGCCCCGGGCTCATAACGGACAATTGTATCCCGAAGATAGGAGACCGCAGCCTCGTCGAAAAACGGTATCCCGCCCTCCTCCGGAATTTTTAAAAAAGAAACATCCGCACCGGTGGTGGCCTCTTTCCACTGGCAATAGGCCTTATAGATGGCCTCCACGGCCCGGCTGTCTTCTTCAACGGGCACGATCGGTTCAATAAGCCCCTTATCCACCTGTAACCGCATGGCTTCAGGCAGCGGCATTTCCGAGGGCAGGTACACCCGGAGGCCGGGCCACAGGGCAGCGGCCCGACAGGCCGTAATCTTATCGATAAATGTAAACGGGAAATATACGGGTTTCATTGCTTGTTGTCCTTTATTTCTGCCACACTCGTAAAACATCGAACACAGATATCTTTTTCAATTTTTCAGTTTATTGGAAAGCTATTCAATCTTGCCGTCAACCACTTCCACTCCCATGGCGTGCAGTTCGTCCCGGATGCGATCAGCCCGCTCCCAGTCTTTTTTCTGCCGGGCCTGTTCCCGTTCTTGAATCAGCTTCCGGACTTCCGAAGAGGTCGTCAAACCTGCCGGCTTAAAATTAAACACCTTAAGTACACTGTCAATCCCCTCAAAGGCTTCCAGCACTTTTTGGGCCCGGGCGGCGTCGATGGTCCCCTCCCCGATCATGCTGTTCACTGTTTTTACATTTTTAAATACGCTGGCCAGGGCGGCGGACAGGTTCAGATCATCATCCATGGCATCAACAAACCCCTGGCGGATATCATACAGCAACTGATCAAAAGCCTGTCGGGATTCCTCTTCGGCGGCCGCCGAAACACCCGCCTGCTTCTGCTCCAGCACCGACAGGGTCCGGACGCAATTGTCCAGGCGTTCCAGGGCGGCGGTGGCTTTTTTCACGCGCTCTTTTGAAAAGGAAACCGGTTTTCGATAATGCCCGGCAATCAGCCAGTATCGGATTTCCCGGCCCGTAAACTCCATGTTTTGTGTGTCTTCCAGGCTCATCCGGGCGGTTTTCCAGTGATCTTCACTGTCCGCGGCCAGCACACTCTCGCAATGCACCCAGTACCGGGCTGGCGCCTTTCCGGAGGCGGCCCGGGCAATGGCGATCTCGTTTTCATGATGGGGAAACATCAGGTCCCGGCTACCCGTATGGATATCAAACTGCTCGCCCAGGTACTTCTTGGACATGGCCGCACATTGAATGTGAAGCGACGGCCGCACGTTTCCCCAACGGGTTTTCACATACAGTCCCCTCTTGAGTTCGCGCAGCCGGGCCCGTTTCAGCAGGGTGAAATCACGGGGATTGTCCTTTTCATATTCATCCAGGTCCACGGTGGACCCCAGGCGGATCTTTTCCGTATCCACGTTGGAAAGGCTGCCGTAAGCATCCATGCTGGAAATATCAAAATACACGGACCGCAGTTTCTCATACGCCGCGCCCGCATCCACCAGCTTCTCGGCCATGGCCGTCATTTCGGGCAGCTCTTCACTGGTGAGCGGATAGGCATTGGCCGGCCTGACCCCCAGTTCGGCAAGGTCCTGCTTGATCTGATCGATATGGGCGCCGGTGAACGCAGCCAGATCAAGTCCCGCCTTTTCCGCCCCGTCGATGGTCTTATCGTCAAAATCGGTGATGTTCACGATATGGTTCACGTCAAACCCCCGGTATGTCAAATACCGGGAAAGCACATCGGCAAATACCATGCGCCGGCACTGGCCCAGGCCCATCCGACCGCAGGCCGTGGGGCCGCAGGAATATATGGAAACCTTGCCCGACACCAGCGGTTCAAACACCTCTTTTTGGCGGGTAATGGTATTAAACACCCTCAATTCAATGGTATCCCGTACCGTAAACAGGTTCGTGCTCAGATAGCGTTCCCCGCTGTCCGGGAAAATCACCACCACGGTCCCCTGGTCCAGCTTTTCGGCCTCCTCGCATGCCACGGCCATGGCCGCACCGCTGCTCATACCCACGAACAGCCCCTCTTCCCGGGCCAGGCGCCGGGTCATTTCAAAAGCCGTCTCGTCCTCGATATTGGGCTTGTCATCCAGGATCTTTCGCTGAAAAATCTCCGGCACATAGGACTCTTTCATGTTCTTGAGCCCCTGAATTTTATGCCCGAGAAACGGCTCCACGCCCACGATCCTTACCGCAGGATCCAATTCCTTCAGCCGCCTGGAGATGCCCATGGCCGTGCCGCTGGTCCCCAGGGTGGCCACCACCACGTTCACCAGGCCGTCGGTCTGCCGCCATATCTCTTCGGCCGTGCCGTAATAATGAGCCCTCCAGTTGGCCTCGTTATTGAACTGGTCCGTGATAAAATACTTGTCCGGATATTCCCGGCCCAGCCGGTATACCTCTTCAATGGCCCCGTCCGTGCCCAGGTGGCCGGGCGTGAGCAGAATCTCGGCGCCCCGGGCCTTGAGAATCACTTTCCGCTCTTCGCTGGCCCGCTCGGACATGGTCAGCATGAGCCGATAGCCCCTGACCGCGCAGACCAGGGCCAGCCCGATGCCCGTGTTACCGCTGGTGGCCTCCAGCACGATCTTATCCTTTGTGAGCTCTCCGGATTTCTCGCCTTCGGCGATCATATAAGACGCGGCCCTGTCCTTGATTGATCCGCCGGGGTTCATGTACTCCAGCTTGGCCAGAATCTTCACTCCCGGTTTTTGGCAGATGTGCCGTATTTCAACAACCGGTGTATTGCCGATATGGTCCAGAATTGTACGCATAAATGTATTGATCTTTTTACGGATTTATCAGTTTTTTTTCGCTAGTGTCATGTCAATCGTCATGTGTCACTAAAATCCTGGTGGAAGGCTAAAGCCTTCCGCTACATGTGCATTCTTATGCCGCCATCGGCAAGTGTAGCGGAAGCCTTCAGGCTTCCAGGTTCGAGGAGGCATAAATGACAATTCTCTGTTGACATGACACTAGCCGTCTTTCTTTGCCAGAAACCCTTCCAGTCCGGCTTCGACCTGAAGGCGGACATCGGCCACGGCCTGCTCCGCATCCACCAGCACAAACCGGTCCGGCTCCCGCCTGGCAATGGCCAGATACCCCTCCCGGACCCGTTGGTGAAAAGTGACGGCCTCGTTTTCAAACCGGCAGTCCGCCGCGTCCTTTCCGTTTTCCTCGATCCGCCGCCATGCCCGTCGCAACCCCGTCTCCGGTGACAGGTCAAACAGAAACGTCAGGTCCGGCCGGATTTGCTCCGGCCCGCTGGCCGGATTGAGGCGATTGATCAGATTCATGTCAAGGCCCCGGGCATGTCCCTGATAGGCTTCCGTAGCATCAAAAAACCGGTCGCATACCACGATTTTATCCGCCCTCAGGGCCGGCAGTATACAGGTGCCCACATGCTGGGCCCTGTCCGCGGCATAGAGATACAATTCCGCCGCCGGCACCATGTCATGATGAGCCGGATCCAGCAGCAGTTTCCGTATCTTTGCTCCCAGCGCCGTCCCGCCCGGTTCCCGGGTGACCACGCACAAGTAGCCGCGGGCTTCCATGAATTCAACAATATGGGGCACCTGGGTGGTCTTTCCCGCCCCTTCAATGCCTTCAAGTGTGATGAACATCTGTGTCCGCTTTCCCGCCGCCGATATAGAAAAACCGCTCCATGGGCCGGTGAAACCCCGTCCAGGGCTGGCCGGCATCATGACCGGCCATAAAATCGCCGATTCCCGTTACCTTGGAATCCATCTCATCGATATGATTGAGCACCAGCGCCTCCAGCGTCTTGGGCGGCTCCGGCGAGCCCAGATCCCGGCTGCCGTGATGGCTGGCAATCATGTGTTTTATCAGCAGGCCCTTGTCAGGCGGGAACTCAGGCAACAGGGCCAGTTTCTCGTTCACCATCATCATGCCAATGGCAATGTGGCCAAGCAGCCGCCCCTCATCGGAATAGTCTATGCGGTAATCATAGACAAACTCTCTTGCCTTGCCGATATCGTGAAGAATCGCCCCGGCCACCAGCATATCCCGGTCCAGTTTATCGGTGTACCGGTCCGCCACCACCAGCGCCAGTTCCGCCACAGCCAGGGTATGTTCCAGAAGGCCGCCCAGATAGGCATGGTGCATCATCTTGGCGGCCGGGGACCGCTTGAATTTTTCTTCCACAAACGCATCATCGGTCCAGAACTGTTCCATCAGCGCCTTCAGGTGCCCGGATTGCATCTCCCGGGTAATGGCAAGAATGCGCCGGAACATGGCGTTCACATCCTGGGCCGTCACCGGGAGAAAATCAGCCGGGTCCACGCTTTCCGTGTCACGGGCCGCAATCGCCTTGACGGTGAGCTGATGGGCGTCGCGGTATTGGGACACATCCCCTTTCACATACACAAAAGGGTTCGATGCCGTTACCTGCTCCGCTTGCTCCACGTCATCCCACACCACGGCATTGATGCTGCCGGTCCGATCCGCCAACACAAGCCGCAGAAACGGGCTGCCGTCTTTTTTCCTGGCCGTGGTCCGGCCGGACAGGGCAAACACCCCTTCCACCGAATCCCCGGTTTGAAAATCTGAAATAAATACCTTTCCCATAACCTTACCCGTCCCATGCGGGCGCCAATTGCCTGAGCCGCTCCAGCATCTCATAATCGGTCATGTCGCACCGCACCGGCGTTATTGAAATACAGTTCCGCTTCAAGGCGGCCCGGTCGCTGTCCTGGTTTTCAATCACGGCCGGGGGTTCGTAGCCATACCAGTAGTAAGTCTTGCCCCTGGGGTCTTCCCGCTTCACCACCCAGTCGCCGGGCATGGTTACATCCTGGCTGCAGAAATCAACCCCCGCGATCTCATCACCGGGCAAATCCGGAATGTTCACGTTCAGCACCGTATGGGGGGAAAGATTGAACCCGAACATCCGTTCCGACATGGTGCGGATGAACGTCGCCCCTTCATCAAAATTGGCCGGATGCATGCCGGGCATGGAGACGGCAATGGCGGGGACCCCGTACAGGCATGCCTCCCTGGCGGCGGCCACCGTGCCGGAATAATTAATATACGGCCCGTCGTTCACCCCGGCATTAATCCCGGAAATCACCAGGTCCGGTTTGGCGTTAAACAGTTCCAGCATCCCCAGCTTGACACAATCGGCCGGCGTACCGTCAACGGCATGCCATTGGCTCCCGTCTTCATATTGCCGGGCGGTCGCCCGCAGGGGGCGATTCAGCGTGATGCCATGCCCCACTGCGCTGCGCTCCCCATCCGGCGCCGCCACCACCACCTGATTGCCCGGGGCCATGGCCCGGTACAGGGCAAGCAATCCTTCTGCCTGAATGCCATCGTCATTGGTTAAAAGAATTTTCATTGTCAAACAGATACATCCCGTTTATGATGATTGCCGTTCTTCCGGTGTTTTACCATAACACCTTGAAAATCAAGCCATCCGTTTAATATTTAGTGATGTCCACTGATGGTTAATCACTACCATAAACCCTGAAAACTTGAAAGGGAAAAAGGAGGAAAACCATGGAGATCAAACAATTCCGGTATGGTGCCGACAATCTCGGCTATCTGGTATATGAGGGCAGCGCCGCCATTGCCATCGACGGGGGGGCTACGGACGCCATCATCGAATTTCTGAATCAAAACGACCTGTCACTGACCCATGTGCTCAACACCCACACCCATCCGGACCACACCGTGGGCAATGCGCCCCTGGCCCGTCAGACCGGCGCAAAACACCTCGATATTCAGACCCTTATTAAAAAAGGCGGCATTGAACTGGCGGGGCACCCCATCCACGTCTACCACACACCGGGCCATTCGGCGGATTCCATTGTTTTTCATTTTGACCACATCCTCGTCTCCGGGGACACCCTGTTCATCGGCAAGGTGGGGCGCTGCTTTACCGGCGATCCTGAAGGATTTTTGAAATCCATCAAACAGCTCATGGCGCTGTCGCCGGAAACCGTCATTTACCCGGGCCACGATTATGTGGAAGAGTACATGGACACCGCCAAAACCGTTGAACCGGATAACCCGCATATCGATACCTTCCGGAAAACCTATGATCCCGGCCACGTGGTTTCCACGCTGGCGGACGAGTTCCGGATCAACCCCACCCTGCGGTTTAATGAACCCGCCGTCATCGAAACATTAAAGGCAAGAGGGCTGCCCCACGCCACCGAATACGACCGATGGGCATCCGTTCTGTCGTTGGTGTGATATTCGCTGATCTGGCCAGGAGAACGCTCAGGATCATTTGCGCTAAGAATGAGCGTCCAGTGCATCCGTTTATTGGGATTTTCTTTCTTCGGAATCGAAATCGCTATCGGGATCGGAATCTACGCTGTAGGCCGCTTGATCCTCTCGAACTTGGCAGCTTCTTCCGCCGAGACGGCTGAGCATCGCGGCCATCCGGTTGAGTTCATCCTTTCGCTTACGGCTTTCCATCTTGTCCAGCGCCTTGCCGACAACCAGCAAATCTTGAATCGCCGCACACTCAAGCATAGACATCCAGTTTCTCGTGTCCAAGCGACATATCTCTTCGATCCCGATAGCGATCCCGATTTCGATTTGGATTATCCCAACCAGGCTTTGAACAGTTACGACTTCCTGCAAAAACGCCGCGCGTGGAGTAATGGGGTCTATTGACATTAAACACAATCAGGCGTATAATATTTAATATAATTGAAAATGCCTGCGTTCAAGCGAATTATTGCCGGCGGTTACCCCCAGTGGTCAACGCAGGCCCCATACCTTTCAATCAACACTATTTACCCGCATTTCACATAAAAACTGTTTGGTGTTTTCAGGACAACAGACAACTTATATGTTGACAAAACAATAAACCATCGGGGAAAGCATGATCGATATTCACGCAATGAAGGTCCTGATCGTTGATGACATGGAAAACATGATCAAATCCGTTCGGGCAATGCTGAAAGTCTTGGGCTACGGAAAGGAATTCCGTTACGCCAACAACGGCAAGGAAGCCTGGAACACCCTGCAGCGGGAGCCCATTGACCTGGCCATCATAGACTGGAACATGCCCGTCATGAACGGGGTGGAACTCCTGTCGCGCATCCGCGAGGACCGGGAACTCCGGGACCTGCCCATCGTCATGGTAACGGCCGAAGCCAACCGGGAAATCGTGGCCGAGGCCGCGGAAACGGATATCGATGCCTACATCCTCAAACCCCTGACGGTCAAATCCCTGGGCGACAAACTGGACAAGGTTGTGGAAAAGGCCAACAATCCGCCGCCCATGGTGTACCACCTGAAGGAAGCCAAGCGGCTGGAGGACAACGGGGATCTGGACGGCGCCCTCAAGGAAGCATTCCGGGCCGCCGAAGTGGAGCCCTCTTCATCCCGGCCGTTCCGGGAAATCGGCTATTTTTATATAAAAAAAGGGAAACTCAAAGAAGCTGAAAAATGCCTTCTACGGGCCGTGGGCATGAACGAAATCGATGCCGTTGCCCTGCACCGGCTGGGAGATCTGTACACTCGCATGGACGATACCGATAACGCCATGCTGTATTACGAAAAGGCCATGACCGTGAGCCCCCGCCATGTCAATCGCGCCGTCAGCTTCGGCAAGGTCCTGGTGCAGAAAAAAGAGTTTGATAAAGCCAAAAAGGTTTTTGAAAACGCGTTCGCCATCACGGACAATCCCAGCGCCCTTCGGCAAGAGGCCGCCGACTACTGCATGACTGAAGGGTTCTATGAATATGCCGCCAGCCTTTATGATGCAATCCTGCGCAAAGACAGACAGCGGAGCGATTTGATGATCAACACCGGCATCTGCCTGATGAAAAACAATGAACCGGAAAAGGCCGTGGGATATCTCACCGAGGCCGACCGCCTGGACAAGGAAAACCAGGACACCAAAATGCTGCTGGCAAAAAGCTACCTTTCCCTGAACAAAAGCATCCGGGCGGAAAAATACTTAAAGGAAATCCTGAAAATACAGCCGGAGAACGCCGAGGCCAAGGAGATGCTTCGGGAAATCGTCTAGTGCCTTGTCAACAGAGAAATGCCGTTTTTGCCACATGAAACCTGGAAGCCTGAAGGCTTCCGCTACACTTGCCGATGGCGGCATACGGATGCACATGTAGCGGAAGGCTTCAGCCTTCCACCCGGATTTTAGTAACATTTGACGATTGACATGACACTAGTGTCATATCAAAGGAGACCCCCATGTCGCCCATGGAAAATTGCGAAACCATCCTCAATGCATTGATTCGGATTTCGGAAATATCCAACGATCGGAAAACCGATTTCACGGATAAGCTCAAGGCCATTCTTCACGAAGTAACCACCTGCATGAATACGGAAAGCGGCTCCATCATGCTGCTGAAAGGACGGAAAAAACTGGAGGTGGCCGCATCGACCAAGGAAGGCATCGAGGGCATCACTCAGCCCCTGGAGGGGGGGTCCCCCGCCGCCTGGGTGATCAACAATAATAAGCTGCTATACATGAACGAAGAAACCGACCGGAATGACATCAAAAAAGGCCATCGGGAGTATAAAAAATCCGCCTTTCTCATCGTACCGGTGCGCGACGGGGATAAGCCCATCGGTGTTATCAGCGTCACCGAAAAGGTGGACACCGACAGGTTCTCCTCCCAGGAGCAGGAAATGCTGCTGCATATTGCCGGGTCCATGATCAGCGCCATTCAGAACAACCGGCTCAACGACTCCCTGAGAAAAACCAAGGACGCCCTTAAAACCAAAAACCGGCAGCTTAAAAAACTGGAAAGAATGAAAACCGAGCTGTTCAACATGCTCATTCATGACCTCAAGGGCCCGATTTCCGAAATTATCGCCAACCTGGATATCATGACCTACACGATCCAGGACGAAGAAAACCTTGAATACGTGGAAACCGCCCAGAGCGGATGCGATACGCTTTTCCGGATGATATCGGACCTGCTGGACATCGCCCGAATGGAGGACGGCAGCCTCAAGCTGATGAAAAGCCGCATTGATGCCGAAGATGTCGTCAAGGAAGCCGTATCACGGCTGTGGGGCATGTCCCGGGCCAGAGAGGTCACCCTGACGAAAGTGATACCGACGACGGAGACACTGCCCGCCGCCACCGGCGACAGCGCCTATCTGCTCCGGGTGCTCCAGAACCTTATCACCAACGCCATTTCCTACTCGCCTGCCGGCGAGACGGTGGAAGTGGGTGTCAATCCCACGGATGAGGGGGGCCTGGCCTTTTTCGTCAAGGACAACGGCCCCGGCGTTCCCGCCGAATACAGAGACACCATTTTCGATAAATTCATGCAGGTGGAAAAGAAAAACGACGGTCGCCTTTACACCACCGGCCTGGGGCTGACCTTCTGCAAACTGGCGGTGGAAGCCCACGGCGGAACAATCCGGGTGGAAAGCGACGGCCAGAGCGGCAGCCGCTTTATCTTTGAACTTCCGCCGGCATGACTCCCGTCTATACTGAGGCGTCTCAACGCTTTATAAGGGTTCGTCACAAAATAAGTTGGGCAAATTTGGCGCCGGAATTTTTTCCGTCTTCGAGACGCGAGGAGGGAGAATAGCAAGCTATTTGACCGACGAAGCAACAAAGAAGACGGGAAAAAGAACAAGCCAAATGGTCAAGTTATTTTGTGACGAACCCTAATATCCGCTGTTCTCCACAAAACACCGTCAATTCCGAAGAACGGATACACGCCAGGGTGATATTCACCGATTCGGCCAGTTGAACCGCCAATGCCGTGGGACTCGACATTCCCACCAACAGCTCCAGCCCCGCCCTGCCGGCCTTCTGCACCAGTTCATAGCTGAGCCGGGACGACATCATCGCCGCGCGGGCCGATCCGAGGGTCCCGGCCCGAAACACTTTCCCCACTGCTTTATCCAGGGCATTATGCCGGCCCACATCTTCGGCAACGGCCATGACCCCCCTGTTTTCATCCAGAATCATGGCCGCATGCGCCCCGCGCGTCCGGACATACAAGTTTTGACGGGACTCGAGGATATCCAGGCAGGCTACCACATCCTTCGCCTTCAACGCGGTTCGATCCGCAGCCGGCGCAATCACCTGCTGCATATCACGGATCACTTCCTTGCCGCATATGCCGCAACTTGTCTGGCTGACAAACCCTTTTCGCGACAGCAGCCCCGCCACCGCCGCTTCCCGCTCCGGGGTCAGGGTAACGGTCACCACATTGGTATCGTCTTCCGTGCAGAATCCCAGCGTTACAATATCCCCGGGGGAATCGATCAGCCCCTCGGCCAGGCAGAAGCCTGCGGCATGATTCAGTTCGTTGCCGGGGGTCCGCATGACAACCGCATACGGCTGTCCGCCGATCCTTATGGAAAGCGGTTCCTCAACAATCAACGCATCCGTCCGTTCCGTGCGTTCACCGTTTTTAAAAACCGTGCTCTTTTTTTCCCATGCCACGTCTGCCATGTAAATATCACCTTAAAAAAAAGCCATCATCGATTGCAGGTAAAATCATCACACTCCCGCTCGGCCAGAACCTCCATGAAAAACAGAATCCGCCGCTCCTTATCGGCCCGGTCTTCCGAAAGCGGCTCGAGGCTGAGCCCTTCAATCCATTCACGAATCTGCTGCCTGGCAGGAATTTCTGCAAGCCCTTTGCCGATCACCTTTCCGGTGGCCGTATCCATGGTATAGGCATCCTGGCCATTGGTAATAACCGCACAGGGAATCACGTGGTCTGCCAGCAGCCGGGCCACAGCAAGGGTCGGCCGCTGACGGGAAACAATATCGCCGGGGCCGAAATTCACCACCATCACGGCCCGGCCGTTTTCCCGCACCACAAAATCCACCCGCACCCTGCCCGTATCCCCGTCCACAGACACGGGCATGATCACCCGGGTATCGATATCCGTCTTGTCATATCCCTTTTCATTGACCAGCAGTCGGGCGATGGATTGCCGCGCCCGCTCGTCATGGGTATCGGTAATGGTTTCACCGGTCATAAAATCGGTGGTCTCGCCCAGGACCAGGTGATCGCGTCCCATAGCGCTCCTTCATATCTTGATTGATTCCGGCCTAAAGCATTCCGCAACAGTCAAATTGTGCGATGATAAACCGGAAAATTCAAGCCCAAAGAAGATGGCAACCTGACCCGGATATTTCATGAAATAAAGCAGTGATTTTCAAAAAATTTCATGAAATATCCGGGTTAAATGGGGGGCGCAATGGTAACCACCACCCGCATATCCGTGTCCGCAGCAATGCCGTGGGGCTCGCTGATATCGGATATCAGAACATCACCGGGTTTAGCGGGCAGCACCGTCTCGTCCCTGCCCAGAAACCGCCCCTTGCCCTCGATCACGCTGATGGCCAGTTGTCCCTCGATATCATGGGAATGGATCGGCAGGGTCTGACCGGCCATGAAATTAAAATTAATCACCTTGAAATAGGGCGAATCGTGCACCACATAATTGCTGGGGCCTTTTTCCGAAAATCCGTTTTCCTCCATCAAATCATGTTTCCGTAACATTTAAGACTCCTTTCCGGCCGGCAGCTTATGCCGGCCGCTAATGACCCGTTTATTTCCATTTTAACCAATCTTTGCGCTTAAGCATTGACTTGGGTCAAAAAGCCATGCTTTATTGAAAAAAATGGCTTCGTAAAAAGCGCCCAGCACTACGTGCGGCGTTTTTGCAGAAAGTAACGTGGACTTGGATCGACTTTTTTACCATAATTGCTTTAAGCAACCACTTTTTTATTCATACTTTTCTTTGCTCGCCCAAAGAAAAGTATGCAAAAGAAAGGGCGCCCCGCAGCTTGGCCTTCGGCTTCCCTCGCAGGAACGGTTTTTTCGGCGCGGGCAGAAACTCGCCTGTCTTGTCGTGCAGATGCGCTAAGCCTCGTCTGCTCAGACAGTCTGCCCGCGTCTTCCGAAAAAACCGCTCCTGCTCGGCTGCGCTGCAAGGGGCTGAGCACGTGTTGCTGTTCAGTTGTTACGGCAGACTGAAAAACCTGGCAATAAACTGAAAACTTAAGTAAAATTGGCAGATTAAGTTCCCTGGAAGTCAAATAACGATAGTCCCGTAAAAAGTCGGATTGGGGACGGCAAGGTAAAAAGTTCAAGATACGGCGCAGCCCTATCACTCCCGAGGAATGAGGCGTACTTGGCGTACGCCGCAGTGACGAGGGATGCAGCGCAACCCAAATTCATAAGTGGATATTGGACTTTTTACGAAGCCGTCCAATAACAGCAAACCGTTGCAAAGGATTATCATGATGAAACGCATATGCGTGTTCTGCGGGTCCAGCCCCGGCAGACAACCGGAATATACGAATGCTGCAGAAGAAACCGCACGGATGCTGGTCCAATATAATTTGGGCCTTGTATACGGCGGTGCAAGGGTGGGCACCATGGGCACGCTTGCCGATACCATCCTTGCCGAAGGCGGTGATGTGATCGGGGTCATGCCCCGGCTGCTTGTGGACAAAGAAGTCACCCATGAAGAGCTGGACGATCTTCGGATCGTGGGCTCCATGCATGAACGGAAGCAGCTCATGGCGGACCTGGCCGATGGTTTCATCGCCATGCCCGGCGGAATGGGCACCTTTGAAGAGTTCTTTGAAATCCTCACATGGGCGCAGCTGGGCATGCACAACAAGCCATGCGGCCTGCTGAACACCTGCGGCTATTACGATGCCTTGATCGGATTTCTGGATCACGCCGTTGCCGAACAATTTATCAAGCCGGCCCATCGGTCCATGATTCTGATTCAGGACAATCCCGAGACATTGATCCGGACCTTTAAATCGCATTCGTCGCCGACCGTCAGCAAATGGGGGAATGAAAGATGATCGCACCATCAAACATTGTCCTCCAACGCTTTCCGCCTTGAAACACCCCCCAACGTGTGTTATTTTCCGGAAAATTAATTCTATTCAATGATGATTTTCAAGGGAAAGGAGGCTTTATGAAAGCGCGACATATTTTATCATTTCTTAGGGCCATTGCGAGGACTTTTCCTTTTCCGGTTCAATCAGCCGGGACGGCAACCTGATTACCGTCACCGCAGGCCATTACGCCGGCATCTGCTTTTTGATCAAAGAAGGGGAATCCCCCATTGATTTAAGCGGAGAGCGGTACAATTATACGACAACCTCCTATGATATGAATACCGAGGCCATGGCCATGTCTGCCGGGCACATTGAATTTTCAGACACTTCAGCGACCCTGTACGAAGAGATCAACAATATCGACGGCCGGGTCAGCGGCGAAAATTACACCTATGGCCCCTTTAGTTAGTGTCCGTCCAGAAATTAGATATTTTGGTCGAGTTCAAGGAAGGTGAAAATTTTAACCGGAGGAATACTTTGCGTATTTTGAGGATTAAAATTTGAGCCTGACGCAGAAATCGGGCAAAATAGCAATTTATGGATGGGCACTAGTTACAGCATTGAGCAGGATCAGCTCCAGGTCCAGACGGACGGCCAGACCCGGACCTGCATCATCGGCCCCGACGGCGCTGTCATCGTTGTCACGCATGTGAACTCGCAAGAGGTTGTAGTGGATGTGCTGGTCAAAGCAAGTGCCGTGGAAGACGAGACCTTTTTCGGCCGATACCACCTCACGGATTTTTACTACGAGCCCGAAACCGGTATATTGGAAACCGAGGTGGGCCTCGTGACGGCCGGTGGCACTGGCAAGTGGCAAAATCCAGGCGATGCGGCCAGCGGCACCTATACGATCGGCAACAACGGCCGAATGACCATTAATGCCGATGGCACAGAGGATTCCGCTGAAAGAGAACTGACCTCTTTCGGTATGATCAGCCCGGACGGCTCATACATCATCATCCCGGGTGTAGAACCCGATGACAGCGAAGTGGGGCTTTCCATTCTCGTCCGGGAGCCCCTGCCCCGGGTTGAAGTTCAGACCGGAGATGCCACGGTTGTCAACAATGAATCGTCATCTGCCGACCGGTCCCACACCCGGCTTCAGGCAGACCATCAAAACGTGTCGGATGATTTCCGACCGCTGACGGAGGTCGTTGACTTTACCGCTTCTGTGACGGCAAACGAGACCACCGAATTCCGATTTGAGACCGGCGGCCTGTTCGGCAATCTTTCGGAAATGGTGCTGATGAAACTGAAAGAAAACGAAACCAGTGTGGCATTCAGCTATGCGTCGGAGGACCAGGCCGACCCGGCAAACCAGGAAGACGGCACTTGGTGGGTAACCGACGGATCGGATACATATGTGGACGTGGGGGTTGACGTGAACCCGGATGCCACTTACACGGTCCATTACGTGATCAGGGACAATGGTCCCTTTGACCGGGATAGCGTGCAAGGAACTATCAAGGACCCCGCCGTTCTGGGCACGGCTGTGGCGAGCACCGGCGGCGGAACCGGTGACGGAACAGCGGCGCCCGCGCCTGACAGCGGCGGCGGCGGATGCTTTGTCAACAGCCTTATCCAATGATGGTCTCGCAAAAAGTCGCTTGCCGACGGCAAACCCAAGGGCGGCCACGACCCGGCCGCCCCTTTTTTATGCTTTGAAATCCGGCCCCAAATCCTCTATGATCAGAAAAAATGCAAAAAACGCGAGGAGGCTGTCATGAAAGAAAAAATCGCATACCTGATTTACCTGATCAACGCGCTGGCATGGATCGGTTTCGGGTTCGTGTACCTGTTCTGTTCCACCCTCATGCCCTATCACCGCCAGGCCATCGGCATGGACTTTGAAGATCTCAGCGCCGGCGTTCAGGTCCTCTTGCAGGCCCTTATCAATATGACGGCAGCCGGTTTTTTCGTGGCTGGCCTCGCCTGCCTGATCCTTCTGGTCATTCCGTTTAAAAACGGTGCCCGATGGGCGCACCGGGCCATTCCCTTTCTCGGCATCGTCTGGAACGGCATTTCCCTGTGGGTGACCGCCACCGTTGCCGTCAAAGCCGGTGCCGCCACCCCCTGGCCGGCCGCCGCCGCCGGCATCGTGCTGCTTGTCATCGCCTATTGCCTTGCACCGGGAACCATCGATAACGAGTGGTAGAAGCGGCAGGGGGGCAATGATCCACAGAAAGGACATCGCATGGAGAAAATCGCCATTATCGGCGGCGGCATCGCGGGCCTGACAGCCGCATACCTGCTGAACCCGCAATACCATATCACCTTGTTTGAAAAAGACAATCGGGTAGGCGGCAACGCCTGCACCCATCAGGCGGCAGACGGCACAATGCTGGACATTGCAGTGGGATCTGTTTTAAACCGCGTGGCGCAAAATTTTCTTCTGCTGTGCAGGGAATTGAGGGTTCCCATGATGCTTCAGCCCAAAAGCAGCCTGATCAGTATCCATGATCTTGATTCGGGAAAGGGTATCTATTTAACATTCCTGAGCCTCAGGGGACTCATGGCGCAGCGATTCGGACTTTTCACCATGATGCCCCTGTTTTTGCGCATCATGCATGCCAATTACCGGGCGGTCCGGCGCCTGAAAAAAGGGGAATTAAAAGGCCTTTCGGTGGCCGCGGCATATGATCTGAACAAATTCTCCGCCATGGAACGGTATATGCTGGTGGCCCCGCTCTGCCTCTTGTCATCGATGCCATACAGCGATGTGGTCAACGGCCCGGCTGAATTTTTCATTGCCAAAATGCAGGCCCACGGCCAGTTCAATCCCCTTCTGACCATGCTGGGCAACTGTTTTCCCAGGCACTTTACCCAAAGCTATATTGACGCGCTGGCAAATACGTTTGCCGAAAAGATTCAATTGAATACAGCCCTCAAAACCGTGGTCAGAACAGCGGACGAAGTGAAACTGGTAATGGATGACGGACATGCACAGCGTTTTGACAAAATCGTGTTTGCCTGCAACGCCGACCAGTCATTGGCGTTGCTTGAACGGCCGACACCCCATGAAGAAAAGCTACTCGGGGCCTGGTCTTATCAGGATGTTCCCATGGTGGTGCACAGGGACCATGCCTGCCTTCCCCCGAGGGCATGCTGCCAGCCATGGAATTGTATTCAGTCGCCCCTGAACGGCGAACCCCATTTTTCCATTTCCTATTGCAGCTGGCTGCTGAGCCCGTCAGTGGCCTCAGACTGCGAGTATGTCAGCACACAGCACGCCGGGGTTCCGATTGCCGAGGATAAAATCGACTGTGAAAAGCATTTCCGTGTACCGATTTATGATTTTGCATCCTTTGCAACCCTTTCGGACCTGCCGTCTCTTAACGGAAATCAGCATTCCTATTTCTGCGGCAGCCATTTCGGATTCGGTCTTCACGGCGACGCTGTCAACTCGGCCATTGCGGTGGCAGGACAGCTCGGTATCGACTGCATGGTCTATGATCGACCGTCAATGGCAACCCCGACAAATAAAGGAGCAACCAATGTTGTATAAATTCGACGGTAACCGGCCCCGTATCGGCAACGACACCTTTGTGGCCCCCACCGCCCTTGTGATCGGCGATGTGGTCATTGCCGACAACTGCTATATCGGCCACAGCGCCATTATCCGGGGGGATTACGGCCGGATCGAAATCGGGGAAGGCACTGCCGTTGAGGAGTCGGTGGTGATTCATGCGCCGCCGGGCGCTACCCATGAAATCGGCAGACGGGTGACCCTGGGGCATGGCGCCATCTGCCATGGATTGCGAATCGGGGACATGGCGGTCATCGGCATGGGCGCCATCCTCAGCATCAACACCACTATCGGCAACGGCAGTATCGTGGCCGAAGGCAGCGTGGTACCGGCCAACACAACGATTGCCGATAATATGGTGGCAGCAGGCAATCCAGCCGCCACCAAAAGGGAAGTCCGGGACACTGACAGGCAGCTCTGGGACTTCGGCAAGCAACTGTATATCGACCTGGCAAAAAAATACCTGGAACTCGGCATGGAGCCGGTAGGGGAGTAAAGCAAAGGGGAATTATTCCTGCCCCGTCACCGTGTATTCCAGGCTACCCAGCTGAACATCCTGATCGGCCATTTCCTGGAGAATGACCACGCTCCAGTCCCCTGTCCGGTAGGTGGGAATCGACTTCCAGGTACGCCAGCGCACGGACCCCGAGATGGTGGTTTTTGACACCTTTCGCACACGGCCGTCAATGCTGAAAGAGATCAGAATACTGGCCTCGTCTCCCTCGGGCACGAGAAACTTCATCCACAAATCCACTTCCTCGCCTTTGTTGACCATGTTGTCGGCAACGGGATTGACACACTCGTTCTTGTACTTTCCTTCTTCGGCGATCTCCCGGCACAGCTTGCTGTCCATCAATACGGCGCCGTATCCCTGTCCATTGAAATAATAATTAATGACCCGATTGGCTTCCTCGCCGGTGGGTTGTTCCTGGGCCGGCCCGACTGCCGGAACCAGACAAAGCAACAGAACCGCCAGAAATAATTGTCTCATAATGCCTCCTCCTGCTTGGGGTTGATGTGAATCGGTGCGGATGTAAAACGAATGTCCTCTCACGAATGTGCTCTACTGATAAATTTATAACGTGGACCGGGTAAATTCAACCCAAAAAGAACGTTCTGTTTACTGGAGCGGCCCCTCGAACAAATAAATGTCATCGATCCACACGGTCCCCACTCCTTCTATCACCAGATTCAGCTGCACATTGTCCGGATTCTGCCCTTCCAAAATTCTCTTTAAGGGGGTATCCATTTCGCTGACCCACTTCCTGGGTTATTTTGCTTCTCGTTTATAAATACTTGTAATTACAATACTTATCATAAAATACAGTATAAATGTTACCGAGGTTGGTTAGGC
>JAXHVL010000149.1:0-56162 GCA_034189225.1 Thermodesulfobacteriota bacterium
GGCCTCAGCGTCCTCTGCGCCTCCGCGGTGAACAACTATTCCGTCACAATAGCGGAAAAATCCGCAAACCCGCCGAACAGGGCGGATATGCGGAACAACAGCGCCAGTCGGTTTTCCCGTAGCGCCGCATCCTCGCACATCACCAGCACATCGTCAAAAAACTGATCCACCGGCTGCCGAAGGGCGGCAATTTCGGCAAGGGCACTCTCATAATTGCCATTCTCCAGCGCGGCGGCCATTTTCTCGCTGACCGTGTCGCCGGCGTTGTAAAGGTCGGTCTCGCTTTCATGCTCGAACCGGGCGGTATCCACCGGCCCCATTGTCTCCGGCGCCGACTTTTTGATGATATTGGCCAACCGCTTGAATGCCACGGCAATGGGTTCAAAATCGGGCCGGGACTTCATGCCGTTCAGCGCATAGGCCCGTTTCCAGATATCCGGAATATTGTCCGCCGATGCATTGAGCACGGCCGATACAACGTCCTTGGAAATCCCTTCATCAATAAGCAGCTGGGCCATGCGTCCTTTCAGAAACTCGAGAACGGCGGTGGCCGCATCGTCCATGCCGGATTCGGCAACCGATGCAAACCGGAGCATGGCCGCTTGCACCAGGGTCTTCACCGACAGACCCATTGCCTGGTCCAGCAGGATCTGAATCATGCCGATGCCGTGCCGTCGCAGTGCATAGGGGTCCGATGCCCCACTGGGGATGAGGCCCACCGAGAAACACCCGCAGATGGTGTCCACCTTGTCTGCAACCGCCAGGACTGCACCACACTGGGTCCGCGGCAGGGGCGCACCAGAATAGGCGGGCTGATAGTGGTCCTCAATAGCTTCGGCGATCACCCCGGGTTCACCGGCCGCCAGTGCATAGATTCTTCCCATGGTCCCCTGGAGCTTGGGAAATTCATCCACCACCAGGGTTACCAGATCCGCCTTGCACAGCATGGCGGCCCGTTCGGCATGGTCGCTCAGATCCGGGGCGGCAATACCCGCGGTGATGCAGTCGTCCGCCATCTTCCGGGCCAGTTCTGCAAGCCTGGACGCCTTGTCATAAACCGAACCGAGCCGTGCCTGGAACATGACGCGCTTAAGGCTTTCCACCCGATCGGGCAGCGGCGTCCGCATATCCTTTTTATAAAAGAACATGGCGTCATCCAGGCGCGCCCGCAGAACCCGCTCATGCCCGGTACTGACAACGCCCATGTCCGTGGCCCGCGTATTGTTCACCGCCACAAAGGCCGGCATGATCCTGCCCTGCCCGTCCACCACCGTAAAATACCGCTGATGGGAGCGCATGGCCATGATCAATACTTCGGTCGGCAGTTCCAGAAAGGCCTCATCCAATCGCCCGGCCGTGGCCACCGGATACTCCACCATATTTGTCACGATCTTTGCCAGATCATCGTCCGGCAGTACCGATCCGTCCGCCGACGCCGCGGCCTGTTCCACCTCCCGGGTCACCATGGTTTTTCGTTCATGAATATCCCCAATCACAAAAGCTTCCCGCAATTGGTCCACGTACGTCTCCGCATGGGTGATCTTGATACGCCCGGGCGCCATGAAGGGGTGGCCGTTGGTGTATCGGCCGCTTTTAATGCCGGCCCAGGAAAATCCCACAACCCGGCTCCCCCACAGGGCTGTAAGGCAATGCACCGGCCGGGGAAACAATTCGTTGCGGCTCCCCCATTTCATGGTTTTGGGAAACGGCAGGGCCGGGATGATCTGGGGAAGGAGGGATTTTAAAATGGTGGTAACGACAAGTCCCTTGTCGGTCTTTTTAGCACTGAGATACTCGCCCTTTTCCGTCTGCACCACCTTCAGCTGGCTGAGCTTGACCCCGGCCTTTTCGGCAAACTTTTCCGCGGGCACGGTGAAGTTCCCGTTTTCATCCATCCCCACCCGGGCCGGCGGCCCCACCAGGTCGATGGTGGTGCGTTCCTGCTTCTCCGCCACCGCTTCAACCAGCACGGCCAGACGCCGGGGCGTGCCGAAGGTGCGAGGCGCACCACAGGCAATGCGCGATTCGGAAAGCTTCTGCGTTATCAGGCGTTCCAGGGCCTCAAGGGCCGGCTGAATATAACCCGCCGGCAGTTCCTCCGTTCCTATCTCAAACAACAAGGTGTCGCGTTTCATCGTCTATTAATCCTTTGATACCTTCACAGGAAACTCCCAACGCCGCATGGTGTTGTTAATAATAAGAGAATCCCTGAAAAATTTCCATGAGATTGTAGCCATATCATTTTATATAATTTTTAAGTTCATTGCCATGCCTGTCAGCTTGCCAAAAAAACTGAACAGCAAGACGTGCCCCGCCCCTTGCAGCGCAGCCGAGCAGGGGCGGTTTTTTCGGAAGACGCGGGCAGACTGTCTGAGCAGACGAGGCTTAACGCATCTGCCTTTTCTTTGATGCTCTCGTAAAAAGTCTGATTTTTTGACCATGAAGCGCATGAAGATCATGAAAAAATAAAAAATTAACAATAATTTCAACTTCATGCTCTTCGTGTTCTTCATGGTTGGAATAAACATCCGACCCCAGAGGGGCTGGCTTTGGTTACCCCTACAAGGGGATTGTTTACAGGCTTCGTACGTGAACGTTTAAAATTCGAAACTCGAAGCACGAAATACAAAACAAATTTTAAATCCGAATTTTTCAATTTTCAAAACAACTGATTGCAATGGTGTGTGTTTTAATTATTGGCGCATTTGATATTCGGATTTGTTTCGAATTTCTAATTTCGAATTTCGTGCTTTGTGCCTCACCGGCGTAGCCTTTTATGGTACTTCCAAGGAACTCCTTTCAAAAAACAAACGGCTTTTTAGCCACAGACACACACGGACAAACACAGACATTTTTCACCAAAACCTGTCCGCCGTTGTCTGTGTGGGTCTGTGGCAAATTGCAGTATGATGTAGATCCCGATAGCGAGACCAAACCCCGTGTAAGTTACTTGCCGCAAAAACACCGCGGCGGTGTTGGAAGCTTTTTACGAAGCCGTCTTTTTGAGCAAGGAAAACCCCATCTCCTCCCGCTGGGCCAGGTACGCCTTCGCACCGGCACGGGCGATATCCCGGATTCGCTTGATATACCCCGTCCGTTCCGTGACGCTGATGGCGCCCCGGGCATCCAGAAGATTGAACGTATGGGAGCATTTCAGGCAGTATTCATAAGCCGGCAGCACCAGGGACTGGTCAATGGCCCTGAAGGCCTCCTGCTCGTACTGGTTGAAAAACCCCAGCAGCATATCCACATCCGCGTGTTCGAAATTATAAGCGGACTGTTCTACTTCCTGCCGGTGGTGAAGGTCACCATAGTTGATATTGCCCGCCCATTTCAGATCATACACGTTGTCCACCTGCTGCATGTACATGGCAATGCGCTCCAGCCCGTAGGTCAGCTCCACGGACACGGGATGCAGGTCGATACTGCCGGCCGCCTGAAAATAGGTGAACTGGGTGATTTCCATGCCGTCCAGCCAGACCTCCCACCCAAGGCCGGATGCCCCCAGCGTCGGCGACTCCCAGTCGTCTTCCACGAACCGGATATCATGGTCATCGGGCTTGATGCCCAGCGCGCCCAGGCTTTGCAGGTACTGCTTCTGAACATCCGCCGGCGACGGCTTCAGCAGCACCTGGAACTGGTAATAATGCTGTAACCGGTTGGGGTTTTTCCCGTATCGGCCGTCCGTGGGCCGCCGGGAAGGCTGCACATACGCCACCTTCCACGGCTCCGGCCCGATGGCCCGCAGCAGGGTTTCCGGATGAAAGGTCCCGGCCCCCACCTCCATATCATAGGGCTGCACCTGCACACATCCCTTTTTCGCCCAGAATCGTTGCAGGGTAAAGATAATGTCTTGAAAATCCATGATTCATCTTTCACTTTAACGCAATATCGGTTCATTTCATGTGGAGGCCTGAAGGCCTCCGCTACACCGGCTTTGGCAATTTCACATATCGCGTTAAATGCCCGGGCCCATGTAGCGAAAGGCTTGAGCCTTTCATTAATAATCGATATGGTTCATCCTGTTTTTGTTGGGTTTCGCTTCGCTCAACCCGACCTGCTTGCTTTCCGTCTTTTTTCGTTTTAACTCTCGCCAAGCCGCAAAGAGCGCAAAGAAAATTTTTAATGCGGTCTCTGCGTTCTTTGCGCCTTTGCGAGCGTTATTTTTTTTATTGCACACCCTTCCGGTCTATCCCTGCCTCAAGCAGACAGGCATCGGGGTCGGTCTGGAGGATGGCCTGCCATTTCCACCTGAGCACCTTTATATCATCCGGCCGGCCCAGGGCCCAGATGCAGCCGCCGCCGCCCGCGCCGGTAAAGCGGGCGCTGCAGTTGCTGCTGACGGCAGAGTCAACCAGACTTTCTCCCATATCATTAAACACGTCCGGTGTCATCCTTTTTCTGAGCGCAACTTCACGGTTCATCAGGTCTCTGGCCCGGTCCAGGTCGCCGGCGGCCAGGGCCTCGACAAATGCATTGGCGCAGGCCGCCATATCATGCCATATTTTCCGGTCCCGGGCCGCCAGAAAATGGGCCACCCATTTTCCGTTGATGTCCGCCGACGTATGGGGCACCCCGCAATAGGCCACAACAAAGCAGCCGTCCAGGTCCACGGGACTGTCGCCGGACATCAGGTCTCTGCGGTCAAAGGCCAGGGGATTGTCCGGCGAGGGCCGCCAGTACCAGGCATTGATGCCGCCGAATGCAGCGGCCAGCTGATCCTGAATGCCGCAGGGAATGCGGGCCA
Organism: Thermodesulfobacteriota bacterium; assembly: GCA_034189225.1. Lineage (GTDB taxonomy): Bacteria > Desulfobacterota > Desulfobacteria > Desulfobacterales > Desulfosudaceae > JAXHTY01. The sequence continues at coordinate 4,748 of JAXHVL010000149.1, forward strand.
GCCCTTCTTCAACCCCGTGGGCGGTACAGGCCAGTGCTGATCTGGAAAACCGGTCCGCCTGACCGGTGGCCCTGGCAAGGGCGGCCGTCAGGGCCACCGCCGCCACAGAGGACCCGCCCAGTGCGCTTCTGGGCGGGGATGTGGATTGCACATCAATATGAACCCCGGATACATCGAAATAAGCGGCCATGCCGAACATCAGTCCCAGAGGGTGATCAAACGGGGCATCATCGGCCGGAAAGGCGGCGCTGTCAAACCCTTTTGAGCTGACCTTGATCTTTCCGCCCGTGTATGACCAAAGGGTGACGGTAGTTCGCATGTCCAGGGCAATATTAAAGGTGCACGGCGCCAGGTGTGCCAGGGGTAGATAAATGGTTTTAATATCCAGGGTTCCGCCCAGGTCGATCCGGCAGGGCGCGGATGCGCTGACGGGATTGTTTTCCAGTGTTTTGCTTAAATCAGTTGGCATTTTCTTTTTTTACCGCGGCGGCGCAGAGTATATGACCTCAGCGTCCTCTGCGTCTGGTTTATTATTAAAGACTTCGTAAACAACTTCCAGCGTCACGCGCGGCGTTTTCGCAGAAAGTAACGTGCGCTTGGGTCGGCTTTCTTTGTTGCGCTGCATCTCTCGTCATGTCACGTAGATTGTAGGGATGAACCTTGTGTTCGCCCTCTGATCGGGCGAACACAAGGTTCATCCCTACAAACCATTCCTCGAGAGTAAGATAGACACGCCGCATCTTGAACTTTTTATTTTGCCGTCCGCAAGCGACTTTTTACGAGACCATCACTGTTACCGCCCCTTCCGCCGCTGCCGGAGCCGCCGCAGCACATTCAGGCTTTTTATCTCCGCGGACAGATGAAAGGACACAAAGCGTTCCATGGCATCCAGTCCTTCGGCCCGGTTTTTTCCGGAAAAATACATCCGCCCCGCCTTGGATAAATCGCCGTCCCTGAGCCAGGCGATCTGTTTGACCGTTCCCTTGGACAGCACAAGGCCATAAGTACCGGTCTTTAATTGTTGATGACAGTTTTTACATACGATACCCCCGCCGGCAATATCAAGGTTGACTTCCGGGCCGGGTATGGATTCAAGATCGCAGCGGCAGCGGGAACAGCGGATCAGGCCGGGGGCCATGCCGGCGAGGCTCAGGAACCGGCTCTGGAACAGAATGCTCAGAACTTCCCGGTGAATGGCACCCCGATCCAGTGCGGAAAGAGCGAAATCCAGTAGTTCAAATAATCCCGCCTGCCTCCCCCCGGCCTCCACCCACCGGTTGATCATCTCGCACCAGACCCCGGCATAGGCTGTTTTTTCCATATTCGAACGAATGTTGACATAGGGGTCGGAAAGAGTCGCTTCTTTCAAAAGCGGCAGGCCCGTGCCGCGCTTCGGGGAAACATAGACGCCATCAAGCCGGGCAAACAGCTCGAGTATCCCGGCAAACCGCTTCTTGCTCTTTTTGGCATTCTTGGCAATGGCGGTAACCTTGCCATATTCCCGGGTCAGGAAGTCGATAATCAGGTCATAATCCCCATAATCAATCCGGCGCAGAATAATGCCCGGCGATTGAAATGTCGAGGGCTGATCGGGACTGTCCTTCTCCGGTTTTCCTGTCATTTTAAAGGCCGAGCATGTATGTGGCTATGACAAAATAAAAGAAGACACTGAGGATGTCGATGGAGGTGGTGACAAAGGGACCGGTCGCAACGGCCGGGTCGATTTTGAGCCTGGCAAAGGTCATGGGGATCATGGACCCCACCAGGGCCGCCACGGACATGGAGGAAAGCACGGCAACGCCCACGGACAGGGCAAATCCCCATGTGCTGTAACTGACCTGCGCCACGATACCGATAAGGGCGCCGTAAAACAATCCGAGGATCAGTCCCACGGACAGCTCCTTTAACACCACAGCCCCGAGGTCACTCACATTCAGACGGTTGGTGGCAAGTCCCCGTACCACAATGGTGCAGGACTGGGTGCCGACATTGCCGCCCATCCCCATGATCACCGGGATAAAAGCCGCGATATAGGCGAACTTGCTCAGCGTCTCTTCGAAATAGCCGATGATGAAAAAGGCTGCGATGCCGCCCAGGCAGCTTGCAAAAAGCCAGGGCAGCCGGGTTTTTGTGCTGCGCCACACGGACTGGGTCTCCACAAAGGTATCCCCCACACCGGCCATTTTCAGGATATCCTCGGTGGCCTCCTCCCGGAAAACGTCGATAACGTCATCCACCGTGACAATCCCCACCAGGGTGTTTTTTTCATCCACCACCGGTACCGCCAGAAAGTCATACCGCGCCACGATCTTTGCCACATCCTCCTGATGGGTGTCCGTGGTAACCGCATACACATCGGTTACCATAAAGTCCTTCAACGGGGTATGGGGCGGCACCACAACAAGCTGACGCAGGGAGATCACGCCCACGAGACGCTTGTATTCGTCCACCACATAAAGGTAAAAGGGCATTTCCACATCAATGTATTCGCTCTGCAGGGACTCGATGGCCTCCCTCGCCGTGCAGGTTTCCTTCAGGGCCACAAAATCCGGCAGCATGATGGCGCCGGCCGTATTTTCCCGGTAGGTGAGCAGGCCCTCCACCTCCTCGGAATCTTCCTTGCCCATTTTCTCGAGAATGGCATCGGCCTTTTCTTCCGGGAGCAGGCCGAGGATGGCGGCCACGTCGTCAGACGGCATGTTCTGAAATACCGCGACCACGTCATCCAGATCCAGTCTGTCAATAAGGCTGGGCACAATGGACTCGTCAAGGGTGGAAAACAGGATGCCTTTCTGCTCAACAGAATCGATCATGTCAAACAGCCTGCGCTGGTCAGAATACGGCAACGACAGAAACACCATTGCCAGATCCGCGGCATGAGTCTTATTGACGATTTTACGCAGGTGCGTCACCGATCCGCGTCTCAGCAGACGCCGGATGCTTTCAATAAGTATTTTGCTTCTGTCTGTGGCCATAAAGCAGCTACCTTGTAGGTTTACCGGCGTATCGCGCATACACTACTAAATATTATACATAAAACGGATAACGGCAAGCCGGATAAAAGGTCCGGCCACGGACCGGATCCCGCAAATGCGGTAAAACGTTCGGGTCAGGGAATTTCCAGGTTCACCACCTGCCCCTGCTTCCCGGGGATATTCACCGGCTGACCGTTCTTGAATAATTGTACACCGGTTGCATTGCCGATGAGAATATTAAAACCGGACGTGGCCTCAAACGCCAGATGGTCACCCGGTCTGAGGGTATATTCCTTGGGCTTTTGATTGTCAACCACTATTTTAACCCAGGTTTGTTCAACCGTCTTGATTTCCAGTAATATGTTGCCCGATTCTGAGGGTTTGGGTGTTTCTTCAACAGCTGTTTTTGCAGACACGGCGCCGGCTTTTTCCCCTTCCCGCGCCGGTTCGGCTTTTGGCGACGGTTTGCCTTTTTCCGCCTGCCGGGACGGCGCAATTGCCGGTTCCGACGGATCGGCGGAATCACCAGCTTGCCGCGGGGGGGACGACAACACAAGCGTCAGCGCGATAAGCGACAGAAGGGCAATGGCGGACAAGAGCGCTTTTTTCCAGAACCTGGCATTTTCCCGCTCAATCTCTTTTTCCGCCAGCACAATACGGTTGGAATTTGCCAGATTTTTTACATAGCTCTGAATCACATAATCATCATCCGCCCCCACCACTTTTGCAAATGAACGCAGAAACCCTTTGGCGTAAACTTCCTTGGGCAGCCTGAAATAGTCTTCATTTTCAATGGCCGCGAGGGTGTCCACGCTGATGCGTGTCTCATTGGCCAGCATTTCCATGCTCATGCCTTTTTCAAGCCGGCATGCCTGGAGGTACCGGCCGTAAGAAAGGCCGTCGTAATCGGGGGCTGTGGTCATCGCTCACCGTATTATCTGTATATGTGATTTTTCCCGCAGCGCTTCAACCCATTCGTCAAATCGCTTATCCAGTTTCTCTTTGTAAAGTTTGTCCCTGATTTCCTTTTCGACCGCCTCAAGCGGCTCTGCGCCGGCTTCCACAACGTCTTCCACGTAGAATATCTGGTATCCCTGACCGGTTTTCAGAACATCGGTAAACGTCCCCGGGGATTTGTCCTTTACGGCCTCTTTTATGCCCGGGGCCAGGTCGTCGATGGCAAACAGGCCCAGGTCACCGCCTTCCTCGGCAAATGAAGACTGGGAATACTGCTTTGCCAGGGCGGCAAAGTCGCCACCGTTTTCAAGCTTTTTGTGGATGGCCGCCATCTGCGCTTCAACGGTCTCAAGCGCCTCCATTGCCGGCGCTTCGGAAGGGTGCTGCATAATAATATTTCTCAGGTGATATTTGGTGGTGCCGCCGTATTTTTCATAATTATCTTTATAATAGGCCTGAATATCTTCTTTAGTTACGATGGTTTTGGCCTTGATTTCCCGCATCACCAGCCTGTCACGCAGCAACTGGTCCCGGATGTGCTGCCGGTATTCCGCCAGAGTATACCCCTCCCTGGCCAGCATTTCACGCAATTGTTCCTCGGTGGTCTGCATGGACTGCTTCATTTTTTCCAGGGTGCTGTCCACCTGCGCTTTATCCACGGTTATCCCGAGCTTTTCGGCCTGTTGGCGGGTCAGCTCCCTGTCAATCAGTTGTTTTAAAATATCTTCCCTGGTTTTGTACAGCAGCTTTTTTTCCGTTTCCGGCGGCAGGTCCCGTTCTGCAATGGCTTCCCGATACGGTGTCAGCGTCTTTTCCAGTTCGGAAAGAAGGATGATCTCGTCGTTCACCACCGCCACAATGCGGTCCACCATTTCCGCGTCCGGATTATCTTCCGAATGATTCACCTCATTATTGGCAGCCATTGCCGGCAGTATCGCCATCACCCACAGTATCAGTACCAGCATGGAGAGCGACCCCATCCATCTTTTATATAGCATTTGGTTTACCCGGCTCATTGTTTTAGTATTTCCTTCCACTTCTCATTATTCAACTCAACCTCGTACTGATTCTGTATCCTCTTGATCCAGCCGGCATAGGCCTCCTGGGCCTTTTCCCGCCGGAGCCGTTTCATGATGCCGGCATCCGGCATTTCGTTTTCTTTTTTACTCTTTTTGTAATGCTGCTGATAGTACTGTTTCGCCTCATCCGTGCTCACATTGACCTTGTTAATCAACTCCCGTTCGATGACTTTTTCCATCAACAGCCGCATGCGAAAACGTTTTTTCCATACATTCATAGAAACGGCATTTTCAAACAGGGTCTCTTTAAACGCGCCTTCCGGATAATCCGATTTTATATTGGCCACCGCTTCTTCCAGCTCCGCATCGGTCACCTCAATCCCGAGCTCTTCTGCCCGTTTGGCGAGAATCAGCTCTTCAGTCATTTGTTTGAGAAGACGCGTCTTGATGTGCTTTAACGTTTCCTCATTCTGCAACGCCTCATAAGGATAGCCGGTTTTGACGATCTCCAGTGCATCCTCGAAATCGTTTTCCGTTATCACCTTGCCGTCTATCCGCAGAAGATAATAATCATGGGTATTGTCTCCCAGCTCTGAACACCCGAAAACCAGGGAAATAATCAAAAGTGATGCGCCGAACACACTGCATCCGCTAAATGCTTTCATAATCTCGTCTTACTCCCCCAACCGCCGAATAAAAACGCGCATTATCATACCGAATTTTCAATATTAACAGGTAACATGCCGAACGATCTCTTTCAAGATGTTTTTTGCGGCCCCGATGGCGTTTCTGCCTTTGCATCCCGACAACCGGACCTTTAGAATTTCCTGGGGCGTTATTTCACAGGTTTCCGGATTTTCGGCTACAAACGCGAAAACCCCTTCCGGCCGGGGCAGATGGTCGTTGGAAAACTGGATGTGGATAATATCTTCGTTTAGATCAAGCTTGCGGATGCCCGCCTGCCTGGACAAGACCTTGAGCATGATTTTCAGCAACAGATTTTCCGTTTCTGCAGCGGGCTTGCCGAACCGGTCGGTCAGTTCCGACTTCATGTCGCCGATCCCGGCCAGGGTGGTGGCCCGGGAAAGACGCCGGTAAATCGCCATGCGCTGATCAATATCCGGTATATAGGATTCGGGGATAAAGGCGGACATGGGAATATTGATTTCCGGTTCCAGGGGCGTCTCCACGGTTTCGCCTTTAAGCTCGGCGATGGTGTTTTCCATGAGCTGGAGAAACATGTCGTATCCCACCGCGGCGATATGGCCGGACTGGGAGACCCCGAGGGCCGATCCGCCGCCCCGGATCGACAGGTCATTCATGGCGATCTGAAAACCCGACCCCAGATCGCTGTGTTCCATCAGCACCTTCAGCCGCTTCTGGGCGTCCTTTGTCAATACCGTGTCCCGGGGAATGAACAGATACGCATACGCCTGTTCGTCGGCGCGCCCCACCCTGCCCCGCAGCTGGTAGATCTGCGCCAGGCCGAACTTGTCCGCCCGGTTCACGAAAATGGTATTGGCAGAGGGAATGTCCAGCCCGGATTCGATGATGCGGGTACACACCAGCATATCGATTTCCTTGTTTACAAACTTCATCATCTCGCTCTCGAGTTCATCCTTGGCCAGACGACCGTGGGCCACGCCGAGCCGGACTTCCGGCACGATTTGCTGCAAGCGGTTGGCGATATACCAGATTTTGTGAATATTGTTGTGAACGAAATAGATCTGCCCGCCCCTGGCCAGCTCCTTGCGAATACCGGCGGCGATCACGGCTTCGTCAAATTCCGCAATATAGGTCTTGATGGACCGGCGGTTTTCCGGCGGGGTGGTGATTACGCTGATATCCCGGATGCCCATCAGCGACATGTGAAGCGTCCGCGGAATCGGGGTTGCGGTGAGCGACAGCACGTCCACCGTGGTTCGCATGGCCTTGAGCCGTTCCTTGTGCCGGACCCCGAACCGCTGCTCTTCATCCAGGATAATCAGGCCGAGCTGTTTGAACCCCACGTCCTTTGAGAGCAGCCGGTGGGTGCCGATCACGATATCGGTTTTGCCGGCCCGGGCATCGGCGACGATTGTTTTCTGTTTGGCCGTGGACCGAAACCGGTTCAGACAGGCAATGGTAACCGGATAATCCGCAAACCGGTCGCAGAACGTCTGATAGTGCTGCTCGGCCAGCACGGTGGTGGGCACCAGCACGGCCACCTGCATGCCGTCGCATGCCGCGGCAAAAGCCGCCCGCATAGCGATCTCGGTTTTGCCGTAGCCCACATCCCCGCAAACCAGCCGGTCCATTGGCTGGGACGACGCCATATCCATCAGCACTTCGTCGATCACCTTCAGTTGGTCCCCTGTTTCCTCATAAGGGAAACCCGCCTCAAAATCCTGCATTTCCCGGTCCGGCGGGTTAAACGCCTTGCCCTGGCTGACCTTTCGCCGGGCATAGAGATCAAGCAGTTCCTTGGCGATTTTCTCCACCTCTTTTTTGGCCTTTGCCTTGACCCTGGCCCAGGCGCTACCGCCCATCTTGTCCAGCACGGGTTCCGCTCCGTCCACGCCGATATACTTTTTCGCCATATCCATACGGTCGACGGAAAGATAAAGCCGGTCGCCCTCCCTATAGGTGATCAGCAGAAAATCATTGGTGACGCCTTCCACCTTAACCTTTTCAATGCCTTCGTACCGGCCGATGCCGTGGTCCACATGGACCACCAGGTCTCCTCTTTTTAGGTTTTCGATATCCAGAAATTCGGCCTGGGCTGTTTTATCGCCCGAACGCCGCCGCTTGCGCGGCCTGCCGAAAACTTCCGTATCGCAGGCAATGGCAAGGGATTCTTCGGGGAACACGAACCCGGCCGAAGGCGATGACGGCACCAGCCAGGTGCCCGAACCGGCCCCTGGAATCCCGGAAAAGGACGGTGACCGAGAGGCGGCAATCCCATACGGCTGAAGCAGGTACTGGCTTCGTTCCAACCGGTTTTCACCGCTGCACGCGATGATTGACTGCCGGCCGGCTTCCCGGTTTTCGTTGATCCACTCCACCAGGGGCGCCAGCAGATGGTCCCTGTCCTTCTGGGCTTTCATGCGGGTCTGAAGGCCGCTGTTATTCTTTATGTCCAGGTGGAATAAGGGCGCGTGCGGTTCTGCATAGGGCAGAACGCTTGACAATGGAAAGGGGTTTAATTTAAGTCCCGGATATTTTTCAACCCGCGATGCCCCTGTTTCCCAGGACAGGTATAAGGATTCCAGGGGAACGCACAGCCTGTCGTGTTCCCGGGCCGTATCAAAATTTTCCCGGACCTGGTCTTCCAGGTGGCTGGCCGCCGGATTGAGCTCCGCCGGCGACAATACGACAAACCGGGCATCCCGCGGCAGATAGTCAAACAATGTGGCCAATTCATCATAGACAAGGGGCATATAGCTTTCCATGCCGGCAAACCCCTCACCGGCGCTGATCTGCTCGATAATACGCCGGGACTCGGATACCGGCAGGTCCTGAATGGCCGCCTGTTTTTTCACGCCCGCAATAAACCGGCCCCTTCGCTCGTCATCCAGAATGGTTTCCCGGGCCGGCAGCAGAATCAATTCCTCCACATCCCGCCCCCTGCGCTGGGTGGCGGGAGAAAAAAACCGCATCGTGTCCACCGTATCGCCGAACAGCTCGATCCGCACGGGCATGTCGCAGGCAGGGGAAAAAATATCAACAATATTGCCCCGCACTGAAAAATCACCGGGTTCCTCCACAATGGATGTCCGGGTATACCCGCCGTCCACCATTTTTCTTGTCAATGCTTCCGGTTCGATATCCTCGTTGACCATCAGAATATCCGCATAATCACAAATCGCCTTTACCGGCGGTAGTTTCTGGAGTAATCCTTCAAGTGTTACAATAAGGATTTGCGGGGATTTGCCCTGGGCCATGCGAAACAATAAACCGATCCGGTCGGCCGCGGTCTGGTTATGATAGGCCAGCGGTTTAAACGGCAGCACATTGTATGTGGGAAACAGTTCGGCAGCAAGGCCGGTGTCGTCTGTAAAAAACTCCAGGTCCCGGCCCAGCCGTTCCGCCTCTCTGATCGAGGAAGCGAGAACCACCACGACCCCATCCTCTTGCCCGGCAAGCCGGGCCGTCACATAGGCGTCTGCGGCCGCTGTCACACCGGCGCACTCAACGGGGCTGCGGCTTGATTTTACGGTCTCAATCAGCGACTGCACAGACTGAGCTACAGGCTGCACTGATTTTTTCTCTTGATTTTCGGTCATTCTCGCGTTAACTTCCTTATTCAATACAAATGCGGATATCACAATCCGGCACACCTGCCGGCGCATTGGGTTGACATGGGCCACCGTAGCTCAGCTGGTAGAGCAACGCACTCGTAATGCGTAGGTCTGCGGTTCGACTCCGCACGGTGGCTCCATTTTAATCCGGCCACTGCCGGTACACGCAATATGCAGCCTGAGGCCGGGAAAGTCAACCCGCAAACAACGCCAATTCGTGCATAAAAACCCAAAGTGTCATGCCACAACAGAGAAGTGTTATTTATGCCACATGGAACCTGGAAGCCTGAAGGCTTCCGCTACACTTGACGATGGTGGCCTGAGGATGCATATGTAGCGGAAGGCTTTAGCCTTCCATCAGGATTTTAGTGACATATGACGATTGACATGACACTAGCATTCCGCAAAACAATCATCAGATAAAAAAAAGCTTGAACCGGACAATAATATCCATTATTATTAAAATAAACCCTTAAAATAAGGATAGATAAACCGGACATAAAACAGGACATGATGCAACAAGCAAAAACCGGACATTACCATCATTAATTTATATATAATATATTGATATAAAACATAAAAAAACGGACATTAAACCAGACATGAACTTACGCCAAAGCCCATCTTTAAGCCCTGCCATCCCTGGAAAAAAGCACCTTGGGCCGCTTAAAGACATGGCCCAGGAAGTGGTGACAGCCTCGGCATATCTTGAAGGCCGGATCGCCCCGGAAACAGCCAGAGCGCTTGGCGAAAAACTGCGGTATCTCAACAGCTACTATTCAAACCTGATTGAAGGCCACAAAACCCTGCTCCCGGAAATCGAACAAGCGCTGCTGAAAAAGTTCGCCAGCGATAACACCAAGCGATACGCCCAGGAATTGTGCGCCGCCCATGTCAACGTCGAAAGAGAGTTCATGGCCGATCTTGACGCGACCCCACCGGCCAATATCTGCGACGTTGATTATCTTGGCAGTATTCACAAGCGGTTTTACGAACACCTTCCGGAACACCACCGATACACCCACCATTCAGGCGGATTTACAGACATCCATGTATATCCCGGACGGATGAGAGACGCCAATGTCTCGGTTGATCAGGGCCATACCAGCCATGGCCCGGATGTAAAAGAACTGCCCCAAAAGGTTGCGGAATTCGCCGGTCTGTATAATCCCTCGAACTTCCATGGGGATGAAAAGCTGATTGCCGCCGCTGCCGCCCACCACCGGCTGACATGGCTTCATCCCTTTCGGGACGGCAACGGAAGGGTGGCAAGGCTGTTCACCGGCTTTTATCTGTCCGCCATCAACATCAACAAATCCAATTTATGGTCGATCAACCGGGCATTTTCAAGAGAAAAAAACTGGTATATGATCAACCTTCAATCCGCCGATTCCCCGGATGAACAGGGCAGCCGCTTTGATCAGGAAATCTTTGCCGATTTCTGCGCCTTTTTCCTTGAAAGCTGCCTGAACCAGATCGCGTTTATGGACAAGATACTCGATTTTAAACGGATGGATGCCAGAATCGACAGTTATATCAATGAAAGGGATAAGGAGCGCGGCGCCCTGAACCCCATTGATCCCCGGTCGGGAAAGCTTTTAAAGGCCCTGTTCGCCCGGGGCGAAATTCCCCGAAAGGAAGCCGGCACCATCATGAATATGGATACTTACTCGGACAGACAGATAAGGCGTGTGGTAAGCCAGCTTATTGAGGAGGGCATGGTTACCTCGGACTCCCACCGTGCGCCCCTGCGGATCGGATTTCCCATGAAGGTCCTGCGGCACTACTTTCCCGCCCTTTTCGACCCCTCTGTAATGGGCGATGCATACCTTCATGGCGCGGAAGAGATATAAAAAAACCTACCACATCAAACATTGCCGCCCCATTAGTGCCAATTTGTGTCCATTCGTGGGCCACTGCCCTTTCCGCCCACCAATCTTCACGAATCCGCACGAATTGACACCGTCTGCCCCCTTTCCGTGGCTAAAAAAACCGTAGGTTGGGTTGAGTCATAAAGATAAAGTAAAGGGTAAATAAGTATAAAGGGGTCTAAAGGGGTCTAAAGGGGTCTAAAGGGAATAAAGTAAAGGGGTCAAATCTGCTCTTGTAAAGGGGTCAATGTAAAGGGGTCAATAAAGGGGTCAAATCTGCTCTTGACTCTTTATGAATTTTGGGCTAAGGTAGAACACCATGTCAAGACCATTACGCATAGAATATCCCGGTGCATGGTATCATGTGATGAACCGCGGCAGGCGGGCGGATGATATATTCGCCGGCAAGAAGGATTATCAGTGCTTTGTGGCGCTTTTGCAAGAGACATCAGAAATGTGGGGGATCCGGATCGCTGCCTATTGCCTGATGCCCACTCACTACCATCTGCTGGTTCATACGCCCCATGCCAATCTGTCGCGAAGCATGCGGCATTTGAACGGCATCTATACCCAGCGATACAACCGGCGCCACGGGTGTGACGGGCAGTTGTTCCGGGGCCGGTACAAGGCGATTGTGGTTGAGGAAGACAGCTATCTCCTGCAGCTTGCGCGGTATATTCACAAGAACCCGGTAAAGGCCGGGATTGTGGAATCACCGGACGATTATCCGTGGAGCAGCCATAACGCATATATATCGGGGGCAAAAAAATGGGACTGGGTTTACAGGCAGTTTCTTTTGTCCATGCTGGCACCCAATAAACAGGCCAGTGTCAGAGCGTACAAAGCATTCATGGCAGAGACGGATGACGAGGTGGAGAACATTCTTGAGGGCAAAAAATGGCCGTCATTTTTAGGGTCTGCCGGTTTTGCGGGGTGGATCAAGGCGCAGTTTCATCCATCAAAAACAGATGACGAGGTGCCCCAGGCAAAGGACCTGGTGCCGGATACCGCAAGAATTCTGAATGTGGTATCGGCATTTTACGGGATTTCTGAAGCGGACCTGTATTCTTCCCGGCGGGGGTATTTTAATGAACCAAGAAATGTGGCGATTTATTTGGCAAGAAAACTGCGCCGTGATACATTAATACAGCTCTGTAAGGATTTTTCGATAAACAAATACAGCTCTGTGAGCAGTATCATGGGACGGATGGGAAAAAGGATGTCCGAAGATGAGACGCTGCGGAAAAACATCTCGCAGATGAAGGATATTATACAAAAGAGTCAAGGGCAGATTTGACCCCTTTGCCCCTTTCAAAAGAGTCAAGGGCAGATTTGACCCCTTTGCCCCTTTGGACCCTTTGCTGACCCCTTTGCCCCTTTGTTCCCCTGCTGCGTTCCCACGCGGGGAGCGCGTGAGAACGCGGGGGAGACAAAAATTTTTCCGCTTTTCCATGGCTCCGGCGTGGGTAGGGGGGCGATTATGGGATGCCGTTGCTGTACCGTGTACCGGGCTTATTTTGTGATCTGCTGGTGAATTTCAAACACGTTTTCAGATGGGAGGCGGACGAGGGTTACGTCCACCACGGTGGTCTGAAAGGTGTTGACAAGGGCGCGGATCTGGTCCGGGGTCAGGCGGATATTGATCGGCACGTAGGCGATGTCGCCGGACTGGGGTTCGTGGCCGGTGATTTCAAGATCCAGGGGCGCCACATGGGTCAGCCGTTCTTTCCATTGCTTGTTTTTAAATTCCCGGGTGCGGAGGTAGAAGGTAATGGTGCCCTTGTGGGTTCGGTTGAGGTGCTTGTCTTCGATCATGGTCTCCAGTTTGACCTGGGATTTGCCCTTTTCCGGTTTTGAGTTCAGGAAAATATCAAAATCTTCCACGGGATTTCCATGCTGATCATTGACCCGGAAGATGAGCTGGGCATGGCCCTCGTACTGGCTCTGGGGGTCCCATTCGGTGAGTTCTCTTTTTAGCTTTGCGGCCCTTTGAAATGTGCGGTTGTGAGCCTTTGTGAACAGTTCACCGGTTTTCAGGTATGCGGCCCTGTCCGGGGGTGTCTGCAGGGCGGCCCTGACCAGCGGCATGATTTCGCCTCTGGTTTTCCGGCCCTTGACAATACCGATCTTATCGCCGGAGTGGGCGGTTTCATACGGTATGGCAAAGGGAATCGGCGTTCGGTTTTCGTCTTCGCTCCACCACCAGTCCGCGATCACGTAATTGGTATCGGCAATCCGGTTGCCTCTGAGTCGCTTTTCCACCAGCTCCGCGTGTTTGTGCCGGGGCAGATGAATCGCTTTGTCTTTTGGCGAAATCCGGATATAGCTAAAGTTGAGGTTGCCCCCGGCCGTGCGCACGGTTGAATCGGAAGAGTCCTCCTTGACATAGCGGATGGGCATGAAGTGCATCCTATCCGGCACCTGGGAGCCGATGATGCAGAACTCCTGAACTTCATAATCATCGAGCATCCGTGTACCCTCCTGAAGGAAATAAATATGCAGGTCAAGGGTTTTTGACGCGCCGAACTCAAGTTCATTTAAAATGCGATACCCGCAATCTGTGCCGAAAAAAAGCTCCCTCCCCCACCTGGCAAGCTGGCCTTTGCCGATATGAGCCAGACCGCTGCCGAAATTGGCCCCGGCCAGGTGCACCAGTTTGCAGATCGGCGACGGCATGGGGCTGAATTTCTTGATCCAGTTCCGGGTAACCAGCGCGCCTGTGCTGTGGATGATCACGTGAAACCCGGATTCCAGAAGATCGGCATGGTCGGCCTTGAGCGCCCGGTCCATGGCCAGGCTGACGTCGTCAATGGAAATGCCGTCGTTTAAAGATATCCAGCGGCTGAGATCGAGCTCGCGCACCTTGTTTTTGCCAAGCCAGTGGCGCAATTGATCCGGCAGGGAACCGTAGATGTCTTCGATGGTATTGTCCTTGCCTTCTGTGCTGTAACCGTGAATCAGCAGAATCGGTTTCATGGGTGTCCCTCCTCCTTTGTGTTGATGATAGATTGACGGCTTCGTAAAGGCTTCGTAAAAAGTTTTTGAGGCAGGCTGAATCCAGCCCCTGCATGGTCTTGGCGTGCCGCGGCCTTGTCAGCACCTCATTATTAAATTGCCCATGGGTTCCCGCACAGGAGCGCGGGAACCGAAGGTAAATACCGAAAAAATCTACTATGAACCATTTTGGGGGGGGAAGTAAAGCAATAAAAGCGACAATTTTGTGTCCCCGCGCAGAGGGCGCGGGGACGAAGGGCGTCACCGGCGTTGCCGGGAAGTAAAGTCCGGCTTATGCCGGTTGAAAATGCGTGGTTTCTGTGACCTGTGTTTCCAGGGCTTCCATGGCACTAATGACGATCCGGCGGCGAAGGGCTTTTTCCTGGCTCACGGGAAAGGCGGGATTGCCCAGCACGCAGGTGATGGAGCTGCCCGGGATGATTCGGGGAACGCCCATCATATCCGGGACCGACGGGATGGCGGAAATCATTGCCACCGGGATACCGGCTTCTTCGATGATGCGGCTTACCGTTGCCCCGCAACGGTTGCAGGTCCCTCACGAGGATGTGAGAAAGACCCCGTCCACCGCCTTTTCCTGGAGCCGGGCCGTCATTTCAATGGCGAACTGCTCGGCGCGCGCCACGGGCGTGAGGTTGCCAACGGTGACGTAGTATTCATCGTCGAGCTCGCCGATCAGGCCCTTGGCCCGGAGTTCACTGCAAATATCCAGGGGCAGCAGCCGGTTGGGGTAGGCGTTGATGTGGGTGACATCGATGCCACCGTGAATGCATTCAAAATCCTCCGGCGTGAAGGTGGCCCGGCCGGCAATGGAATAGGTCATCCACTTGGTGGCGGCGGAGGACTCCAGACGGTCCGGGTTGCCCTTCGGCACCAGCCCGCCGGTGGTGATCAGGGCAATCTTGGACAATGACACCTCGATGGGCGGGGCCGGCTGTATTCTGGGGAACGTCGGGGACAATTGCTCGGATTCAAACGATTGGCCGCCGATTTTGGCCAGCAGCATCTCCACGGCCCGGGTGGCCCCGTTGTCCGGGGCGAATATGTTGGACCGGATGTCCCGCCGGATGCAATAGTCCTTTTCTTCAGCACTGAGGGACTCCCCGGTTATCAGCCGCAGCAGCACCCTCACGAGCCGGTCCATGGACGACGGCATGTCAACGGCGGATTCACCGGCCTTGACGAGCTTTACATCGGCCGGACATAAATCGATACCCGGGTTATCCGGATGCATGCCCACGATGGCCGGGATGCCATAATTCTGCGCCGCCTCCACCGCTTCGGCACAGGCCAGACCATACCGGCCGCTGCTGAAGGCCGGTCCGGCAACCAGGACATCAGCCTGGTACTGCTGCAGCAGCCCGAGAATTTCCTGCTTTACATGGTCCGGGCTGTACTGGGCCGTGTTGTCGCCGCACACAATGGTGGCGACCAGCGTTCCCGCATCGCCCAGCTTGTTTACCAGAAGCCGGCCCGGCCCCACGGGCCCGTCGGTTACCGTAAGCGGATACTCGGCTTTGTCCTCTCCGCCGATGCCGCCGAAAAACTGGTTTACATAGTGCATTATCCGGGTCATCGCATTTCTCCTTTGAGCCGTCCGGACCCCATCTGGCAGGTGGCGGCAAAAATATTGGCGAGCGGGGTTTCGATGGATTCCAGGGCCATGTTGTCCATCATCCACCGGCCGCAGGACCAGGGACCGCCGTAGATAAAATCCACCGGCGGCAACGATATGACTTCATCCATGTTGCCCACGGAAACAACGGCATCGGCGGATTCGGCAAACGCAATGGGCCCGGGCTTGGCGCCGGTAGCACCCGCACTCTCCGCCATCAGCAAAACGGTATTGATGCCCATTTCTTCGCAGGCCTGGCAGGTCAGCATCAGGTCGGCATAGGCATGGCCGCATTCTTCAATGGAAATAACCACTCCGTCGGCATCCAGCAGCTTGGCGGTCTGGGCGGCCAGATACGCCGACCGCTGCTTGCCCACGGATCCTTCGATCAGGCACTTGGTCACAATCACCCCCATAAAGGAGAGCAACCCCTTATCCTGATACGCAAACAGGGTCTCCACAATGGGCGATCGCTGGTAGAGATAGGTGGGGTTGCGGGTGGACCCGATGTCATAGTTGCCGCTGACCAGGATGCCGTCCATTAACTGGGTGGGGTGCACCACCGTTGGTGTGGAGGTGAGAGAGCTGCCGGCAAGAAAGGTCTGATGCAGATCCGACAGCAGCATGCCCGGACAGATATACACCACTTGCGGGGTTCCGTTTTGAATGGTGACGGATTTGTCCAGAAGGCCGTAAGTCCGGATCTCATCGGGCGCATGTTCCAGCGTTGCTTCGGCCAGCCATCGGGCCGCCATCAGTCCGGCATACCGGGCCACGGAAACCCGTTTCAACGGGCTCTGGTCGTCGTAAAAATCGCACCAGAGCACCAGGTTCCGGGTCTGGGAAAAGGGGGTGTACCGGGCGCCCGGTCCGGTCATGTCCACAATGGCTTCAGACACCACCTGGTTTGCCACCTCGCCGGGAACGCTGCCGCAAACCAGCACCGCGCTCCCGTCCAGGGCATGGGTCACACCGTGGCCGACAGTCCCGTCCATGGCGCCCAGAAACCCGGGGAATATCTGGCCATCGCCCGGTTTTGTACGGGGCTCGATGGCATCGAGGATATTTACGATCCGTACCGAATCGCCGGGGTTGGTCACGGCGATGCCCACCCTGCGCACACCGGCTTCCGCGATCAGATATTTTTTCAGGGCCTCGGCATTGACGGTCAGTACCCCGTCCGACCAGGACGTCTCCTCTCCCAGGCGCAGCTCCCGCACATGGTAATTGTACAGCTCAAGCTGATGCGTCAAGGCGGGGCGCGCCCGGGAACCGTTGATTTGATTCATAATCGTTGCTCCGGTTGTCAGTTCAATCTTACTGGCGGATGGACGTAAGTGCCTCACTGATTCCAGGGCTGTCCAACACGAATTCCATGGGCCCCACTTCTTTTTCATAAACAGCGGGGTCGATGGCTTGTTTTACCTCGTCTTCCAGAATGTGGTATACAGGGAGCCCCAACTGGACCCCTGCCAATGGACCTGCATAGCTCGGATCGCCTTCCCGAAGCGTCGTGGCTACCATACGGGTGCTTTCCGGGTTCGGCGTACCCAGTATGGCCACCATCCGGTCACGTTCACCGGATGCCACGAGCCGGGAAATCGCTTCCTGCTCTTCAAGATCCATGGCGCCTGCCGAGGTTCAGACAAAGCACTGGGTTTCGGTGTAAATCACCTCCGCCCCGGCGCTTTCCACACACGCCTGAAGCGCGGGTGCCGCGACGCCGTCGCGTTCACCCAGGCAAAGCACAAGTTTACCTTTGAGATCAACCATTTCTTTCTCCTTTCAACTAACGGGTTAATGCCGGGTTGCGTTCTATCAAAAGACTGGCACCGTCTCCGGCGCCCGTCATCCGGCCGAGGAAAAGGCTTGCCTTGGCAACGAACTGCACGCGCTGCATGGTTCCGGATGTAAGGCCGGCGATTGCATGGGGCAGATAGGGAACGGCCGAAGCGATATGGCCCTGGGTAGGCGAAAATCCCGGCAAGCCATGGGCGGACACGAATTCAGGCATTTGCGCACGCTCTATTTCGCCATTTTTGGCGGCAATGGCCGCCAGTATCTGGTAATTATTATGGGGAACGTTGCCGGAGCCGGCGGGCTCGGTGATATCAGGGTTGTGCAGCTCAACGGCGTACCGGTCCACATCGGACAGCCGTTGGTTGTTGCCATAAAGGGGCCCGGCGCTCAAGGCCTCGGCCATCTGGTGGGCGGCCGATCCCTGACCCAGCCGATGAAATGCCGACCGGTCCAGCCGCAGCACCGGGCTGACGCCGTCATCAGCGACCATGTCAATGGCAACCCCGACCACCATATCTTCCAGGATGGGATAACCGGCCTGCAGATGGCCGCGGAACTTCATGCCCAGCTTGGGCAAAGAGCCACCACCCACCACCACCACGCGACGGTGCATGCCGCTGGCGATCAGGCCAGCGCCCAGGATCATGGCATGGACCGCGCCCGCACAGAAAGACTTGACGTCCGTTCCACCGCAGGCGAGGCCCGGGATCATTTCGCCCATGGCCTTGGCCAGATTGCCCCCGCCGCGCTGATACCGGTCGCCAACGGCTTCCTCGCCGCATCCCAGCAGATGGTCAACAGGAAGGCCATTTGTTTTTTTCAGCAGATCCGAAAGCGCAATGGCGCCGGTTACCTTGGCCACCGCGTTTTCCAGCAGCACCGGCGCTGTCAGGGATTCGTCCAGATCGTGCGCCGGCATCATGACCGCTACCGGACCGGTGTCGCCCATATAAAAAGGTTCCGCTCCGCGGGCGATGGCCTCGGCCATGCCGGTTGAATCAATCCGCTGGGGTTTTATGCCATTGCCATGGGCGGCAAGGGCATCTTCCAGGGTCTGGGGAAGCGTCTCGCTGAACCGCAGCAATCGAGCGCTGTCTCCCGCAGCCAGCCAGGCATAAAGCGTCGCTTCATCAATAAACCGGCCGCCCGGCCCTTCCGGAGAAGCATTTTCCATCGGCTTCGAATGCCAGGGCCTTTCCATGGCTTCGAGAGCTTCCGGCGAAAGATTTCCGATCATGACCTGATGCGGCGGATAAGCCACGGCATCGGCAAAAGTGCGAAGACTGGCAACGATCTGTCGCTGCAAGTCCTCCCCTTCCACCACGATTTCCCGGCGGGGTTTGGAGCCGGATAAAACCATGCCGGGAAGATGGGCCATGGAAAAGACGGCACTTCGGACAACGGGTTTGACAACGCCTTGGACACTCATGGACGTCTCCTGTAAAATTGGAGTTGGGGTGATGCTTTTGAAGGCAGAGACATCATAGGGGGTATCCTCCCTGCCGCGCCTTGATTAGAATCAAGGGTCGTGCCTTGAATCGGAATACCGTAAAAATTGTTGAAGGATTGAACGAGACTGCTGTGAATTGGTTAACGTTCGGTTTACCGCTGGCAAATGCCATTATCACTTGTTAATTCTATTATATACGCAAACGCATTTTGCGTCAATACGAATTAACACCCTAAAACGGAAAAACCAATATTGACGGCTTCGTAAAAAGTCCAATATCTGCGTTCCGCTGCATCTCTCGTCATGTCACGTACAACTAAGTACGCTCCATTCCTCGAGATTTGCGCGCCTTGATCTTGAACTTTTTACTTTGCCGTCCCAAATCCGATTTTTTACGAGTGCATCAATATTGAACGGTGATGTTAAAATCAATTTCAGCAAAACAGAAGAAAAAGACAGGCCGCGATAACGGCAAAAGCAGAGGTAAGCATCATCAGGCGGCAGGCATGCCGGATATGGACGGGGGTTGCATCGGGAAGCCCTTTTCCGATGTAGGGTTTTTCAATGCGAATGCCGTGATAGATGTTGGGACCGCCGAACCAGGTGCGCAGAGCCCCGGCAAAGGCGGCTTCCGGGTAACCGGCATTGGGGCTGGCATGGTTGTGGCCTTCACGAAAGCCGGTTAACATCGCGGGCCCGCCGCGCTTGAAAAGCAGCGCGGCTGCGGCGGCAATCAGCAGCACCGAGACCCGTGCGGGAATATAGTTGGCAACATCATCGATTTTTGCCGCGCCCCGGCCGAATAAATGGTACCGCTCATTCTTGTACCCCACCATGGAATCCAGGGTATTGACCATTTTATACGCCACTGCCAGGGGCACCCCCCCGATCAGGGCGAAAAAAAGCGGGGAGATGACCCCGTCCACCAGGTTTTCAGCCACGGTTTCCACGGTGGCGCGGGTTATGCCTTTTTCATCAAGGGCGGCAACGTTCCGCCCCACGATCAGTGCCAGGTGCTGTCGGGCAGTCTCCGTGTCCCCGGCCTCAAGGTGCCGGTATATGGCCATGGCCGCTTTTTCAAGGCCCCGGGCGGAAATGCAGAAATAAAGAAGCACCATATTGACCGCCATTTCAAGAACGGGAGATATCTGAACGACCGCTGCAATGATGGCAGCGGTCAACCCCCAGGTGGCGATAATCAGGATGGCGGCAAACAGAATGCCGGCCATCACCGGCGGCAGAGAAAATTGCCGGAACCACGGCTCTAAACCATCGATGGCTTTTCCCATGAACCTGACCGGATGGGGCCATGAAGGCGGGTCCGCAAGCAGATAATCCAGGGCAAAGGCGATAACGGGTATGTACCAGGCCGGCAGCATCGGATTAAAAGCCCATGTCTTCGTTGATCAAGACCAGCTTGATCCGTGCCTTGGGAAAGGATTTTTCCGTGATCACCCAGGTATTGCAGATGCGGTCCGGGCTGGCGCATTCATGGCACTCGCCGGTTTCAGCGCAGGGGGTCTTTTTGTCCAGCCGCATGGTGTTCACCGGGGCGGCGTAGGTCTTGATCCGTTCCACCGCCGCATCGACATCCGGCACGATCTTGTTCCGCCCGGCCAGAATAATGACGGCTCTGGGACCGTAGGCCATGGCCGCCACCCGGTTGCCGATCATGTCCAGGTTCACCATTTTCCCGGTTTCGGTAAGCGCGTTGGTGCCCGTAATAAACACATCCGTTAACAGGGCCTGACGGCGGCGTTCCAGGCTTTCCTCCCGGGGCAGGGACTTGTCAAAGGTATCCAGCACTTCCATGTCCGAAGCCGATTTGAGCCGGTCGTAAAGGCCGGTACCGGTAAAGGTCAGGGACCCGCCCCATGAAATCCGTTTGGGTGCCAGGGCCGGGATAATGGTTTCGGCCACCAGGATATTGGCGGCCTCGGGCGTCTCGGCCACATGCACCTCGAAATTGTTGCCTTCAAATGTTTTTTTGACGGCTGCCAGTTTTTTCTCCCAAAAATGCTGAATCGGATTGTCCATGATCCCTCCTGTATTACCGCATCGGGATTGAAAGTATTTCACAAAACCATCATGTTTCCTGCAAAGCAATTTCCTCTAATGCCGCCACAAGCCGCTGATTCTGCGGTCGCAGCTTCAGGGAAAAGCGGACGAACCGGTGGTCCAGTCCCTGAAAATTGTCACAGTTTCGAATTAAAATCCGGCGATCACCGAGGCGGCGGCAGACGGACGCCGCTGTATGGCCCTTACTGAGCATGGCCAGCACAAACGAGGTGGTTGAGGGAAACAGGGCCAGGTAATCCGCGGCGGCGAGCTTCTCGCAGAAAAAAGCCTTTTCCGCTTCCAGAAGGGCCAGGGTTTCAGCCACGAATCCATCCACCTTGTCACTGGCCATCAGCCAGCTCACGGCGGCCTGGGCCAGGCTGTTGGCGCACCACGGCAGGTTATAGGCGTCCAGGCGCTGAATCAGCCGGCCGGAAGCCACTGCAAACCCGATGCGCAGACCGGGGATGCCGAAAATCTTGGACATGGAATGCAGCACAATCAGGTTGTCATACCGGTCTTGATGCATCAGGCTCTTTGCTTCACCGCCATCCAGAAACGAGAGGTAGGATTCGTCAACAACAAAGACCGCGTCCGGGTACCCGGCGCACAGTGATTGAACGGTTTCCGGGGCCATGTAAACGCCGGTGGGGTTGTTGGGGTTGCAGATAAACACCAGGTCCGCACCGCTTTTCTCGATGGCCGCTGCAATTTCATCACGGGTATAGGCAAAGGATGTTTCCGGCCCGGCCGTAAGAAAAGAAATATCAGTGCCGTGCATGCGGCATGCATCCGCGTAATCGGCATAGGCCGGGACCAGGATCAAGGCATGCCGGCTGCCCAGGGCAAGGGGAATGGAATAAATGAACTGGGTGGTGCCGTTGCCGGCGATGACCCGTTCCGCGTCCACGCCGTATTTCTTTGAAAAGGCCCTCCGGATGCCGGCCGAATCCACCTCGGGCAAGGCGGTGATGCGATCGAAGCTGTTTTTCAGAAATGCCGCAAGCCCGGGCGGCGGCCCCATGGGGTTTACATTGCTGCTCATGTCCACAATTTCGGACGGATCGCACCCTACCCGTCTTGCCAGTTCGTATATATTGCCGCCATGTCCGTGTATCATAACAGATTCATCATGACCTTTGTATATGCGTCATACGTGAAAATTGAAATTGGAAATTAGAAATTAGGATTAACGCCGAATTCCTAATATCTAATATCTAATTTTTTTACTCTATTAACATAGCCTTATATGGTACATCGTTTATCCGGACCAGGGAACCAGGTTTTACATCGCCACCAGAAGCAGCAGTACCACCTCCGTCACCTCGATCATGGCCCCCAGCATATCGCCGGTGATGCAGCCGATCATGCGTTTATAAAAATAAATGACGGCGGCGGTTATGAATACAAACCCGACGTTCAGCCATATCATCTGCCAGCCCGAAAACAACGAAAACACCACCAGAAGACCCAGCCACCGGAAATCCGCTGCCGTCAGGGGCTCATCAAAAAAAGCGCTTCCTGTGCCCTCCTCGCCCCGGCCGTATTCCAGAAACCGGAAACCGAACAAGGACCCGGCCCTGGCATAGGCCGGAATCAGGAGCAGCAGCAGAAACCGGTGATGATCAAGCGCCGAAAGCCCCGTCCATTTGGCGATCAGGCAGCAGACGATGGCCGTGGCGCCCATGGCACCCACCCGGCTGTCTTTCATGATTTCCAGCATACGCTCCCGGGTGTGGCCGCCGTAAAGCCCATCCACCGTATCGGCCATACCGTCGATATGCAGGGCACCGGTGATAATCGCCAGAAACACGACGTCCAGGGCTGCCGCCGCGGAACGGGACCAGAGTTCCACAGCCACGGCATCGAAAACCGCCAGAGTCAGCCCGATCAGCAGCCCGGCGGCGGGCAGGGCCGCGGCAATCTCCCGGGGGTTGAAATCCCCCCCCCGCACCGGAATGATGGTGGCAAACCCCACCGCCGAACGAATTCCTTTTATCAAACCGCCTCTCCTTTCACTGCCACGGGGTTGCCGGCAACCATCCACACCACCCGGTCTGAACAGGCGGCCATGCGCTGGTTCACCAGCCCCACAAAATCCCTGAACAGCCTTGCCAGCCGATTTTCCGGCACAATACCGCACCCCACTTCGTTGGTAACCATGATTACGCTGAACGGGGCCTTCGCAACGGCCGTGCAAAGGGCCTCGGCCCGTTCAACCATGGCGTCATGGGTATCGGCTGTTTCCATGAGGTTGGTGACCCACAGGGTCAGGCAGTCGATCAGCACCACGCCTGCCGCTTCATCCAGCCGGCAAAGAGCACCGGGAATATCCGTGGGACATTCCACTGTGCGCCAGTCATCCCCCCGGTCCGCCTGGTGCCGCCGCACGCGGTCGGTCATTTCTTCATCCGCTGGAACGCAGGTGGCCAGAAAATATTTATCGCCTGAATAACTGGTATTGGCGACCCTAAGGGCGTAATCGCTTTTACCGCTTCGGCAGCCGCCCGTCACAAGTATTACTTCTTTCATGTAAAAATTCCCTGTTCTATCACCTGGTCCATAAGCTGTTCAATCAGCTCCATATTCATGTGGGCGGCAAAATGCGCTGCCAGCCGGTCATACTCACGGTTTCTGGCGGCGAGGCCCACATGCTCCGGAAGCCGGCAGCCGGCCGCGCCTATGTTGCTCAGCCACTTTTCAAGAATACCGGCGGAATCGAACAAGCCGTGAATATAGGTCCCCATGACCCGGCCCTGTTCAGCCACACACCCGTCCTCGTCGTCACACGCTTCCATGTTCCGGCTGTTTACGGAAAAAAGCGGCGCACCGCCGCTGCGAACGGTTTCGCCCATGTGAATCTCATATCCTTCTCCTGCGGCCGCATCCCATGCAAACCGGGTAAGCGTGGTGGTCTTTGGCGCCCTGAGCACGGTTTCGGCGGGCAGCAGCCCCAGCCCGACCGCCTCTCCGTGCGGGCTTTCAATACCGTCCGGGTCAAGAATCCGCTGCCCGAGCATCTGGTATCCCCCGCAGACGCCCAGGACATGCCCCCCGTTTTCGGCATACCGGCAAAGTTCCCGGTCAAAACCGGTCTTCT
This sequence comes from Thermodesulfobacteriota bacterium, assembly GCA_034189225.1. Taxonomy (GTDB): domain Bacteria; phylum Desulfobacterota; class Desulfobacteria; order Desulfobacterales; family Desulfosudaceae; genus JAXHTY01. The sequence continues at coordinate 28,885 of JAXHVL010000149.1, forward strand.
TCAGCCAGGCCAGGTCGGCCAGGGTGTTTTTGGAACCCGGCAGGATCACCGCCCGGTAATCGGACAAATCAGCCGGCCGTTCCACAAAACAAAGGCTTATTCCCCCGGTTGCGGCAAGGGGATCAAAATCTGTAAAATTGGAGATATGGGGCAGCCGGATCACGGCAATCCTGTTGTTTCCACCGGCACCGGCCGCGGACGCGGTGGAGCGCTCCAGCACCACGGAATCTTCCTGCTCGATGACGATATCATCAGACCAGGGCAGCACCCCGAAGACCGGTTTGCCGGTCTGTTTTTCGATCCATTCGGCACCCCCGGCAAACAGGGAGATATCACCCCGGAACCGGTTGATGATAAACCCCGCTACCCGGTCCTGAAGCGCCTGCGGCAGACATGCCAGCGTGCCCACGATCTGTGCGAACACGCCGCCCCGGTGAATGTCGGCCACGAGAATTACCGGTGCATCCGCGTATTCAGCGGTCCGGAAATTGACAAAATCATGTTCGAGCAGGTTCACCTCGGCACAGGACCCCGCCCCTTCGATGACCACGAGATCATGCGTCCGGCGCAACGTGTCCAGCGACTGGCAGGCCCGTTCAAAAAGCTCATCCTTTTTTTTATAATAGTCGGCGGCACAGCTGGTGGCCACGGCCGTTCCCCCCACAATCACCTGAGAGCCATACTCGGTGGTGGGCTTGAGCAGCACGGGGTTCATGTCCACACCGGGCGAAATTCGCGCCGCTTCGGCCTGCACGATCTGGGCCCGCCCCATTTCCAAGCCCTCCGGGGTTACACCGGAATTGTTAGACATGTTCTGGGCCTTGAACGGCGCCACCGCCTTTCCCTGATTTACAAAATACCGGCACAGGGCCGTTGCGATGATGCTCTTTCCCACGTCCGAACCGGTTCCCAGCACCGCCACACACGGGCATTTGTCATGAAGCTTATTTTTCAATGCCCGTCCTCGCCGCAACGCCGTTTTCAAAATAATGTTTCACAGCCCGCATGTCCGTGACCAGATCGGCCCGGTTAATCAGGCTTTCGGCCGCGCCGCGGCCGGTGATCACCAGCTCCATATCCGGCGGTTTGATGTCGATGAGGTCACACAATGCTTCAGCAGAAAAAATGCCGCAGCTTACGGCCACATTGGCTTCCTCGGCAATCACCACATCAAAATCGCCGGAAATCAGGGCTTCTCTCAGTCGCGCCAGCCCCTGCCGGCCGGCTTCAAACTCCTTTTCAGCGGGCTTGCCCCTGACAAACCGGCCTGTTCCGAACTGTTCAATGGTGATGGCCCCGGTGATTGCGCCATCCAATGCCGGAGATTCGGCGAGGCACTCAGATAGCCGTTTCAGCGCCTTGATCTCGCTATAATCACCGCTTTTCATAAACTGGCAGATATAGACACGCAACCCCGCGCCAACGGCCCGAACGGCAAGCCCCAGAGCAGCGGTCGTCTTGCCTTTGCCGGTGCCCGTATATATTTGAACGTATCCCTTCATTCTTGATCCCTTTTTACGTTGCCGTCCCAAAGTGATTTTTTATGAGACAATCATCCCTTTTACCGGTTCATCGCCCGGATGCCGGTGATAAATGCCCTGGTCTGCCTGGCCAGTGCAAAATATTCAACTCCGGCAGCACATGGGCGGCCAACCCGAAACAATGGGCGCATAAAAACACCACGGGCACGACCATCAATACAAAGCCGGCCTGAGACGTAACCGCATACCCGTCCACCAATATCTGTGCGCCAGCCAGGGCACAGCCGGCCGGCCATGCAAGATACCGCACCAGACCGCCCCGGTCATGATACAGCCACCTGTAAACGAAAAACAGGCGGCAAAGCGCGCCGATGCCCAGGCATACCCCTGTGGCGGTGATGCAGAGGGCCATTGCCAGGTCTCCGTGCCCCATCTCCAGGATACGCTGAATCATGGCGCCCTTCAGAGGGTAAAACCGCATGTACTGTTGTCCCATGGGCAATTGTAAATACAAGCCCCACTCGGATAAAAAGTCCCGGTCCTGTTCGACAGCGGCCGCGGCCATTCGACGGCGATACTTCTCAATGACAATTCCACAGGCCGTGCATTCATCACTGGCATTCTGTTCAACGCCGCATTTCGGACATGTCATCATGGGCATTGGAGCGCTCCATTATTCTTCGTCCGACTTAAAATTGATAACGTTACCAGAAAGCGGCCGGAAAGGCAATCAAAGCCTGGGCTCTGCTTCATTCCAATAACCAAAACAAAAACGCTGCACCCGGGGTTTTTGTTTTAAAAATTCTGAAAATTGGATAAAATTGATATGCTTACAAGGCTTATAAACAATCCCGATACAGGGATTACCAGATACATCCCCTCCGGGACCGGGTGTTTAGGATAAGGGAGATTTTTTCATGATACAGAAATTCGCATGGCTGGCCATGGCCGGGGGGCTGGGAACCCTGTCCCGTTACGGGCTGGCCGGATTTGTCAACAGACTTAACGGCGCTGCTTTTCCCTGGGGCACCGTCACCGTTAATCTCACGGGGTGTTTTCTGGCGGGACTGCTCTGGTCGGTGTTTGCCTATCGATGGCCCGTATCCGGCGAAACCCGGACAATTATTCTGGTGGGCTTCATGGGAGCCTTTACCACCTTTTCCACCTTTATTTTCGAGTCCGGCGAGCTTTTGCGGTCCGCGGAATGGCTGCGCCTGGCCTTGAACATGATCATGCAAAACGGCCTGGGGATTTTTGCCCTGTTTATGGGAACGGCCCTGGGAAGACTTGCATAATGGAGGCACAACAATGAAATTGCCATCTGAAGCATCCCTGCTGCGTATCTTCATCGGCGAAAGCGACAAGGCCGACGGTAAACCGCTTTGCGAAGTCATCGTGGAAGAAGCCAGAAAACAGGGGATGGCGGGCGCCACGGCATTGCGGGGGTTTCTGGGCTTCGGCGCCAGCAGCCGGATCCACACCACCAAGGTATTGCGGCTTTCAGAAGATCTGCCGGTGGTGGTTGAAATTGTCGACAAACCCGAGAAGATCGAGGCATTTCTTCCCGCTCTGGACAACCTCATCGGCGAGGGCCTGATAACCCTGGAAAAGGTGCGGGTCATCGCCTACCGTCATCACGCTGCGGACTGAGACGCCGAAGGCCCCGCCACCAGTTTTGCCACACACTCGATATGGGGCGTATGAGGGAACATGTCAACAGGCTGAACTTCCGTGACCGTGTATTGTTCGGCCAGCATGCCCGCGTCCCGGGCCAGGGTGGCCGGATTACAGGATACATATACGATCCGTTCCGGCGCCAGGGCGAGCACCTGCCGGACCACATCCTTGTGCATCCCCGCCCGTGGGGGATCGATCACCATCACATCCGGCCGCCGAGGCAGTTCAGCCAGCCGGTCCTTTACATCGCCGGCCAGAAACCGTACATTGATCACATTGTTCTTGCGGCAGTTTTTCTCCGCATCGGCGATGCAGCTTTCATTCATCTCAATGCCCACGACCGATGCCGACATCGCTGAAAGCCAGATGGCGATGGTGCCGGTGCCGCAATAAAGGTCCACCACGGTTTCATGGCCCTTGAGATCGGCATAGGCCGCCGCCGTTTGATAAAGGGTTTCCGCGCCCCGAGTATTGGTCTGGAAAAATGAGTTGGCCGAGATATCAAACCGCAGATCGCCCAGGCCGTCTTCAATGACGGCACTTCCCCGAAGCAGGAATTCCTCGTCCCCCACGGCAATACCGGCCTTTCTGGCGGTGATGTTGTTGACCACCGACACCACCTGAGGATAGCGCTCCACGAGCCGGTCGGCAAGGGGCTGCACCGCGGCCCGGTCCGGTTCGGCGGTAACGATATTGACCATCCACTGGTCATGGGCCACGGAATGGCGAAGCATGAGAAACCGCCAGAACCCCTCGTGGGACCGCAGCCCGTAAACCGGCCGGTCCGATTGCCGCACATAATCCCGTACATCCCGCAGTATGCGGTTGCCCAGGTCGGGAAACAGATCGCACCGCTCAATGTCCAGCACCTTGTAAAAGGTTCCGGAAACGTGCAGGCCCAGCGCAAACCCCGTCTCCGCATCCGGATCTTCCATCTCTTCGGGCAGCAGCCATCGCCGGTCGGAAAAGGAAAATTCCATCTTATTCCGGTATTCCAGGGTCTGTCGGGCCGGCACCGGCGGGTGTACCGCTGCATTTTCAATGGACCCGATCCGGCGCAGCGCATCCGCCACCTGTTCCCGTTTATAGGCGAGCTGGCGATCATAATCAAGAATGCGAAGCCGGCATCCGCCGCAGTATCCGCAAAAGCGGCATCCGGCATCGACCCGATAAGCCGAGGGGGACTCGATCGACAATACCCGGGCCTCTGCATATCGCTTTTTCTTTTTAACGATTCTGGCCGAAACCGTGTCGCCTGGAACGGCATTGGCCACGAACACCGCCATGCCGTCCAACCGTGCCACGCCCATGCCCCCGAAGGCAAGGGTGTCAATCTCAAGCCGTAGGACCGCCCCCTTTTTCACGGGCCGGGGCACCGCTGATGATGATGTATCTGAGGTATCGTCTTTACCATTTCTATCGTTGGATTTATTGTCGGGCAAGATACGCCTCCAGCCGGTTCAATCCTTCTTTAATATTTTCCAGGGCATTGGCATAGGAGAACCGCAGATGCCCTTCCCCGTTTTTTCCGAAATCGACCCCCGGCGCCACCCCCACCCGGGCGTTTTCCAGGATATCAAACGCCACTTTATAGGAATCCCCGCTAATATGTCGGGCATCGGCAAACACGTAGAACGCGCCGGTGGGTGTAACAGGTGCTGCCCGCCGCCATGGCTTCCTTTACTTCTCAGGGTTTCTTGTTCCATATCGAGGTTTTATTCAGTCAATAAAACCTGGTCCTCTGGGCCAGGTCAGCGATAAAAGGCTATGCCGGTAAGGACCAAAGCGCGAAATTAGAAACTCGAAACAAATCCGAATATCAAATTTTCCAATGTCCAAAACAGATACCGGAGTGTTCCGGGGCATCAATGCGATGCATCTATCTTCGTGCTCTTCGTGGTAATAAATACCAAATCAAATTAACCACGAAGTTCACGAAGGGCGAGTTCAAGAATCATGTGCCTTCGTGGTTCGTGTTTCGAATTTAATTTTGAGTATCATTTTTAACCTTAGAAAGATGGTAATTTCAAAATGGCGCATTAACGGGCCTGTAGACCCGTATCCCGGCTTTCAGCCGTTTGTTTCAACCCATCCCGCCACAAAGGCCGGGGTGGTTGTTGAGTTTGCCGTCCGCAAGCGACTTCCAAGGAACTTAACGTGGTAATTCATTTAAAATCAAAGCATCTTTTTTAACCACGGAATACACGGAAGGAACCATCTTGCTCCCTTTTTCCGTGCCTTTCCGTGTATTCCGTGGTTAATCAAACGGCAGTCGATTACGATCACGAAAAGGTAGAAGTGGCGAAGCAATCTTTCGATCCCGCCATAATACGTTACTTTCTGCGAAAACGCCGCACGTGGCGCTGGAAGCTTTTTACTTTGCCGTCCCAAAGTGACTTTTTACGAGTGCATCAACTATAATGTATCCAGAAACGACATATCCTTTCCCTGGGTGTTTTTGGTGCCGATGGCCAGCACATCCACGGTGCCGTCACTAAAATTCCGGAAATAAAGCCGGCCGTTATAGGAAAAAATAATTTCAAAAATTTTTTCATGGCTCTTTTTCAAATCGACCTTTCGCTTGATGTCCACTGCCGGCGTATGGCCATCCAGCTGTTTGATCACTTCCTCGGCCTTGATCCTCATGTCTTCAGGAAGATCCAAAAAACCATCCACGGCCCGATTGTGCATCCGGATATTTTTGTAAAGGGTCTTGAACCGTTTTTCAGCATTGCCGGCAGCGCTGTTTTTTTTGGAGTTTTTCCGTCGCTCGGTGTTGTACTTTTCAGTCACCCCTTTCAGCGCCTCATTTTCCTTTTCCAGTTCCTCCCGCAGTTCAATGTTTTTACGCATCTTTTCTTCAAGCGCCATGATTTCGTCGATCATGAAGTCCTCATTCTGACTGGCCCTTATCTTGTAGTCGGTGAGCTTGCTTTTGGCCGCATCCATTTCATTGGCCAGCCGCTGCTTTTCCTGATTCAATTGCATCAGCCGGTCATAGTGTTGCTGCTGAAGATAATGCAGCCGGTTGATCTCCCGTTTCCGATCAATTTCCTCGGCCCGGGCCTTGCGGGCGCCGGACAGGTAAAAATAAGCAAAAACCCCGCCGGAACAGGCCAGAAAAAAGGTAAAAATAAAGATGTCCAGCACGGACCCCCGCTGGATGAACAGGTCAAGATTCACCGAAAGTCCCCTGTTCATCAGCCGGTAATTTTCGGCGGCGATCTTCCGCGGTGGGGGGGGGTTCAGGGCCTCGGCATCCGACGCCACGGGCGCGGGATAAATAATGGTGTCCTCGCCCGCCGTCACCATTACATCAAGGCTCACGCCCAGGGGAATTAATTCACGTTTCTGGAGATAGGCATCGATATTGGCACTGACCGCGTTGCTCAGCCGCACGGCCCCCTCAAACAGCGGCCGGGTATCGCCGATATAGATGTTTTCAATTTCGGAGTTGTACCGGTGCTCAAGCACACTCTCCAGAGTTTGAATCGCCACAAGATACATCAGGGGCGCCAGCACCGCCAGCACCAGCAGTATTTTTAAGGGAAAATACTTCATGATATCCTGTTTAATATCTTCCGGGCATTCACGGCTTCATAAAAACGTTCGCTCAAATCAAGGGCGGTTTCAAGATACCGGCGCGCTTCTTCCATCTCACCAAGCCGGTAGTGCACCATCCCCAGGTGATAATTGACCGTGGCGTTATCAGGAATCTTTTTCACGCAGGCCTTGAGCTCCCGCAAGGCATCTTCATACAGTCCCATCTGGTAATAGACCCATCCCAGTGTATCCCGGATGTAGGGATCATCTCCTTCGATGGATTTCGCCTTCAGTGCATAGGTCAGGGCTTCGTCCAGCCGGTCCGGCTGTTCAGAAAGCAGATAGGCCAGGTTGTTGGCCGCGTTGGCGAATTCCGGATCAATGGCCAGGGCCTTTCGGTAATGTTTTTCCGACCGGGCAAAATCATCTTTCATTTTATAAAGCACCCCCAGCATCATGTGCGGCCCCGCCTTTTCGGGATTATTTTCCAGGAGGGCCTGATACTGGGAAATGGCTTTATCCAGATTCTTTTCCGCCAGGTACAACCTGGCCAGGGCGTAATAAGGTTTCAGGCTATTGGGTGCCAGCCGGATAGCTTTCTGGAAAAAAAATTCGGCCCTGTCCCGCTCGCCGGTGACCAGACAGATGCCTCCCTTGAGGTTATAAACGGCGGCAAGCAGGGAATCGGACTGTGCTTTCGGGATATCCGGCGCGTTTTTCAGTATGGCCGCCTGCCGGTCGCACTTTGAAAGGGCAGCGTCATATTCTTCATTGACCATGTGCATCAGAATGATGGATTCAAAAACGCCGATCAGCGATGGATTTTCCGCCAGCACCGCCTCAAAGTTTTCGATCATCCGATCATACTTTTTTTTCAGGCCTTCCAGGCGCTCCATGCGGAACGCGCCGAAGGGATTGCCGGATGCCACATCAAAAAGGGATTCGGACGATTCCAGGCTGATGCTCTGGCAGGGGGCATCCTGCAGGGAGGCCGACCCCAGGACCACCTCCACGTTAAAATTCTCATGCAGCAGGGAAAAGACTTCGCGGTTCAACTGCCGCGCCTTTTCGATTTCTCCCTGCTCAAGGTAAATATTGGCAAGCCGGATACGGGCATTGATATTGCCGGGGGATATTTCAACGGCCCTGGCAAATGCCGATTTTGCCTGTTCCAGATCACCCTTTTCCAGATAGGCAAGCCCTTTCAGCCGGAACAGTTCATCCGACAGGGGCCGGTCCTTGAACAGACGTTCGCAGCGTTTGATGGCCTCGTCATGGCGATCTTCCTGAATCAACAGCCGGATGTCAAGCAGCCGGGCAGGAAAATAACCGGGCCGTTCATTAAGAATTTTTTCTATGTAATCCCGTGCCGGTTTTGTTTTGCCGGTTTCAAGATAATAATCCACCAGAATCGCCATAATCCGCGGATTGCGTGGAACCTTGGCCAGGGCGGCTTTATACATGGAAAGAGCCTGACTGCTGTTGCCCGTGGCACTGTAAAAATTACCAGCCAGCAGATACATGCTGACATCCTCGGGAGACTTCCGGATCGCCGTCTTAAACGCATGCTCGGCTGCCGCCGTCTTGCCGCGGGAAAAATAAAATCTCCCCAGGGCCGCATACAGATCCCCGTTTTCCGGGGCGGCTTCAACGGCGTCATTGAGAACGGCTTCGGCTTTCTCATATTCCCTTCGCTGATTGTAAAGATTGAAAAGCATCAGCCGGGGCGCTGTGGTATCCGGCGCCACCCGAATGGCATCCTTCAGCGTATCTTCCGCGCCGGCGGCGTTTCCCTGGCGGGCCTGGACATCCGCCAGCCGAAGATATGCCTTTTTATTGGACGGTGACGCTTCAAGAATCGTTTCGTAGGTCACGGCCGCCTGTTTCAGGTGTTCTTGCTGCTGATAGATATCAGCCCGCAAAAAAAGCGCCTCAGTATTGGCTGGTTGATCATCAAGGACGGTCTCTACCTTTTTTGAAGCCTCATCATACCTGTTTCCCAGAAGATCGAACCGGGCAAGCCTGAGCAGTGCACCGGTGTTGCGGGGATCGAGTTCCAGAACATGACGATAGGCATCAATTGACGCCTGGGTCTTGCCAAGTTTCAGGTAGGCATCGCCCATGCCGGACCAGGCCGCCACCTTATCCGGCGCCCGCGACACGGCCTGCTGATAGGCCGCCACAGCCTGTTTATAGTTGTGCGACGCTTTGAAATCATTGCCTTTCTGTATATAGGACGCCGGTCCCGAAGCGTCCGTTGAACAGGAGACCGCCAGTAACGACAGGAACAAGACAACGACAAGGAGTCTGATTTTACTCATTATTACCCTCATAGTAAACGGAAGCCGTTTTCCAGCGATTCATCATCCATGCCGCGGCAATGACGGAAAGATAAACGACACCGGCAATCATGATGATCGTCGGCGCGCTTGACAGGTTCAGACTGTAACTGACCCCCAGGCCAGCCCAGTTGAACAGCAGGCAAAGGCCGGTACCCGCCACCATCATATGCCATATCTTTTTTGCAAACTGCCCGGCAATGGCCGCTGGCAGTGTCAACAGGGCGATCACCAGAATAATGCCAACCATTCTGACCAGCACCACAACAGTCAGCGCGGTCAGGCACAGCAGAATGATATAGAAAGCCCCGGCATGAACCCCCCGCAGCCGTGCAAAGTCCTCGTCAAAACACACCGCTACCAGCCGGTTATAAAACACCGTGGAAAAAGCCACAATCACGATATCCAGGAATGCCACCAGCCACACATCCCTGGAAGAAATCAGCAGAATATCGCCGAACAGATAGCTGGTGAGGTCGTAATATCCCGGTGTTAAATCCACAAATAACAGGCCGGCGGCCATGCCCACGGCCCAGAGGGCGCCGATAACCGTATCCTCCCGCTGCTGTGCATACATGCTGACCAGCCCGATCACCACGGCGGCAATCACCGCCGCAATAGCGGCGCCGTAAATGGGATCGAACCATTCAATACCCGTTTTGTGCCGCAGATAAAGCCCCGCGCCGATACCGCCGAAAACACAATGGGCTACAGCGCCGGCCAGATAGCTGATCCGCCGGGTCACAACATAACTCCCCATGACACCGAATGCCACACTGGCAAGGGCGGCAAGATAAAACGCAAGCCTTAGAAACCGTAAGTCCGGATCCGTAAAAACACCCAACATATCACTCATGACCGGTGCCTTCCCCCTCGTTCATGCTGTTTCTGGCACAATCGCCGGAAGCGGCGTCCCAGTGATGATCATGACGCACCATGCACATATCCCGGCCGTACATTTCACTGATCACCATGCCGTCCACCTCGCTGGTGGGATGCACCACCAGCGAGCGGTTTACACAGATAACCCGATTCACGTGGCGGGATACAAATCCCAGGTCATGCGACACGATCAGAATGGTCATGGTTTCATTAAGTTTCTGAAGAATTTCAAACAGCGCAGATTCGGAACCGGGGTCGATATTGGCTGTGGGTTCATCCAGCAGCAACAGTTCCGGTTCCGTGCAAAGGGCTCGGGCAATGAGCACCCGCTGACGCTGCCCGCCGGACAGCTGGCTGAGATGATTTCCCGCCATATGGGCCATACCGGTGTATTCAAGGGCTTTTAATGCTTTAGCCCGGTCCGTTTTTGTATAAAATCCGAACCGTTTTCGTCCGAGACGCCCCATTAGCACCACATCCATTACTGTAACCGGAAATCGGGGGTCGAGATAGGCATGCTGGGGCATGTATCCGATTTGCAAACAGACCTTTTCCGGCGTGGTGCCGAAAACACGGATGGTACCGGTCTGAGGCTTCAGGCGGCCGAGTATCAGCTTCAGCAGGGTGGTCTTGCCGCCGCCGTTTGGTCCCACAATCGTTGCGAAATCGCCTTCGTGAATGGTGAGATCAATATGGTTAAGGACAGGATGACGGCCGTAAGCAAAAGAAACATTTTCAAATACAACCACCGCTTCACTGGACATCGGTTCGCCCCTCCGTTATTGAATGTGCAAGGGCATTTTTGATGGCTTCAGCCATCTGCCGCATGTTGGCCATATAATCCCGGGCCAGCGGATCCAGGGGAACCACGGCCCCGTCAATGGCCTCTGCAATTTTTCCTGCCGCCCGCCGGTCGAACTGGGATTGGACAAAAACGACCCGGACACCGGCTTTCCGGGCTTTTTTGATAAACCCCAGCAGCTGCCGGCCTTTGGGGGCCTTGCCTTCCATCTCCACCGCCACCTGCTCAAGACCGTAAGCATCGGCAAAATATCCGAATGCCGGATGAAACACAAAAATTTGTTCTCCCCGGATGGGCGCAAGAACGGACTCCAGCGTTTGGTGAAGACCTGTGAGCGCTTTTACAAATTCATCAGTATTGGTCTCATAGACAGAACATCCAGCGGGATCTGCCTCGCAGAGCGCATTGCGTATAGTAAGTGTCTGCTGCTTCACCAGCAACGGATCCAGCCAGATATGGGGGTCCTTTCCCTGTTTCTGCTGACCGTCATGGCCATGGGCGGAATGCATGGTGCGAAGGGAAATATTCTTCCGGGTATCCACCACCCGAATACCGCTATCAATGGTTCCGATACTCGGCATCACCATGTTTTCAAAGGGGACGCCGATACGGAAATAGATATCCGCCGCCGCCAGCCGTGTAATCCGCGATGGCTCGGGGGTGAAGGTTGCCGGACTTTCGCCGGCCGGCAGAAGCACATCCACCGACACCCTGTCCCCGGCCACGGATTTTACGAAAAACGCCTGGGGCGGTATGCTGACAATCACCGAAATCGGTTTTTCGCTGGCGTAACCAGCGGTGACGATCATGCAGGCCGCCGCGGTAACGGCCATCATTTTCACAAAAAACCACAATCGTTTCGATAACATTATTTACAAACTCCTTCTCCCGATGCTACACGAGCCGTCCCAAATCCGATTTTTTACGAGTGCATCAAATAATCGGGTTAAAGTCATCCATCCGTACTGTGGCAATTATGGCGGTCTTCAATATGGGGTTTGAGATCCAGGACCGGTGTCTGGTCCAGCATGTCAATCCCCTTGACATGTATCTCGCCGCCGTTGACAGCCAGCACCTCCACCACGGACAGACCGATGGGGTTGGGCCGCCGGGGCGAACAGATGGAAAACACACCCAGAGGTATGTCCCGGTGCGGCGGTGTCTGGCGCAGGAGATGGTCCTGGAAAGCAGGGCTCTCGTGAAAACAGAACAGCACCACGATGCGCTGGCCGGCTTCGATATTGCACAATCCCGCCTCATATTCCGGATTGATCACGATCCGGCCTTCCACGTCTGAGATACTCCAGTGACGGGGAATGTCCGCCGCGTCGGTATAAACATACCCAATGGGTTTCATTGTGAATGTGGTTTCGTTTGTCATGGTGTTCCTTGTTTTTGATTTTAAGCTAACTCCTGCCCCCGCCGGGCCAACACAAAGCGCCCTTCCTCACACCCCACATCCCGGGCCGCAACCGGACACTTTGTTTTGAAGAGAAAAAAGATGTTGTTGTGATCGGTGGTATCGGAAAGGGTTTCATAATTGCCCTGGCCTTTGGCGATGATCATGTCCGCCGCCTTGAATGCCTGGACAAATTCATCCGAACATTGGGACAACACGGTTCCCGGTATGTCGATCCCATTGTCGATGACCGGCACCACTTCATCAAGGCCGGCGGTTATGGCATCATCCATTGTGGCATCATTGATAACCGGCGCACCGCGAACAACCAGCGTTATTCGCTCAAACGGCAATGTCTCGATCAAAACCCGGTCAAACACGATTTCGCCGGTATTGTCCGCCAGGTAAAGGATTCTGTCAGCATCTGACACGGCCCGTGAGAACATTTCCATATCCCCGAACAGGGGTTCCATCAGGGCATCTTCAATGGTAGCCATCACCGCGTCGGTGTTGACATCTCCCTGCACACCGAAATCAATGATATTGCCGGCAATGGCGATACGAACGGCGGTTTCAAGGGGAGCGGAAGCGGTTTTAACCCGCTGTTTGAGTGACGGATACACTTCAAGGGCAAACTGATTAAATTGGTCCTTGACAGGCTTGTAAGGATCCGGGTGACCCACAAAATCCCTGATAATGCGGTGAATGGCCTGCCCCATAACCGGCGGAGGCTGGTGCATGTCAATGCGGCTGATTTCAACGAGAATATGGCGGAGAATCCGCTCTTGAAGGGCATCGTCAGCACCCGCCATTCGGGCGGCATCCAGCGTCTGTTTCACAAAACACGGAATACAGTCATAATAGGTACGCATAATACGGGAAACTCTACCGTATTCACCGCTTTCTTGCAACCCCAAACAACCATCGTTCCGGCTTGCGGGATGGTATCCTGGATGAAGATTGTCCTTGAAAAAACATTAAAATTACAGTATAATAATCTCAATAAATTCAGAAAACAACCCATTACCAGTCCCATTAATTCCGGACACCGGCACCTTTTCAACAATCACACGCGCGGCATCAGCACCTCCTCCGGATTTAATGGCGGGCATCTCTCCTTAACAGCATTTTTTTCACCAGGAATTCAGCATGGAACAAATGAACGGCTATCAGTTGCTTGATCGCATTCACGGCAATGATACCTACTCTGTCTACAAGGCAATACGGCAGGCGGACGCCGAAAATGTGATCATAAAGCGCCTGTCCACCCGCAATCCCAGCCAGGGGGACATGGCCCGGTTCAAGCAGGAATATGAACTGATCAAAAATATCGATGATATTGACGGCATTATTACCATCTACGACCTGGTGAGCCAGGACGGTGCCATGGCCATTGTCATGGAAGATATGGACGCGATTTCCCTCAAGGCCTTCATCGATAACGCCCCCATGACAATCCCCGGTTTTCTTGCACTTGCCATCAAGCTGGCAGAAATCCTGGGCCGGCTCCACCAGAAAAATATCATTCACAAGGACATCAAGCCTCACAACATCCTGATAAACCCCGTGACCCGGGAGCTCAAGATCACGGATTTCGGCATCTCCCGGCTCATCACCCGGGAGCACGAGGCCATTTACAACCCCGAGGTCATTGAAGGCACGCTCAAGTATATCTCCCCTGAACAGACCGGCCGCATTAACCGCGGAGTGGATTATCGCACCGACCTGTATTCCCTGGGCGTAACCTTTTATGAAATGCTGACCGGGGCCCCGCCGTTTGAGGCCACAGACCCCATGGAACTGATTCACGCCCACATCGCCGGGACATCGGCGGCCCCCGCGACCGTAAACCCCGACGTGCCGGAAATCATCTCGGACATGGTACTGAAGCTTCTTGCCAAGTCCGCTGAAGACCGGTACCAGAATGCCTTCGGCGTGCTGTACGATCTGAAACGATGCCAGGAAGCACTGGATGAAAACGGCATTATTAAGCCATTTCCCCTCGCCACAAATGACCCGCCCCTCACCTTTACCATTCCCCACATCTGTGTGGGCCGGGAAAAGGAACTGGCACGCCTTCTGGCGGCATTTGACCGGTGCGCCAATCAGGGAGGACCGGAAATCGCCCTTGTGACGGGATATACCGGCATCGGAAAAACCTTTTTAATTAACGAAATCAACAAGCCCATCACCGCCCGAAAGGGCTATTTCATTTCCGCGAAATACGAACAACTGAGTCGGGATGTACCATACAACGCGATCATACAGGCCTTTAATCGACTGATCCGGCAAATCCTCACCGAAAACGCGCACCGGATCAATGCATGGCAGCAAAAATTGCAACAGGCGCTGGGGAAAAACGGAAGGGTTATAACGGATGTCATTCCAAGACTCTCGCTGATCATCGGCGAACAGCCCGCAGTGCCGGGGCTGGGCGCGGAAGAGGCCCGCAATCGATTCCAATATGTGTTTAAAAATTTCATCCGGGCGTTTGCCGATTCCGCCCATCCGCTGGTCCTGTTTCTGGATGATCTGCAATGGGCGGATTATGCCAGTTTCAAGTTCATTGAATCGGTTTTCACTGATCCCGGCAACGGGGCGTTCTTCCTTATCGGGGCCTGTCGTGACAATGAATTGAATGATCATCATCCTTTGCATGCCGTGCTCCATACACTCGATCAAAGTAAAATTCCAGTGGGGCATTACCGGCTCGAGCCCCTGGCGCCCCATGACATCCGACAGTATCTTACCCATTGCCTGCGGCTTTCAGCCGATGCGGTTGAACCGCTCGCCGCGGTGACAGAATCCAAAACCCGAGGCAATCCATTTTTTATTAACCAGTTTCTTAAAACCCTGCATCAGAGAAAACTCATCGCGCCCGACCCCGACGGTACCTGGACGTGGGACATGCCCGCCATTGAGGCCCTGGCGGTAACAGACAATGTCATCGACCTTATGGCCGATGCCATCGTGGAACTTCCGGCGGCCACCCGGGATGCGCTGAAACTGGCCGCATGCATCGGTGGCACGTTTGATCTCATGGTGCTGCCCGCGGTTATGGAAAAAGAACTTGAAGACATCGTAAAGGATTTATCCCCGGCCCATGACGCCGGTTTGGTCTACTATTCGGGCGACCAGGGCTATTTTCTCCATGACCGGATCCATGAAGCGGCATATTCTTTGATCCCCGAAGCGGAACGACCGGCCATTCACCATGCCATCGGCCGCTATATGCACCAGAACACGCCGGCGGACAAGCTCGGGGAAATGATTTTTCCCATCATCAACCAGTTGAATGCCGGCCGATCGGTGCTTACCGTTACCACCGGAGAACACGAAAGAATTGAACTGGCCGGGCTCAAAGCGCTGGCCGGTGAAAAAGCAATGGCGGCGGCCGCCTATCAACCGGCTTTCGCATATTTCACCACCGGCGTGTCGCTGCTTGAAACGTCTGATTGGACCGAGCATTATGACCTGTGCCACCGGCTATACATCCAGGCCGCCGAATCCGCCCGCCTGAACGGGGATCTTACCGCCATGGATACATATCTCGAAATGATCATGGCCAATGCCACCGACCTCATGGACCGTCTCAGGGCTTATGAAATCCGTATTCAGGCATATACCACCAGCAACAAACTCAGCCAGGCCGTTGATACCGCCCGGGCGGTGATGCCCCAAATCGGATTTGATTTACCGGAGACCATTTCCGGCGAACACCTTATGAAGGAATTCGCCCGCACCGATGATGTTCTGGCCGACAAAACCGACGACGACATCCTTTGCCTCCCTTTCATGACAGACCCTTATCAACTGGCGACATTCAGAGTGCTGACCAGTGCCTCGATGGCGCTTTATTCTGCCGGCCACACCAGCGAAATCGCCCTGATTGTCCTGCGAATGATAAGGCTTTCCATTGAAAAGGGAACCGCTCCCCAGTCCGCGTTCTGGTTCAGCTGTTATGCCATGACCCTTTATACCATGAACCAGATGGAGGCTGCTTTTCGTTTCGCGGACATTGCCCTGGCCCTGAAAAAGAAATTCCCCCTTCACCGGGAAATTCGAACGGATGTGATCGTATACGCCACTATTCTGCACTGGAAACGCCCCCTTCGGGAGGTCGTGTCAGCCCTTCGCGACATATACAGCCAGGGCATGGAGGCGGGGGACATCGAAGGAAGCCACCAGATCGCGTCCACCTACAGCTTTCTCCGTTATGCCGACGGCGCCCCCCTTGGCCCCCTTCGAGAAGAACTGGATTATTATATCGGCGCCATGCGGACATGGAATATGCTGACGAGCCTGAACTATACAACGCTCGGCGCCCAGACAGCGGAAAATCTGATGGTTCTCACCAGCACCCCCACGTTGCTTGAGGGCAGTTATTTCAGTGAAAAAGCGCAACTGTCCGCCCTCAAAACCTCAAACGATCAACTTGCCCTGTTTCTGGTGGCGATGTTTTCCATGCAGCTGTCGTATCTGTTCGGCGACATTGACCGGGCCATTCAAAAAAGCGTGACGGCCAAAAAATATCTGCCAGCGGCATCCGGTGGCCAGCACCACATTGTGCAGTTTTATTTTTACCGGTCACTGGTCCGGCTGGCCTGGCTGAGGGACCAACCAACAGGGGTCCGCGAAGAAATGCTGCCCAAAATCAATTATGCCCAACAACGGCTTCGATCGTGGGCGGCCTATGCGCCTGAAAACCTGCGCAATAAGATCGAGCTGCTGGAAGCGGAAATAAGCAGAATTAGAAAAGCAGACCTGCACACAACCGTCACCCTGTATGAAAACGCCATCAACAGCGCCCATGAAAACGAATTGCTTCATGAGGAGGCACTGGCATTTGAACTGGCCGCGGGCTTCTATCAGAACCAGGGCCTCAATAATGCGGCCCGCCTTTATCTCGGCAGTGCCATGACATGCTATAAGAAATGGGGGGCCGCCAACAAGGTCAAACACATCATGGACGCCCATCCCGGCATCCTTGCGGCCCTGCCGGAGACAGACCTTTCGGTCGGCACGGAAAGAGACGCGGCGCCGGCCATGCTGGATACCGCAACCGTGGTGAAGGCATCCCAGACCATTGCCGGCGAGATTGTTCTTGAAAACCTGCTGCCCCGGCTACTGCGCATCGGCATCGAAAACGCCGGCGCGGAAAACGGCGCGCTGATTTTTGAACACGACGGAGTTCTGTTTGCAGAAGCCCGCACAGACATGAAGGGAGAAATTGAAACCACCGGGAGGGTGCCCCTGGATGCCTGCGACAATCTTCCGAAGGGGGTTATCAATTATGTCCATGCCACCGGGGAAAACGTGGTGATTGCCGATGCCGCGGCGGATGATCGGTTTGCCCGCGATGCATGCATTGTCCGAAGACAGATCAAATCCATCCTGTGCGTGCCGCTGCGGCATCAGAAGCGAACACTCGCTATTTTTTATGCTGAAAACAATCTCACCACCCATGCCTTTACCGCGGAACGTCTGGAACTGCTCACCATCCTCTCTACCCAGGCCGCCATCTCCATTGAAAATGCACGCCTGTTCCAAAAACTTAATACAACCAACGCAGAAATCAGCGATCATCGGGATCATCTGGAAGAAATGGTGGCGGAACGGACACGGGAGCTGATGGCCGCCAAGCAGGAACAGATCGAAAAAGCAGACATTGCCGCCGGCGTGCTCCACAATGTGGGCAACGTCCTGAACAGCGTCCGTACCTCTATCTACACCATTGACAAAACCCTGAAGCAATCAAAAGGCCTCGAAGGCCTTGGCAGAGCCAATCAACTGCTCAGCCAGCACATGGACCATATTGATGATTTTATCGCAAACGACCCCAAAGGAAAGAAACTGCTGGAATACTATCTATCCATCGGCGATATTATTGATTCGGACAAACAGACAATGAGCGAAGAGCTGAAACAGCTTGAAGAAAAAAACAAGATCATCAGCAATATCATCAGCGCCCAGCAAACCTATGCATGCGCCCCGCCCGTGCTGGAGGTGCTCGATATTGCGGACCTTATTAATGACGCCCTGACCATGCAGTCCGAAACATTAAAGAAAAGCGGAATCCAGCCCATTTGCGACTTCAAACCGATCCCCCCCGTGAAGGTGGAAAAAACCAAATTGATTCACGTGCTGATCAATATCATACGAAACGCGCGGGATGCCATGAACCGGGACGATCCCGCCCATCGGACGCTGAACCTCTGTCTTTATGCAGAAAACGGGGTGGTGCGAATGGAAGCCCGCGACTCCGGACATGGCATCCAGAAGGAGCACCTTGAACAGATCTTCGCCAACCGGTTCACCACAAAAGAAGACGGCCACGGCTTCGGCCTGCACACCAGCGCCAACTACATGACCGAGATGGGCGGCCGCATGTGGGCCGAGAGCGACGGGCCGGGCAGCGGAAGTACTTTTATCCTGGAATTTCCCGTGGCAACGGATTAGCCACAGGCCATGGCCGGCGTCAACGTAACACCGCAAAGCCCGTTTGAAAGGAACAATAAATGACTGAAACTGCCCCCATTTTCATGCCAAAGCTGGAAGACGCCTATACCATAATAGAAATGATCACCGAGACCCACAGTTCGGTGATTTATAAAGGCAGAAACGGTGACAAGGGAGAGGTCGCCGTCAAGATACTGAAACTCAAGCAACCCGCAGAAGCTGATATCGCCCGGTTCCAGGAAGAATACACCCTGATCAATGCCCTTGACACGGAGCATCTCCTGAAGACCTACGCCATCGGGGCCTTCACCGGCCAACCAGCCCTGGTTCTGGAATATGTGGACGCGGCCCCGCTTTCGGCCTTCACCGGCCCCACCCCGTCCATCCCCTGGTTCCTGGACATTGCCATCCAATTATCTGAAACACTGGGCGAGCTCCACAAAAACAGAATCGTCCATAAGGACATCAAGCCGGGCAATATATTTGTCCGCGACGACCTGGTTAAAATCGCTGATTATGGTATCATTCCCGGCTTCACATGTATCAACGAAAATCTGTTTGATGCCGAAATCATCAACGGGACCCTTGCCTATATATCCCCGGAACAGACCGGCCGGATTAAAAGAGCCGTCGATTACAGGACCGACCTGTATTCACTGGGGGCCGTATTTTATGAGATGCTGACGGGACGACCGCCGTTTGTATCCAAGGATCCCTTTGAGGTCATTCATTCCCACCTTGCGGTGGTGCCGGAACCGCCGGCGATCCGCAATCCGGATGTCCCTCCCGTTATTTCCAATATTGTAATGAAGCTCTTAAGCAAAGCCGCGGACGAACGCTATCAGAGCTGCTTCGGCCTGACCGCGGACCTGAAACACTGCCAGCAGGCAATCATCGCCCAGGGCACCATCCCCGCTTTTGAGCCGGGCGCCGTTGACACATCCCCGCACTTTAATGTTCCCCATAAACTTGTCGGCCGGGAGGCGGCTATAAACGAACTGCTGTCTGTTTTTGATAACGTCAGCCGCGGCGCTACGGAACTGCTGCTGGTATATGGCCATCCGGGTATCGGCAAATCCGCCCTGCTCAATGAAATTCACAAACCCATGGTGGCCAGAAAAAGTTATTTTCTATCCGGCAAGTATGACCAGTTCAAAAAAGACATTCCATACAGCGGCCTGATACAGGCCTTTCAAGGACTCATTCAGCAACTGCTCACAGAAAGCGACAAACGCACCGCCGCATGGAAAGCGAAAATCCTTGAGGCCCTTGGCGACAACGGCAAGGTCATCACCGATTTAATTCCCGAGCTGGCCCACATTATCGGCGATCAGCCCGATGTGCCGATTCTGGGGGCCAAGGCCGCGCAGAACCGGTTCATGTTTGTGTTCAAAAACTTTCTCAAGGCATTCATTTCCAGGCAATACCCGCTGGTTCTGTCCCTGGACGACCTGCAATGGGTGGACAGTGCCAGCCTCTATCTGCTCAGATCCATATTAACGGACAAGGAAGTTCAATACCTGTTTGTCATTCTGACCTTTCGAAATAATGAAATTGACCGCAACCATCTGTTTTATCATACGCTGGAAGAAGTGCGGTCAGGCGGCATCAATATTTCGGAAATCGAAGTGGGCCCGCTGAGCCGGGACAATACACGGGAGTTTATCGGCAATTGTTTTGCGCTGGACGACGAAACACTCTCCGCCCTGTCCCGCCGCGTGCATGAAAAAACCAACGGCAATCCATTTTTCATCATCCAGTTTATCGAAAGCCTGTACGAACAGAAAATCATCACCCGCAATTCCGAGAACCGATGGGCCGTGGACCTGGAAGCAATATCGAAAATGACGGTAACCGATAACGTCATTGACCTGCTGACCCGGAAAATCGCCGAACTGCCGGAAGACACCCAGCACGTCCTTAAAATCTGCGCCTGTATCGGCAGCAGCTTCGACCTGGAGACCATCAACAAATATACCGATGTGCCGCTGACAAAGGTGCTGCGCGAAATAAAAACCGCCCTTGAAGAAAATTTCATTTATTTTCAAAACAATATTTACCGGTTTCATCATGACCGGATTCAGGAGGCCGCTTACGCCCTGATCCCTTTTGCGGAAAAGGAGCGCATTCACTACCGTATCGGGCATACGGAACTGGAACAGACAACCGACGCGGCATTGCAGGACAATCTCCTTTACATTGTCAATCAGCTGAACATCGGCAGAAACCTGATCACATCGGCGGCGGAAAAGAAAAAGCTGATGGCGTTGAACCTGAGGGCCGGCCGGAAAGTCATCAACGCGTCAGCCTTTGAAGCCGCCTATGAATATCTCATGACGGCGGTGTCCCTGCTGGAAAAAGGGGATATCACCACCGATACCGATATGGCGGCGGAAATATATAACGAAGCGGCCCAGGCAGCCTATCTGAATTCCGATTTTGAAACCATGGAACGGTTTACCGCTCGATTAATCCGGGAAACCGATGATATCCGGAAACATCTGAATGTTTATGAAATCAAAATGCGCGCCTTTATGGCAAAAGGCCAGAAAACAGAAGCCGTCAAAACGGCCCAGTCCGTGTTCCGGCAATTGCAGCTGAACTTTCCCGAATTTCCCAGAAAAATCCACCTCATCAAATCCCTGATCAGAGTCAAATTTGCCCTGGCCGGCAAAGACGTGGACGATCTGATCCATCTCCCGCTGATGACGGACCCCGATGTTCAGGCCAAAATCAACATGATCGGCTATTTCAGCCCCATTGCCTATTGGGCCAGACCCGAGGCGGTCCCCTTAATATCGTTTACCGGGGTTTATTATACGATCAAGCATGGCCTGTCCAACATGTCTCCCATCATGATGGCGGGCTACGGAATCGCCATGTCCAGCATGGGGCATTATGAAACCGCCTATAAGTTCGGTCGGCTGGCGCAGGACATTTTTGAAAAACTGGAATCCAAAAGCCTGGCACCGCGGACGCGGTTCATCTTTCTGACCTGGGTCAAGCACTGGATAGACTACCAGCGCGACATTCCCCGCCGTCTCCTTGAAAATCACCAGAAAGCCATGGAGGTGGGCGACCTCGAATTTGCGGCCCACGCCCTCATGGTCCACAGCTATCAGAGCCTGTATGCCGGCTTTCCCCTTCAAACCGTAGAACAGAACATTCTAAAGCACATCGAAACGCTCAGCGATATGCACCAGCAATCCCAGCTCAACCTCACCCGGATCTACGGCCAGACCGTACAGAACCTGATGGGTAAGTCCCCGGATCCCGGCCGCCTCAAAGGCGACATATACGACGAAGACGAAATGCTGCCCCTGCATGAAAAAGAAGAAGACCAGTTCGCCATTCATTCGGTGCACGTGTTTAATCTTATTCTGGGTTATCTGTTCGGCGATTTTGAAAAGGCACTGGCGGCATCAGAAAGCTATTTACACTATCTCAGTGCATCGGCCAAGGGCGTCATGACCTATGCCATATGGAATTACCATGATTCTCTGACCCGGCTGGCGGTGGCCGGGACCGCGGGCGGCAGAAGACGGTCAAAGCTGCTCAAGGATGTCGCCGGCAACCAAAAACAAATGAAAAAATGGGCAACCCTGAATCCGGCAAATTTCATGCAGAAATTTCTTCTGGTGGAAGCCGAACGGGCGGCTGTTTTGGACAACAGGCCGAAAGCCGTTGAGTACTATCATCAGGCGATTTCCAGAGCCCGGGAGAACCAGTACATACAGGATGAGGCGATGTGCCATGAACTGGCAGCCGGTTTCTGGATGGAGAACAACAATGCGACCTATGCGAAACCGCACCTTGAACAGGCCATAAACGGCTACAGCCAATGGGGCGCCAGCGCCAAGGCCCACCAGGTGGAAGCTAATTTCTCCGGACGCTTGGCCCGACTGCATCCGGAGAAACAGCCCGAGGCCGGAAGCGGTCTGGCCAAGCCCGACGCCGGGTCCCGGGAGTTTTTGACGACAATGGATATAAACGCCGTCATCCAATCCGCCCAGGCGCTGTCCGGCGAAATCGTCCTGGAAACCCTGCTTGAAAAAATCATGAAGATCGCCATTGAATACGCCGGTGCACAGCGGGGAATCCTTATTTTTGAAAAAAACGGGAAATATCATGTGGAAGTGGAGCGGGACGCCGACGGCAATATCGAAGTGCTCCAGTCCATTGCCGTGGAAAACTATCAAAATTGCGCCACAAGCGTTCTCAGCTACATTATCAAAACCCGGGAAAGCATCGTGCTGAATAACGCCTGCGAGGACCAGCGGTACTTCAACGACCCTTATGTAAAAGCCAACAACACAAAATCCATTCTCTGCGCCCCCATCCAGAACAAAGGGCAGGTGGCGGCGATCATGTACCTGGAAAACAACTACATCGCCAATGTGTTTGTGCCCGAAAGGATCGAAATCCTGAAAATTCTGTCTTCCCAGGCCGCCATTTCCATTCAGAACGCCCGGATGTTCAAGGAAATCAATGAAGCCAAAGAAGAAATCCGCGCACACCGGGACCACCTGGAAGACATGGTTGATGAACGGACAAGGGCACTGAAAACCGCCCAGCAGGAACTGATCAGAAATGCTCACCAGGCCGGCATGGCGGATATTGCCGTGGGCGTGCTTCATAATATCGGCAACGTATTAAACAGCGTTAAAACATCGCTCTACTCCGCCAGTCACACGGCAAATGCCTCAAAAGGATTTAAAGGCTTTGCCAGGGCCAACGCGCTCCTGGAAGAAAACATCGAAACCATCGAGGATTTCATCATCAACGACCCAAAGGGCAAAAAACTGATGGAATACTATCTGGATATCGGCCGGATCTTTCAGGCCGACAGAGATAAACTCAAAGCCGATCTGACACGCCTGGCGGATAAAACCGATATGATTTCAGACATCATCGCCGCCCAGCAAAGCTATGCCGTTGCAGGCGGCTTGCGGGAAGACATCGACATTTCGGAAATTATCAGGGATGCGCTGACCATGCAGTCCGAATCCCTGAACAATCATCACATTAAGCTCTCCACCGATTTTGAGGCCGTCTCCCCCGTAACCGTGGAGAAAACCAAGCTGATCCATGTATTGATCAATATTATCCGTAACGCCAAAGACGCCATGAAAGAACGACCCGCAGATCAACGGGAACTGAATATATCCCTTCGATCCGTTGAAGGTGTTGTTGTCGTGGAAGCAAAAGATACCGGCCAGGGCATCCCGCCGGAAAACCTGGAAGGGATATTCGCCCATGGCTTTACCACCAAACCCGAGGGCCATGGCTTCGGCCTGCACACCAGCGCCAATTACATGACCGAGATGGGCGGCCGCATGTGGGCCGAAAGCGACGGGCCGGGCAAAGGCAGCACCTTTATCCTGGAATTTCCCGCGGAGCAGCCTTAACTCAACAACCACCCCGGCCTTTGTGGCGGGATGGGTTGAAACAAACGGCTGAAAGCCGGGATGCGGGTCTACAGACCCGTTAATGGGCCGTCTTGAAATTACCATCTTTCTCAGGTTCAAAATGATACTCAAAATTAAATTCGAAACACGAACCACAAAGGCACATGATTCTTGAACTCACTCTTCGTGTTCTTCGTGAACTTCGTGGTTAATTTGATTTGGTATTTATTACCACGAAGAGCACGAAGGGCACGAAGATATATGCATCGAATAGATGCAAGGAAAACGCCGGCATATATTGAAGCATAGCACATTAAAAGGGAGTGATAAATCTGCCCGCCTAAAGGCGGGAGCTTTAACCTTGAGTGCGACCAGTTAACCCGCTGATTCCGATAATAAAGGAGAACCCGAGAAACACCAGGCCCACCAAGCTCTTGCTCATTCTTGAATTGACACATCGGTTATCGTTCACGGTGCCACCTCCTTTAGCATCAGCCGGCACACCTTTCATTCAATCTGGGAGATTCCGGCCCGTGTCCTTTATTATTATATGCCAGACATTGTTCAATATCACCGCTGTCAAGATGCAATCGAATGCATTTATCACTGCCCAACTTGATATCAAAGGTCCACAAGTCTTTGTTCTCATCAAAATCGGCCTGGATCCGCGAACGGTCAACATCAATTTCCCGGCATACCTGCTTGATTATCTTTTTAATATCATCATTTGGCAGCATGCTGCATCCATCCTTCTCTTCTTCTTTTGTTCCTGTTTTCATAATAATCATTTACCAGCCGAAATAAATACCGCGAATGAAGTATTTTTGCCGTATTCATGCAGGGGGAGGGCTGTTCACCGTTGCGCCTGTTTCCCCTTTTGTGATCCGATGGTGCCGGCAAGGCTTCCATGAAAGTTCTGGCGGCGCCGGACAATTCCGGGCAAGTATGTTCCGGGCAAGTATTGACTTGTACTCTCAGATAACTTATAATAATCAGTAATTAATCTTTTTTCACCGCCCTGCCCCGACGATTCAGAAAATCGTCATTACCTGCACAGCAGACAAAGAGGCCATCGTTATGCCAACCGCCATCAAAGCCGACCTGATCCGGGAAGACACCATTGACCTGCTGCATAAATTCCAGATACTGAAAACCCTGTCCCGGGAGGAGATAAAAGGACTGCTGGGGAAAGACCGGGGGGACTATCAGAACCGCATTGCCAGACTGATCCGGTGCGCGGCCGAAGAAACGGTTATCCGGGAGGGCGAATTTGACTGCTGGACGTTCTGGGTCGTCAAAGGATCTTTTGCCGTGATAAAAAACGATATCACCATCGCCGTCTTCAACCATCCCGGCGAGGTTTTTGGTGAAATGAGCATTCTTGACGGCGACTGCCGGTCAGCCTCCGTGGTGGCCCAGACCGACGGGGTCTGCCTGTCCATCGACATGTCCGTGCTCGACAACCTGGAGCATTCCGAACTCAAGGCCAAAATATCGGACCGAATTCATCGCCTGAAATCAGAACGACTCAACCTGACCACCAACAAGCTCGTGGAAGAAAAAACACGCATCGCCGCTCAGATGGCGGAAATCGAAAAAGAAAAACAACGCCTGACCGACTGGAAAAACATGTTGAAGGAAAAAGAACAGGCCCTGATCCGCCGGGAAAAGCAGGTCAACAAAAAAAGCCGGCAAACTGCTCCCCCACCCCAAAACCCCGCGTCATAAGACGCACCGAATCACCCCTCTCTTCATACACCCTTCACCACTTGACAAAACAAAACAAAAGCAGATACAACCGAAAGAGCCGATAATCGAATCTGGATAACACTGCACTAGAAAGGAGGGATCGCGCCCCATCATGTTGAAACCCGTTATCAATACCCTCAAAATTACCTGGCTCGCCTTCTGGCTCGTGATCGACACGCTTGTCATGTTCTTCCCCATTGTCATTGCCGCGCTGGCAAGCCGAACCGGCAATTTTGCATTCCAGCTAGCACGGATGTGGTCGCGGGTCATCCTTACCGTGACGGGCGTCCGCACCAGCATAAAGGGCAAAGAAAAAATCGACAAGCGGCAGTCCTATATCATTATCTCCAACCACCAGTCCCATTTTGACATACCGGCATTGATCATCCGGCTTGGGGTGCAGTACCGGTGGATTATTAAAAAAGAGATTCGAAAAGTCCCCCTGTTCGGATATGCGCTGGATGCCTCAAAGAACATCTTTATCGACCGCTCCGACCGGCAAAGCGCCATGGAATCCATCAATACGGGCGTTGAACGGTTGCCGGAAGGAGTCGGGGTGCTGTTTTTTGCTGAAGGCTCGCGCTCGCCGGATGGCAAAATTCAAAAATTCAAAAAAGGGGGATTTACCGTTGCCATACAGAAAGGGCTGCCCATTCTGCCGGTGACGGTTAACGGAAGCAGGCGGATCCTGCCCAAGCATACACTGGTATTTTCATCGGGGAAAATTGAACTGGTTATCGGCGATCCTATTCTCACCCAAGGCTATACCATGGACCAGATTGACCAGTTAATGGAAACAACCAGAAATGTTATTGCCGCCAGTTTTAAAGGCGAAGCGGTATAACAAAAGTCCGTCCAGTCATGAACGGACACTTACAAACGACGTCTGATACGCCGGGGATCAACCGGTGATCAGGGAAAAAAGGGAATTACCACTGAAGTTCATTGGCATACTCGTCGATGAACCGTTCCAGCTGGACCTTCTGCACGGGAAGCAGCTGGTTAAAGGTCACGCAAAGATTGCGGATCTTTTTTGTATTCGGCAGTTCGGCGACCTCAAAATCACGGACAGTGGTAAAGGGAATATTTTCCACCACCATTCCATCGCCGGGCACCATTATTGACAAATGGGTCACCTTGCGCAATAAATTCTTACTTTCCAAATACTGCACGGCAAGCCCCTTCATGCCGATATCCTTTATCGGCCCCAGCTTTACATAGGCGGGTTTGCCCATTTTCAGCAATGATGGTTTTGATACCATCGCCAGCGCACCGTTTTTCAGCGTAAAGCGCTTCCAGCGCCGCTGGTTCGTTCTGTTCTCTTTTTCCTCGCCCACCCTCTCAGTTCCCTCGTTAAAGTTAATGCCGTAAATTTAAGTGTCGACTGGATATAGCTTTTTGATTATTATATATTCTGCTATATAACAAATAGCGTTTTATCCGTCATCCGTTGACAAAACAGAGGTGGGCTTTTCATTTTTCTGGTGTTGTGATTAAGCCAATATCGTTCAATAACGTTTAAGGATGATGGATAAAACG
>JAXHVL010000015.1:0-47825 GCA_034189225.1 Thermodesulfobacteriota bacterium
TGCAGCGCAGCCGAGCAGGGGCGGTTTTTTCAGAAGACGCGGGCAGACTGTTTGAGCAGACGAGGCTTACCGCATCTGTACAAAATGACAGGCGAGTTTCTGCCCGCGCCGAAAAAACCGTCCCTGCGAGGGAAGCCGAAGGCCAAGCTGCGGGGCGCCCTTTCTTTTGCATACTTTTCTTTGGGCGAGCAAAGAAAAGTATGAAGAAAGTGTTCAGTCTCTATTGGCCGCTGTAATTATGCCTTTCTGTGAGAGGAAGCATTTGAACAAAGAAAACAGGGAAAATTATGATAACACGATCGGAAGTCAAGGCATGGACGGTGCGGGAGCCCGCGTTTGACGATATCATGTGCAGCCTGCGGTCCGCGCCGCGGACCCCCCGCAATATGATCAACGAAACCCGGAAACTGGTGGCCACGGCCCGTAAATTCAACGACGAGGTGGTACACCCCTATGCCCTGGATCTGGACCGGACCCTCCAGGAAGACCCCGAATTTCTTCCCTGGGAATTCGTAAGGCAGGCCAATCGCCGGGGATTTTATTCCATGGTCATTCCCAAAATCGTCGGCGGCAAGGGCTATTGCTTTCCCGCCATGAGCCATTTTCTGGAAGAGGTGGGCACAGAATGCCTGGCCATGTCAAACCTTATCGGGGTTCACTATCTTGGGGCCACCACTTTGCTCGCCACCTGGAACATGAAACTGATCAACGAGATTATTCGTCAAACCCCGGAAGGTGAAAAAACCGATGATCCCAGCCTGCTCACCCTGGCTATCACGGAGCCCGCCGCCGGAACGGATGTGGAGGAAGTGGCGCTTCTGGACAAGGGACAGATCACCTTTTCCATAAAACGGGTGGCCGGCGGCTATGTGTTGAACGGCACCAAGATTTTCATCTCCAACGGTCATTTATCCCGATGGCACGTGGTCATCGGCTACGAGGACCTGAGCAGGCCTTCGGAAAGCCAGCTGGTGCTTGTGGTTAAAACCGGCACAAAAGGCTTTTCCTTCGGCCGGAAGGAACGCAAGATGGGCCAGAAGGGATGCCCGGCCAGCGAACTGATCTTTAAAGACTGCTTCGTGCCGGACGACCGCGTGGTGTTCAGTGCCCGCGATGCCGCCCGCCTGAAACGGCCGGCCAGGGAAACAAGCCGGCAGATCATCGAGTACGTGGTGTCGGTTTCCCGGGCCGCGGTGGGCGCATGGGGCGTGGGTGCGGCCCGCGGGGCAATGGAAAACGCCATGCAGTTCGCCATGGAAACCGAGGTGGATGGAAAACTCCTGATCAACCATGAATGGGTTCAGTGCCGGCTGGCGGAAATGTATAAAACCGCGGCCCTGGCCAGGCTGGCCTATATGGAAAACAACTATGCCAACGGCATTGATGGCGCATTTCAGCTTCTTCAGCTCAAGCCCCTTTACTACCTGATGAAGATTCTGCCGCCGGCCATGATCGACCGGTTCATAAGCCCCGCGCTGGGACGACCCTTTACCACATGGCTGTTCCGCAAATTTCAGATGGACTGGCAGAAGGACGACCAGATATACCGGACCACGGGCTGGGGGTCTCTTGCCAAAGTGTCAGGTACGGATGCCGGCATTCGAAACTGCCAGATGGCGCTTGAAATCATGGGCCAGGCCGGTCTCCGCCACGACCGGCGGGTGGAAAAAATTCTGCGGGATTCAAAGCTGCTGCAGATATATGAAGGCACCAACCAGTTGAACCGGCTGAATATATTTGAAAGTTTTCTTGCCAGGCATAACCCCCAAATCAAGGTGTATGAACATGAATAACATCAGCCGCGCCGAACAGAAACGCCTGCTTAACCGGGCCCCGCAGTTTGATGACGGGTTTTACAGCCTGCGGTCCGCGCCCAGACTGCCCCGGACAATGGTCAAAGAGGCCCGGACGGTGGTGGCCCTTGCCCGGAAGTTCACGGAAACGGTTATTCGCCCCTATACCCTGGAACTGGACCGCACCCTGCAGCAAGATCCCGGGTTTCTGCCCTGGGAATTCGTAAAAAAAGCCAACGAATGGGGCTTATATTCCATGTGGATTCCGAAACTGTTCGGGGGCAAAGGATACAGCATTCCCACCCTTTCCCTGTTTCTGGAGGAAACCAGCCGCGAGTGCCTGGCCATGTCCAATCTCATCGGGGTACACTACCTGGGCATCGGCACCCTTTTTTCCACGTGGAACATCCGGCTGATCAATGAAATCCTGACGGATGTGGTGGCCGGTGAAAACAACGGCGAGCCGGCGCTGGTTTCACTGGCCCATACCGAGCCCGGCGCCGGCACCGACCTGGAAGAAACCGAGCTCATGGACAAGGCCACGGTGACCTGCCTGGCCGAAAAGGTGCCGGGCGGCTACAAGCTCAACGGCACCAAGGTATTTATTTCCAACGGCCACCTGTCCAAATGGCACATGACCACCAGTTTCCAAGACCCGGACCACCCCTCGTCACGGGCCGTCATCCTGGTGGTAAAAACCGGCAGCGAAGGCTTTTCCTTTGGCAGAAAAGAACACAAGATGGGCCAGAAGGGCTGTCCGGCCAGTGAGCTGATTTTCAAGGACTGCTTTGTGCCGGATTGTTATGTGGGTACGGATTTCAGCCAGTTCAAATCGCTGAAACGCGAAATGACCCCCAGCGTCAGCCAGCTTATCGACTATATTGTGGCCACGTCCCGTGCCGGGGTGGCAGCATGGGGGGTGGGAGCTGCCCGTGGCGCCCTGGAGGACGCCATGGCGTTTGCCCGGGAAACCGAAGTGGACGGAAAACTGCTGGTCAACCATGAATGGGTTCAGATCCGCCTGGCCGAAATGCACAAGAACGTCTCCCTGGCGCGTCTGTCCTACCTTGAAACCAACTATGCCAACGGCCTTGAGGGCATGTTTAAAATCATCCAATCCAAACCCGTTTATTATATGCTGAAAATGACGCCGCACTGGGTCGTGGACCGGTTCATGGCCCCCCTGCTCTCTGGCAAACAGATGACCCGGACCTTCCGATACCTTCAGATGGACCGGCAGACCGACGCGCAGATTGCACGGACAACCGGCTGGGCGTCCCTGGCAAAGGTGTCCGGGACGGACGCGGGCATTCGAAACTGCCACCTGGCCCTGGAAATCATGGGTCAGGCCGGGCTGCGCCACGACCGGCGTACGGAAAAAATTCTCCGGGATGCCAAGCTGCTTCAGATTTACGAAGGCACCAACCAGCTCAATCGTTTAAACATCTTCAAATCCCTGGTGGGCAGAAATATCCCTGAAATAGAGATATTTGCGCATGAATAAGAAGGAGGGCCGTATGATCGCCGTAAAAGACAAAGAACTAAAAATGCTCGACAAGGCCGCCTCGGAGTTTGCCAAAAAACAGCTGGCCCCGGAACGGGAGGAAAATGACAAATTTCCCTTCGGCCCCTTTTTCAGCGATGTGCTGAGCAAGGCCTTTGAGCTGGACTTTTTTCATGTCGTGCTGCCGGAATCCCTGGACGGCATGAACCAGGGGATGGCGGCCCTTTCCGTCATTCTGGACAATATCTGCCGAGAGGACAGCAGCCTTGGGGGAATTATTTTTACCAATGCCGCGGCCCAGCAGGTTATGATGGAAGCCGGGGCAACGGACCTGCTCGGCGGTATTGTCAGCGCCGACTCTGTGAATGATTTTCTTATTGGATTTCCGGTATTCAACAACCCGGCTGAAGTCGCCCACCTTGCGGAAGCCAGGCCCGACGGCGACGGCTATTCCCTGTCCGGGCGGCTGGAATACATGGTGCTCGGCGGCATCGCCAGCCACTGCCTTGTACCCGCCAGAATCGCCGGCCAGGACGAATATTCATTTTTTCTGGTTAATGCAAAAGACAACCGCATGACCGTCAGCGACCCGGTTCTCAGCCTAGGACTGCGGGCCTGTCCGGCGGTGGACATCGACTTCAACGGAAGCAGGGCAACGCTGGTGGGCAAAGCCGGGGACGGTGATGCCTGTTTCACCGCCATGGCCGATAGACTCCACGTGGCGGCCGCGGCCATGGCCGCCGGCGTTATGAAAGGCTCCTTTAACGAGGCCTTCGGATACAGCAAGGAGCGGTTTCAGGGCGGTCAGGCCATTATCAACTGGTCTGAAATGAAAATGATGCTCTCCAACATGGCCATTGCCATTGAAAACGCGGACATGATTCTGGCCACGGCGGTCTCCGCAGTGGACAACCGTACCCCGGGTTGGGAGCGTTGCTCCCGGGCGGCCGCCCTTCAGATTCAGGAATCAGCCTGTGAGCTCACCACCGACGGCGTCCAGGCCCTTGGGGGCGTGGGTTACATGAAGGACTTTGGTCAGGAAAAACGGTTCCGGGACGCCAAACACATTCAGGCGCTTTTAGGTATTGCACCGATGAAGCGAATAAAGTATATTGAATCATTGATCAAATAGTGTCCGTCCAGAAATTAGATATTTTGGTCGAGTTCAAGGAAGGCGAAAATTTTAACCGGTGGAATACTTTGCGTATTTTGAGCATTAAAACTTGAGACTGACGCAGAAATCGGGCAAAATAGCAATTTATGGATGGATACTAAATGATTGTCTCGTAAAAAGTCGCTTTGGGACGGCAAAGTAAAAAGTTCAAGATGCGGCGTGTCTATATTAGTCTCGAGGAATGGAGCGTACTTAGCCGTACGTGACATGACGAGAGATACATCGCAACGCAGATATTGGGCTTTTTACGAAGCCGTCACTAAATAAGATGCTAAACAATATTGGTACGACCTGTTGACGATCGGAAAAAAAATAACACTGCGGATCGTGGCCGGCCTTGTGATAAGCATGGTCGTGTTTTCGATTGTTTTTTCCATTGCCGTCCATCGTCAACACCGCGAAGCGGCCTATCAAACCGTTGACCGTGCATTCAAGGTCCTCCGCTTTCATATTGACAAAACCAGGGCCGCTGTCTTAAACGACGCCGTTTCCGTTGCCGACAAGCAGGAAGTCGCCGATCGGCTGAAGGCGGCCATCGCGCAGAAAACCAATCCAACCCCGGCGGCGTCGGCCGATACGCCCGTTTTTCAGGAACTGGTCGCCATCCTTTTTCAGGCGCTGAAGAACAGTACCGCCAAGGCCTTTGCGCTGTTTGACAATGAGGGCAACCTTGCCGTATATGCCGTCAACATCGGCAGTGCTTATCAACTGGGGTTTCGCGACGCCGAAAATGATAGCGGAAACTTTTTAGCCACCGCCCTTCCCTTTGGAAACCTTTTGACTACGGCAAACTGGGAAAAACGCTCAAATCTTCCCGGCAATATCGCCGGTATAATACCATCTGCCACGGCTGCGTTGAAAAGCAGTCGATTTTATACGACGGACAAGGCGCTTTATTTTGCCGCGGCCGTCCCCTGCCGGGCAGACATCGCAACGCAAAAGACCGATTTTTTCTTTGCCGGGTCCGTAATGGCCATTGTAGACTTTGACATTAGTTTCTCAAACGCCATGGCGGACCTGACGGGAACAAACGTCAATATCTACGCCAGCCATGGCCCCCTGCTGGCCGGCACCATGGCGGCCTCCCTGGACGATGAAACCGTCAAGGCCCTTGCGGATATAAAACCCGCTCCCGGCGCTGCCGGCGAAATCCTGCACAAGGAACTTCGCTTTGATGGCAGCGGCGATTATTTTGCCGGTCTTTTGCCGCTTGTTTCCACAACCCCCGCCGGGCAGGTTGCCATCCTTTCCGCCATGGTGTCCACCGCCCAGGCACGGCAGAATACTATCCAGATCGTCTTTTTGATGGCAACAATCATCGTGGGCATTGGTTGCGTATTTGTTCCTTTCGGTCTGTTTGCCACCCGGCAGACCCTGATAAAACCGATTCTTAGAATTGTCAACGGCCTGAAGGCCATCGCCCATGGCGAAGGCGACCTGACGGGGCGGCTTACCGTCACCTCTAAGGATGAGATCGGGGATCTGGCCAGGTGGTTTAACGCCTATCTCGACAGCATGGGCACCATGATCAGGAACATCAGCGGTCATGCCTCTTCGCTTGATCAATCCGCCGAAGACCTTTCCGCACTGTCAAACCAGATGGCCGGCGGCGCGGATGATGTTTCCGGTCAGGCGAATGCGGTGTCCAAGGCCGCAACACAGATGAGCAACAGAATCAATGCGGTGGCATCGGCCATGGAGGAAAGCTCGGCGACACTGGACACCATTGCCGCCTCCGCCGAGGAGATGACAGCCACCATCGCCGATATCGCCAATCACACGGGAACCGCCTCCTCGGTTACCGCCAAAGCGGTTAAGGAAACCCAGAACGCGTCCGCTATTATCGACGAGCTGGGACATTCGGCCCAGGAAATCGGCATGGTGACGGAAACCATCACCGAAATTTCCGAAAAAACCAACCTGCTGGCCTTAAATGCCACCATCGAAGCGGCCCGTGCCGGAGAGGCGGGCAAGGGATTTGCCGTTGTGGCCGGCGAAATCAAAAATCTGGCCCGCCAGACCGCCGACGCCACCGAACAGATAAAGCACAAAATAAGCGGCATTCAGAACTCCACTGCCGTAACCGTGGCCAGCAACGAAAAAATTCTCGACGTCATCAATGAAGTCAATACCATCGTATCCAGCATTGCCACAGCCATTGAAGAACAGTCGCAGACCACCAGGGAAATTGCCAGCAATGTCAGCCAGGCATCCCAGGCCATCCAGGAAACCAACACCGATATTGCCGAAAGCTCCATGGTAGCGGAAAAAATCGCAGACCAGATTTACCACGTCAACCAGGCAGCCGCGGAAATGTCCCAGAGCAGCGACAATGTCAAGTCCAGCGCCCTCGGACTTCGGGAGCTTGCAGGGTATCTTAAGGACATGGTTGGTCGGTTCAAAGTATGACGGCGAAGAGATGCTTAGGGTCTGTCAGAAAATAAGTGTGTCACACCGAGGTTGTCGATTCGCCCGTCCGGCAAGGCGCGCGACTGAGGCATATTAAGTCTATGTGGGCCAAGGCCGATGAAACCGATCACACCGGAAATTGAGCGGCTTCTGGGTTCTTTGCGCTCATGCCGGCCGGTCTTTCATCAATCCCAGACTGTTGTACACCTCGATAAACGCGTTTATCAGCCGGTCCATATCCGTCCGGGTATGGGTCGACATTACGCTGACTCTAAAGCGCTGCCGGTTGGCGGGCACCGCCGGGTATTCAATATGGTTGATAAAAATACCCGCATCTTCAAGCCGCCTGGAAATGGCCCGGATATCGGCTTTTTCCGGAACATACACCGGTATGATCGCGGAATCGGTCGTCACATTAAACCCGGCATCGTTCAGGCTGTTTACAACATACGCCACGTTATTCATCAGCGCCGACCGCAATTCGGGATAGGTTTCCATAATATCCAGGCCGGCCAGTATCTGGGCCACCAGCACCGGCGGTGCGGAAGCGGAAAAAAAGTAGGTTTTCGCATAGAAGCGCAGCAATTCAATGAGCGGGCGGCGACCACAAACGAAACCGCCAGAAGAGGCCAGCGTTTTACTGAAGGTTCCCATGAGCAAATCGATTTCACCCTCCACCCCGAAATGCTCGGCCGTACCCCTTCCATTTTTGCCGATTACCCCGGTGCCGTGGGCATCATCGACAATCAGAAACGCACCGTAGCGTCGCGTCAACGCGCATATACGGTCGAGGGGCGCCATATCGCCATCCATGGAATAGACCCCCTCCACCACCACAAACGTATTGACGCTCCCCGCTTCTCCGGCCTGCGCCAAAGCCCGCTCCAGATCCGCCATATCGTTGTGCTTGAACCGGTAGCTTCGGCTTTTGGTCTGCTGGATAGCGGTAATAATGGAGGCGTGGCAGAATTTGTCCGCGATCAGGGTATCCTGCCTGCCGGCAAGCGCAGGGATCATGCCCATGTTGGCGCCGAAACCCGACGTAAACAGCATGGTTTCTTCCATTTTTTTTAGTGCCGAAATCCGACTTTCCAACGCCTTGTGAAGTGCCGTGGTGCCGTTCAACAGCGGCGGCCCTCCCAGGCCGACTCCGTATTGCCGGATGTATTTTTTCATCCGTTCCTGAATCTCAGGATGATTTGCGAGCCCCAGGTAATTATTGGATCCAAACATCAACATCGGCTTGCGTTCGCCGGTAATATTATCCGCAATGGTCACATGGCTTCCGGCGGGTGAATGAACAACCCTTTTTATGGTCAGCCCTTTTTTAATAAGGTCTTCAAAAATGGCCATGAAGGCGTTGGCTCTGTCGTAAATCGGCACCGCTCCCACGTCGTCAAAATGTCGAAGTGAATATGTCTTTTTTGGGTTCTTCATAGCACTATGCATCTAAGGCGGTTATGGCCTCTTGGCAGAGGCCCCGGCCAGGTTTCCTGGCGACGTTGTTGATATTAACAAAACCGGTTAACACGTTTGCTGATGCTGCTTTTATTTTAAACTTCCTTGCCGCAGTGCTTGCATACCTTTGCGCGCTTCTTGATAATTTCCGCGCAATGGGGACACTCCCTTGTGTAAAAGCGCTCGTGAATGGCCCCCACGGCCTTTTCCGTTGCCTCGTTCAGCAGTTTATTGCCGAAGTCATGGCTTTGAAGCGGCTCGATGGCGTCCAGATCACCGATATCCCCTACCATCTCAGCGGCTTTAAGCCGAACCCGGGCGGGTTCGGTAGCGTCCAGAAGCATCTTCAGCACATCAAACCAGCTTCTGGTGGTATAATAATCCGCCAGCAAAGAGAACCCGCGCTTGGTGGCTTCCTTGATGCGCTCCTCTTCGGCCATCACCTCGTCGGTCATCACCTGTGCCGTACCACCCTGTCTGCTGAACACCGGCATGACCTCAAACTGGTTCGTAAAAGGGAAGCAGATATTGCGGCAGGATGCACGGTGACCGTAGTTTTCCTCCATGCTCTCCCATCCCTGCTTGAAGGTGGGGCATTCATCGTTAAAGCAAACATACAGGTAAGGTGTGCCCCATCCCAGCCCGTCACTGAAGGTAACCGGCGGGACCTCCCAGATTGCCATTTCCTGATGGCAGCTGGGGCACTTGGGTTTTTCCTGGGCCAATAATCGCTCCAGGAATTGCTCTTTTGTTTCAATCGCCATTTTTGCACCTCTTATTATGATGATCTCGTAAAAAGTCACTTTGAGACGGCAAAGTAAAAAGTTCAAGATGCGGCGTGCCTATCTCACTCTCAAGGAATGGAGCGTACTTAGCTGTACGTGACATGACGAGAGATGCATCGCAACGCAGATATTGGACTTTTTACGAAGCCGTCTATTATGTCCTTGTGTCGTCTTTTCGCATCAGTATCAGGGCCGTCCATCCGCCTTCGGACGCCTGCCAGGCACAGGCAAACTGCTTTTGATAGACCGCCAGGAGCTGGCTGGCTTCCTGCTCTTCCACCCCGGAAATAACAGCCGCGCCGTCGGACGTTACCATGTTTCCGACATCGGGCGCCATGGCCTTTAATGTGGGCAACCTGAGGTTAGCTGTCACAAGCGCAATCGGCGACGGAATCATGCTCAAGGGGCTGTCCGACACACTGATGCGATCGGCCAGCCCGTTTTCCATTATATTTTTTCTTGCTTCCGACCGGGCGCACGGATCGACGTCCGTGGCCGTTATTCGGTGCACCCCCAGACGGGCGGCCGTTATTGCCAGAACGCCCGAGCCGGTACCGATGTCCAGCCCCGATGCCGGGAACGCCGACAGCATGTCACCGGTGAGAAGAACGTCAATGGCCCGCACCGAGAGCCGGGTAGTGGGATGGCGGCAATCGCCGAAAGCGGCGCCAGGTGCAATTCGCACCGTCACCACGTTTTTCTTTTGGCTGCCGCCGTTGACCCGTGGCGGCAATACCCACACGTTTTCAGAAACCCGGACCCGACCCGCATAATTGGTCTCAAGAAAACTCACACCGCTATCATTAACATAACGAAGCGTTCCGTCCGTTACCAGGCTGGTGATGGCGCGCCTTGCGGTACGACTCGCGGTCTTGTCATCCCTCCTCAATCGGCACAGCACATCCCGGGTTGATATCCGCCTGTCACTGTTTTGGACCAACCGCGTCACTGCGGTTTTAACCGTTTCCAGCGGCAGTTCCTCGGCCCGCGGCCGAATATCGGTTCTTTTTATTTCCGCGACCGTCATTCTTTAACCCGTATTCCTTCTTTCTCCAGAAGCGTCTTATACCAGCAGGCAAACTCAAACATGCCGATAAACCGATCTTCCTCGTTGATGATGCCCATGCACATTTCCAGCACGCCCCGTCCATACTGATTGCTGTATTTGTCAGCGGTCCGGCTCTGCAGGAATTCCCGAATCAGGGTCTGACTGGTTCGCTGGGTCTTGTCCTTGCGGATGTCAATCGGGTCCTTGGGTTCTTCAAACGGGTCCCACTGCTCATACCCTTTTTTTAAAATCCACTTCTGTCCCCTGGGGGACATACTGTCAAAAATGGCCTTTTTCCGCTTTTCCACTTCCTCTTTTGTAAAAAAAGCCTCTTTCATGTTCGTTCCTCCGCCGTCAACTTTGCCCGCCGTCCGCTTCTGCCGCGTCCTGGTCATCATCGGCAAAACCAAAATAGTCATCGTCATAATCGGTCAGTATTGCCATAGACACCGGCACCAGCACATCCCCCATCTTCGCATACTTTGTCCTGATATCCTGCACAAGCTCGTGGGAAATTTCATAGAGCTGCTTGTAAACGGTATCCATGTTGACCGTCGGATATGGGGTCCCTTCATCAAATCCGCTTTTGCCACAGGTGTGGGTCATTCCTTGAATCAGGGTGGGCACCCCGTAAATCCGGCAGGTAATGGGGCGTTGTTCATACAGGTCACACATTTCCCGCTCATTCAGCATCGGGCACCGCACCCGCTCCATGCCCATTTCCGCCAGAATGGCCACCTCGTTTTTTCCCTTCTCATGATCCCGGTATGCCTGTTTCTTCAGCTTATAAACCTGCCGATCCGCCACGTTGGCCTTTTCCATCATCTCCTGGTCTCTGCCGAACCGTTCCCGGAACCTCTGGTTGAGGTAAATCGCTTCAATAAGGGTCAGGTCAAACAATGCATAGCAGCAGTCCGTACATCCCTTTTTACAGTTTACGCAAGCGGGGTGCTCCTTATGTATTTTCTCCACAATCGAATCGACCATATTCACCAACGCTTCATACCTGGTAAAATATGGGGTAAAATCAAAATCCATATCGATCTCCTTTTTTCCCATGCCGCGTTATTGTTAAAATAACGACGGAATCACATCTTACAACCTTGTCGCCGATCGAATGTTTCACGTGAAACATTTTTACTTTCCAACACAAAACCGGCCGAAAATCGCTTCCAGAACATCTTCGCCTACGCTCTCACCGGTAATTTCGCCCAGAGCATTTACCGCGTCTCTGATATCGATGGCCACGAGGTCCGTGGGAATTCCTTCCTTAAGAGAGGTCAGGGCTGCCACGGCCGACCCTCTGGCACGCGCGAGGGCATCGCGGTGCCGAAGATTGGGTATCGCGCCATGGAACGGTGCCTGCGATTCGTCTGGCGCACCGGACACCGCGGCCAGTAGCGCCTGCTTCATCTCCGGTATGCCCTGCCCTGTTTTTGCGGAAATTCGCAGCCCCGGGAACCTTTGCCTCCATGCGGAAGGAAATGCGAACCCATTAGTCCCGGGAATATCTGTCTTGTTGGCCGCGCAGATCGCCGGCCGGCCTTCAAGCCGGGCGCAAATGGACTGGTCGGCAGCTGTGATGCCGGTCGTCGCATCCACCAGAAAAAGAACCACATCCGCCTGATTCAAGGCATCAAGCGCCCGGTCCATGCCCATGGCTTCAACCCTGTCGCCGGCATCGACGCGTATTCCGGCCGTATCCACAAAAACAAAAGGCACGCCCTTTTCAAACACGGTACATTCAATCAAATCACGGGTTGTGCCGGGAACCTCCGAAACAATGGCACGGTCCGCATTGACGAGCATGTTCAGAAGCGTCGATTTACCCACATTCGGCGCGCCGGCAATGGCGACGCGGACGCCATTGGTTAAATGCCACGAGGTATCATGCCGGTTGATCAGTTCGTCAATTGCAGGAATTGCCTGCTTTTCAAGATACGCCGCCAGATGCCTTCCTTCTTCATCGCCTTCGGCTTGATCGGCAAAGTCGATGGCCGCATCCAGCTCGGCAAGGCTGGATAACAGCAGCCGGCGCACCCCGGAAACTTCCGCCTTCAGCTTTCCGGCCATCTGGTCAGCCGCAGCCCCCAGCGCCACATCCGTGCTCGCCTCGATAATATCGGCCACCGCCTCTGCCTGAGAAAGATCAATCCGGCCGTGGATAAACGCCCGGCGCGTGAACTCTCCAGGCTCAGCATGCCGGCAACCGCTTTTGATAACCAGGGAAAGGATGGTTTTGAGCACGTAACGCCCGCCGTGGGCATGAATCTCCACCACATCCTCGCCGGTATAGGAATGGGGGCCGGGCATCTTCACCAGCATTACTTCGTCTATTATTTTTGGGCCGTCGGTGATATACCCATGATACAGATTGTTTGCGGTAAGGTTTGCAATGCCGGCACCGATGGTCGTCGCCGGACCACTGCAAAAATCCCTGGCGCGGCAGTAGATCCGCCCCGCTACGTCATAAGCGGACTGCCCGGAAATGCGGATAATTCCAATTCCGCCCGCGGCAGCGAACGGGGTGGCAATGGCTGCGATGGTGGTGTCGTCCATAATACATCCGCTTTAGACTGAATGGAACGTTCGCTGGGCTCGGCCAGGACGCTCTGTTAGCTGGCCGGTTCAGGCGTTCTGTTCATCCTGCTGCGTCTGTTGCTGCCCGCACTTTGCTTTTTTGCCGGGATGAATAACGACATTCCGAAGGTCACCGTTGCCCACGCTTCGCGTCCGCACCCGTTTGTCTTTACGAAGAGCATCGTGAACGATCTTTCGTTCAAAGGAATCGATCCGGTTGATGGTAGACGGTTTTCCGGTCTGACTGGTCTTTTCAGCCAGTCGCTGCGCCAGGGTTCTCAGTGATTCCTCTCTTTTTTCAAGGTACTGCTCCACATCCACCAGCACGTCCACAGAATCCCCGCAGGACTTCCGGACGATCTTTTCAATCAGATGCTGAATGGCCTTCAGGGTTTTCCCCCTTTTCCCGATGAGCACCGCCGCGTTACCCCCTGTCACCGTAAACAACACATGGTCATTGTGGTATGACACTGAAACGGTGGAATCCGAAGTAATGATATCGAGAATCATTTGCAGGGCTTCCTTCCCCGCAGCGTAATCCGCCTCATTAAAGGACGGGGGGGCAGGAGCCGATTCGGTTGCCGGTTCGGTTGCCGGTTCAGCCACCGGTTTGGTGGCCGGCTCAGATGATCCGGAAGAATCGGGGTGTTCAGCCGCAGGAGGGGCAGGGGCGGTCGTTGTGGGGTCTGCAGCAGTCTGACGATGGGCCTTACGGCCCTGCTCCGGTTTTTTGCTGAAAGAAGATTTTCGATATCTGGGTTTCTTTTCCGGCGCAGGTGCCTGGCCGCCCTCATCGCCATCGGTTTCAGCAAACGTCTCATCCAGCAGGCTTTGAATGTCCTGGCGGTCCTGTGCCATGGAAGGCGATTCATATCCCGCCCCCCTTTGATTATTTATAACAACCCGAATTTTTGCATTTTTTACACCAACAAGCCCGAAAATACCACTGGAACCGGAAGAAAGAATCTCATATTCGAGCTGGTCTTCCGGGATGTTCATTTCGCGGCTGGCGTGCCGCACAGCGGCATCAACATTTTTTCCTTCAAATTCAGACGAGGACGCCATGAAAACACCTCCAGTTCTTAAGTGTTTCGATTCGTGACCAGATGTTGCTGGGCAATGGAAACTACATTGTTCACCAGCCAGTAGAGCACCAGACCGGATGGAAAATTCACAAAGATCACCGTCATCATGATGGGCATCAGCATCATGATTTTGGCCTGGGATGGATCCCCGGGCGCTGGCTGAAGTTTCTGCTGCAAAAACATGGTGGCGCCCATGATCAGGGTCAGCACGGGAATGCCGGCCGGCGGATGCATAAACGGGATGGTCACGTCAAAAGAAAATAAGCGATCCGGCGCCGACAGGTCATCAATCCAGAGAAAAAACGGCGCGTGCCGGAGCTCAATGGCCTGGTAGAGCATACGGTAAAAAGCGATAAACACCGGGATCTGCACAAGAATCGGCAAGCAACCCCCAAGAGGATTGATTTTGTAGGTCTTGTACAGATTCATCATTTCCTCGTTCATCCGCTTCTTGTCGTTTTTGTATTTCTCCCGTATCTCCGCCATCAGGGGCTG
The DNA here is from genome assembly GCA_034189225.1 of Thermodesulfobacteriota bacterium. Lineage (GTDB taxonomy): Bacteria > Desulfobacterota > Desulfobacteria > Desulfobacterales > Desulfosudaceae > JAXHTY01. Next base: position 14,332 of record JAXHVL010000015.1, read on the forward strand.
CAGTTTTTTCATCTCCCCCATTGATTTGTAGCTCTTGTTGCCAAGCGGCCAAAAAATAGTTTTAAAAATCAGGGTAATAATAATAATTGCGATGCCATAATTGGGAAGAATTTTGTAAATCTGATTCATCAGCCAGAGACATGGCTTGGCTATAAAATCGAACCAGCCGAAGTTAACCGCCTTGTCCAGCGCATAACCGGTGTGCCGAAGCGTCTGCACGCTCTTGGGACCCATGAACACCTCAAATTGATAGGCCTTCATGGTATTGGGAGCAATGACGCCGGCCGGCATCACATATGCCGCCTTCACCACCTTTTTGCCGGGATGCTCAAGCTGCATGGCCGACGGCTGATCGGAGGAACCGGTGTCTCCCGTCGGGATGATCGCGGACATGAAATAGCGGTTCTGGATGGCCACCCAGCGAATATCGCCAGCAACCGATTCCTTTTTTTCGATGTTCTTGATTTTGACTTCCTCAAGCTGGCCGTTCAGTAAAGCACTGGGGCCTTCAAACACGAACCGGCTGCCTTCGTCGGCAAAGTAACGGGAAAGGGAAACCGAAAGATCGCCGCCAACAGGCGCAGAAGATCCGTTTTTCACCATCACATCAAGGCGAATCAGATAGCTGTCCGGTGAAAAAGTGTACTTCTTTTCGACAATCACCCCGTTGTCCAGCACCCTGGAAAACAGCACAGACCGCTGCCGCTCACCCACGCGTATGCGGCCGGGCGCATTCTCTCTGGCCGCATCCAGGGAATAAAGCCCCGAACTGAGACCGGAAAGTCCGCTGCCAGGCATGTCAAGATGAAGGGAACCCGAAGGATTATGCTCGGCCGATACAAGATTTTTCAGAGGAGCATCCGCTTTGTTTTCTTCCTTATACTTCTTCAGCTCAAGGCGGGTAACACTGGCCCCTTTTTCTGAAAGTTCAGCCGTAAACAGATCGGTCTCCACCACAACCGTATTCGCCGTTTCATCCGGACTGGCCGGCAAGGCTTCGGGTTTCTCGAAAGTTTCTGCTGTCTTTTCAGGCCGTTGAAGTTCACCTGGCCGGTCTGTCGCTTTTTCCTGACCGGGAGTGGCACGGGGCGGCGGGGTTTCAACCCCCTGGCTGGCATGTTTAGGGGGAGTTTGCGGCTGATCCGGTATAAAAAAATAGTCCCAGACGATAAATACCAGAATCGACAAGACAACGGCAAGCACCATTCGAATTTGATCCATAACAACACGTCCCGTATTTTCGTTTTACTACACAGCAAATCAAGGCATAGCTCTGTGGGATGGCTTTATAAAAAGCCGGGGCCCGACGCTTGTCACAGGGCGTGCGCAAACCGGCAGGTGCCGGTTTATGGAACCGGATCATAGCCACCAGGGTGAAACGGGTGGCATTTAACGATACGTTTAACGGAAAGGAAGGTGCCTTTTAAAGCACCATACCGCCTTACGGATACACAGGCATATTCGGAACAGGTGGGATAAAACCGGCATGCGGGGCCGATCAGGGGAGAAACGATCAACTGGTACAACCGTATTGTTGTAATAATTATATATTTAATAACAACACCTTATTTGCCTTATCAAAAGTTTCCGTCAGCGCCTTTCGCAATATGCCGGCAGAAACATCAGCAGCCCTTTTTTTTGCAATGATGTTTATATCCCAGGACCCTGAAAGGTTTTGCCTGTTCTGTCTGAAATACTCTTTTATGATCCGTTTAATCCGGTTGCGCGTTACCGCGCCGCCGACCTTTTTTGAAACCGTAACGCCGAGCCGGTGCCTGTTCAGGCCGTTCTGCCTGAAGCCTGCGACAAAACATGGAGTATGAATTTTTTTTCCGGATTCAATGGTATGAATAAATTCCGCGCGCTTTAACAGTCGATCGGATTTTTTAAAAGAAAAGTCAAACACATTGTTACCGGTATATGCGCTGCGTGATTGATATATTCGATCATGTTCCAGCCGATTATGTTCCAGCCGGTTATGTCCCGGCTGGCTTTTATGATCCGGTTGACCTTTATCAACGATCCGGAAATAAATCGCAGGCAGTTTTATTCTGCATCTTCGGGGCCGGCCGGCGGGCCGACGTCACCTGGCACTTCCTGTGACAATTCACTAGTGTCCGTCCAGAAATTATATATTTTGGTCGAGTTCAAGGAAGGCGAAAATTTTAACCCGAGGAATACTTTGTGTATTTTGAGGATTAAAATTTGAGCCTGACGCAGAAATCGGGCAAAATAGCAATTTATGGATGGGCACTCACTAAAAACAGCTTGCTACACTGCCAGCCGCTTTCTCCCTTTTGCTCGCCTCCTTTTGATGATATTGCGTCCATGTTTCGTGGCCATGCGCTTTCTGAATCCGTGCTTTCTGGCCCGCTTTAAATTACTTGGCTGATACGTTCGTTTCATGGTTAAACACCTTTTTCCCTATTCATCCCCGGTTTCCACGGGAATGATTGCTATTGCTTTTTCCACTCACACCATCCCTGACCGCTTGTTCCGTGATGGCGTTTTATCTACGTTAACCTGATAAGAAAAACCCATAACAGGCTAAAAGTCAAGAAAAAATTTGATTCGCCTGCGCTATTACAGTATTTCCTCGATCTCAAACTGCTCGATGTGAAATTTGGGCATGGGATAAATGATGATCTGACGGCGCAGCTCGGTTTCCAGGGCATTGATCACTTCGTTTTCCTCCCCGTGAAGCAGTTCGGCAATATCCGGATGAACCTTTACCGTAAGCTTTTCTCCTGTGATATCGCTGGATTCGCGCAGGATCTCCCGGTAAATATTATAACAGATCGTCTTTTGGGACAGCAGGTAGCCATCTCCGTCACAATACAGGCAGGGCTCGCAAAGCATCCGGGAAACCGAGTTGTGGGTCCGCTTACGAGTCATCTGAATCAGCCCCAGCTCGGAAAAGGGCAGCACCGAGCTTTTGTTCTTATCCTTTGCCAGAAATTCCTTCAGGGCGTTGAACACCTTTTCCCGGTTGGAAGCCCTTGCCATGTCGATAAAATCGATGATTATGATCCCGCCCAGGTTCCGCAGCCGGATCTGGTAGGCAATCTCCCGGGCCGCCTCCAGGTTAGTCTTGAAAACCGTCTCCTCAAAATTGTGCTTGCCAACATAACTACCCGTATTTACATCAATCACCACCAGTGCTTCCGTGGGCTCGATAATAATATACCCCCCGGACTTAAGCCACACCTTCTTCTTCAGCGCACGGGAGAGATCCCCTTCAATATTATACGCATCAAAAATGGGCTCTTTGCCGGTGTACCGCGCTACAGACGTCTTCATGCGGGGCATGATCTCATTGAGAAAGGTGGTAATCTCCTTATACACATCATCGGCATCCACCACCACCCGGTCCGCCTCATGGGTAAGGTAATCCCGCACCGCCCGCAGGGATACCGTCATGTCCCGGTGAAGCAGAGAAGGCGCGCCAGAACGGGAAAATTTGAGCTGGATCTTTTCCCAAAGGCTCTCCAGCAGAACCATCTCCTTTTCCAGCTGATCTTTGCCGATGCCCTCGGCCGCGGTGCGTACGATAAACCCGGCCCCCTCCTTTCGCAGGGACATCACCAGGTCCTTCAGGCGGGTTCGCTCCTGGTCGTCCACGATGCGCTTGGACACCCCCACGTGATCCACCGTGGGCATGAGCACCAGAAACCGCCCCGGCAGGGAGATGCGGGTGGTGACCCGGGCACCCTTACTGCCGATGGGCGATTTGGCCACCTGCACCAGCATTTCCTGGCCCTCGGCGATGATATCCCCGATGTTAACCTGCTCCTGGTCCGCAGGGGAAACCGCCGCCGGAAACCCGGATTCGATGTCTTCCTCGATGGCCTTATCTTCCCCGGCATCGGTCTCGTTGAAGATCGTCTCGTATTCGCGGGTTGACTCCGGGAATACATCTGTCACATAAATAAAAGCCGCCTGCTGAAGCCCGATATCCACGAATGCCGCCTGCATGCCGGGCAGCACCCGGTGCACACGGCCTTTGTAAATATTACCGGAAATGTTCAGGTGATTGCCCCGCTCCATGAAAAACTCCACCACCGTGCCGTCTTCCAGGAGCGCAACACGGGTTTCGCTGGTGGTTGCGTTGATAATCAGTTCCTTGGACATAGACCTCCCGAGCTCTCCTGCATTAAAATTCGCAACGCCTCCGGGCGCTTCAGCGTAATTGGGCTTTTTACTTTGCCGTCGGCAAATAATGTTTTGAATTATAATATCATATCAACCTTCCAAATGCTCAGAAAAAAATCGCCGCTTTACAACCCGAAAAGGTTTTAATGCCATCGAATCCAGACCAAAGACAAACCCGGCAACCTGGTCCGGCCGAACCCCCTGGCCGGGCAACGCTTTTATCTCCATCAGCAGGTGGCAGGCATCCTGCACCACGATGCGGGCCAGCACGGCAGAAAGATCGATTTCCTTTTCTTTGCCCTTTTTTCCGGGGAGGCGCAGTACCTGCCGGTCGGATGCCCGAAACGCTTCAAGCTGCGATGCATCAAAGACCGGTATCTTGCTTACCAGAGAATACACCGCGCGTTCCGCAGAAGGGGTCCGCTTTGATTTTTTTGGTGCTAAACCGGCCCCCCTTATCGCGATCCCTTCCGGCAGCGCAGCGTTCAGGGACGCCGCTACCGTGTCGGGCCTTTCCGGCCGCTCAAGGGTCAACCACATCAGTTCCCGCTCGCTCTCAAAGCCCACGGGCAGAGGGTCTGAAAACGCAATCTTTGGCTTGGGGTGAAACCCTTCGGAAAACTTCACCGGAATTCCGGCCCGGTGGACCGCGCGGGTGATAATCTGCACAAACTCCAAATGCCCGAAAAACCGGGCCGGGCCGGTCTTGGTATATTCGATCTCTAAGGTTACCGGCGCCTCGCCAGAAGAGGATGTCGCCGTAGCTGCCGTGTCCGCCTCCCGGCTTTCCACTGGCCTGTCTTCGGCAAGCACCGGCTTGATCTCGTCGAAATCGCAGACCCCGCAGCCCTGGCACTCCCCATCCCGGCAATCGCCGGTCAGGTTGCCCTCCAGGGCCTTTTCCCGTTCACCGAGCAGAAAATCCCGGCTGATCCCCGCCGATATATGATTCCAGGGCAGTGGCTCATTCACATCCCGGCGACGCGTGGTGTAAAAATCAAAATCAATACCGCAATCGTCCGCCGCTGCCTGCCACTTTGAAAAATCAAAACAATCGCTCCACCCGTCAAACCGGCAGCCTTTGTGATATGCCGTTTCGATCAGGCGGGCCAGCCGACGATCACCCCGGGCAAACACCCCCTCCAGCAGGCCGGCATCGGGATTCTGCCATTTAAAGCCGATCTTCCGGGTCTCCAGCCGGTCTTTCAGGTTAAAGAGTCTTTCCCGGGCCTGCTCACGGGAAATTTGCGGCTCCCACTGAAACGGGGTGTGGGCCTTGGGGATGAACGCGGCGACGCTAACGTTGATGCTGTTCTTTTTACCGCCCGCCCCAACGGTCTTGGCGAGCCGGCGCACCAGTGATACAATCCCGTCCACGTCTTTATCCGTCTCCGTGGGCAGGCCCACCATAAAATAAAACTTAATCAGCCGCCAGCCCAGGCGAAAGGCATCGGCCACGGTGTCGGCGATGGCTTCTTCGGAAATATTCTTGTTGATAACGTCCCGCAGCCGCTGTGTCCCGGCTTCCGGGGCAATGGTAAACCCGGTCTTGCGCACCTGCTGAATCAGGGTCATGTCTTTTTCAGACAAAGATCCGGCCCGGAAAGACGGAATGGACACCGCAATGTTCCGGGACCGGTAAACCCCCAGAAACCGTTCCATCAGCGTGTTCAGGCAGGAGTAATCCCCGGTGCTCAGGGAAAGAAAGGATATGTCATCATAGCCCGTGGCCGCGAGGGCCGTCTCCGCAATGGCCATCACATCATCGACCCCGCGCTCCCGCACGGGCCGGTAAATTATGCCCGCCTGGCAGAAGCGGCATCCCCTGGAACACCCCCGGGCAATCTCCAGCCGCAGCCGGTCGTGCACCGGTCGGCCGAAGGGCACCACCGGCGTCTTCGGAAAATCCTCGGTCCGCAGCGCCGGCTCAATGGCACGGGTCACCGACGTATAGTCGTCATGCCGGGGTGTCACCCGCTGAAAGCCGTTCGCGTCATAGGACACCTCAAAAAACCCAGGCACATAAACCCCATGCACCCCGGACCAGGCTCTCAGCACCGCCTGCCGGTCTTTATGCTCGCCTCGGGTTTTAAATTCCCGCCATATCCGGCTCATCTCTTGAACCACGGTTTCGCCGTCGCCGACCACCAAGGCATCAAAAAAATCCGCCACCGGCTCTGGGTTGAAGGTGCACGGACCCCCGGCAATCACCAGGGGGTGGGATGCATCGCGATCCGCCGCATAAAACGGAATTCCCGACAGATCCAGCAGGGTCAGCACATTGGTATAGTTAAGCTCATACAGCAGGGACATGCCCAGTATGTCAAATTCATTCAGCGGCGTGTGGGTCTCCAGGGACACCATGGGCAGCCCGGTTTCCCGAAGCTGCGCCTCCAGGTCCAGTCCCGGTGAAAACACCCGCTCCGCCGCAATGCCCGGGTCCTTGTTCAGAATATGATACAGAATCTGCATTCCAAAGTGGGACGTGCCGATCTCGTAAACATCCGGAAAACAAAGGGCCACGCGCAGGTCAACGGAACCCGGCGAATCCGGGGCCTTGGCAAAGGTGTTGACCTCGTTGCCCAGGTAGCTGCCCGGCTTTCGCACAAACGGCAGAATGTCTTGTGTCGTCTCGAATTTCATGATAATTTAGCACCTTATTATACAACACATTTTCAGGAAACGATACCCAAGGATGACGGCTTCGTAGAAAGTCCAATTTCTTTGTTGCGCTGCATCTCTCGTCATGTCACGTACAACTAAGTACGCTCCATTCCTCGATATTTGCGCGCCTCGAACTTGAACTTTTTACTTTGCCGTCCCAAAATTGACTTTTTACGAGTGCGTCAAGGATAGGGGGTTTTAAAAAAATGTCAATCCAGGTATCGTTTTCCGTAAAACGGTTTATCAAAATTCAAAACGAGACCCGCATGAAAAAAATAAAAGACATCCTCAATCTGGACCAGGAACAACCCGGCCTCAAAATAAACGGATGGGTCCGCACCAAGCGCGACGCCAAGGGCTTCTCCTTTTTAGAGGTCAACGACGGATCGTGTTTGCAGAACATTCAGGTCATTGCCGAACAGACCATCGACAACTACGATGCCGTTGAAAAACTCCTCACCGGCTCTGCCGTGTCTGTCACCGGCCGGCTTGCGGAATCCCCGGGCAAGGGCCAGAAGTGGGAGATACACGCCGACCGGATCGATATCCTCAGCCCCACCGACGACACCTATCCCTTGCAGAAAAAGCGCCACACCGACGAATTTTTACGCCAGATCGCCCATCTGCGGCCCCGGACCAACAAGTACGGCGCCATGTTCCGCATCCGGTCCGAAGCCAGCTTTGCCGTGCACCAGTTCTTTCACGAACGGGGATTTGTCTATATTCAGACCCCCATCCTCACGGCATCGGACTGCGAAGGCGCGGGCGAGCTGTTTGCCGTTGCCGGAGGCAATCCCCCCATATTTGACAATGACGTGTACCTTACCGTATCCGGGCAGCTCTCCGCAGAGATGTTCGCCCTGAGCCTGGGCGACGTGTACACCTTCGGCCCCACCTTTCGCGCCGAAAACTCCAACACCCCGCGCCATGCCGCGGAATTCTGGATGATCGAGCCGGAAATGGCCTTCTGCGACCTGGACCAGGACATGGCAGTGGCCGAAACCTTTATCAAGCAGGTCATCACCCATGTGCTGGACCACTGTGAATCCGACATCAACCTGTTTGCCCGGTTCGTGGACAAGGACCTGCTGCCAACACTTGAAAACATTCAGGAATCCCTGTTCGCCCGCATCACCCATAGCGATGCCGTGGAGATTCTCAGGGCCGCCAATATCGACTTTACCTATACCCCGTCCCATGACAGCGACCTCCAGACCGAACACGAACGCTTTCTCACGGAAATCCATTTCAAAAAACCCGTGATCGTCTACAACTACCCCAGATACATCAAGCCCTTTTACATGCGCCGCAACCCCGACAACGAAACCGTGGCCGCCATGGACATTCTTCTGCCCCGCATCGGCGAACTCATCGGCGGCAGTCAGCGCGAAGAGCGCCTGCACGTACTGGAACAGCAGATGATTGATGCCGGCGTCTCCAAAGACAGCTATTGGTGGTACCTGGACTCTCGCCGCCACGGCTCGGTCCCCCACAGCGGCTTCGGTCTGGGCTTTGAACGCTTCCTCATGCTCATTACCGGCGCCACCAACATCCGCGATGTCATTCCTTTTCCCCGAACACCGGGGAAAGTGGAATTTTAACAAATAAAATAGCCACAGACCCACACGGACGCACACAGACGATGTCTTCTGGCACAAAGTAAACTACTTTGTTGCTTGACAACCGCTAATGTTGAAGAATGCCAATGTCACCGTTTTGGAGGTATAGCGCATGCAGATATTTAGATACTCGGAAGCCCGGCAAAAATTTGCCAGCGTGCTGGACCAGCCTTCGAGGGAAGCCGAAGGCCAAGCAGCGGGGCGCCCTTTCTTTTGCATACTTTTCTTTGGGCGAGCAAAGAAAAGTATGAACAAAGCCCGCCTGCAACCGGGAAAAAGCCCTTGATAACCCATATTCTTTTCTTTTGTTTGACATTTGCCGACCAATAGACAATAATTGTAAGCTTAAAGTGAAGCTTTGTAAAATTTCTGTGGGTGCGATAAGCACCGGGAACACCACCCCCAGAACCATGCCGGGAATGAACCCCATCCCGGCAAAAACGATCACGATGACCAGCCGGCCAAAATCAGTCGGCCAAGACCAGTAAGCCAAGACCAGTAAGATAGACAAATGAAACAAACCACCCGCCAGATACCCGTAAAGCAAGCCGTATTGGCGCTTATCACCACAGCAATGGTATGGTCACACACTGTGATGTTACCAGGCGGCGCCCAAGCGGCGGATGACTGCCAGACATGCCACAAGGCCTTATCGCAAACAAAATCGGCAGCCGAATCCCACCCCCTGGACATGCTGTCTTACCACCCTGTCAATGCGTTTGACTGCACGGACTGCCACCGGGCGGTCACCCGAAAGAAGCCCGTCCTTGAAGACAAAGCATGTCCCGCACAGCACGGCTATTTTTTAAAAGACGATTACGTCCAGGCATCCTGCAGCGCCTGCCATGAAAGCACATACGGCCTGTCCGGTGCCGAAACCGTGTACCTGGGGGAACACCTGTTCAACTCCCGTGGTTGCGCTGCCTGTCACAGCCCCGGACAGGCAGACAAAAAATTCGCTCCGCCGTTAAACGGTATAAGCGAAAAACTGAAGGACAAAAGATGGCTGCCGGCCTGGCTTCAAGGCCCTCGCTCCATCCGGCCGGGCACAATGATGCCCGACTTCGGCATGTCGTCTGAAAAAGCCTGTCGCATTGCCACTTTTTTATTGTCCCTGACCGCCTCCTCTTCCCATCACTATAAAAAACCCGATATTTCAGATACTTCGGCGCAACGCGGCGCCCACTATTTTACATATCGGGGATGCCGGGCCTGCCATATAACAGATCCACACCCCGATGACCCGGCACGCCGCATCCCCTCCTTAAACGATGCCGGAACAAAATTACGCCCGGCCTGGGTCCTGATGGAACTGGAAGACCCCCGGGCCTATAACCCCGATGCACGTATCCCCCTGATCGATGCCACCGACGAAGAAGTCCGGCATATCATGGCCTACCTTGACACCCTGACCCTTGATTCCGGCCGCCTGCCCCCTTTATGCACCGGTGACACCCAGCGCTACGCCGAAGAAGGACGTGATTTCGTGGAAATGGACGGTTGTTTTGCCTGCCATCCCATCAACGGGTTTGATCACACCCCGCCCCCGGCCGGTAACATAACGCCGCAACTGAAAAAGTCCGTTTCACCCCATCCCTGGGAAGACCTCGCGGCCATCCTCACGCCCGCCCCTGAAAAAGAGGGCTCATCGAACAGACGCATGCCGGTCTTTCATCTGACCGATGATGAAATCAAGGCGCTGGTCACTTTTTTCATGAACGCCCCGGTATCTGCAGACAAGGACAGATTCCTTGCCAAACGCCTCAAGCAGCGCGTGGGGCATGAAGGCGAGTGGCTCGTCTATGACTATGGTTGCCGCAATTGCCACAGTGTCGACCCCGGCGAAACACCCCATGTAGCCACGGTGATCGAGCGCAACCATCTGCTGCCGCCGCGACTGGTGGGGGAAGGCGAAAAAGTGCAACCCCAGTGGCTTGTTCATTATCTTGACCAGCCGTCTACCATGCGCATCTGGATGACCATGAGCATGCCTTATTTTTACTTCCCAAAACAGGAAACCCGTGCCCTGGTCCGATACTTCAGGCAGGCGTCCGGGTTTGATCCTGAACCCCTCCCGGATTATCAACTGCCGTTTGATATTCAGGATATGGACAGCAGGGAAAAGGCCCTTGGCATATACCGTTTTCAACACGACCGCTGTGCCCAGTGCCACCCGGCGGGTATGGACCAGGAGCTGCCGGAGAATGTGTCCGTGGACGACCTGGCCATTGATCTGCTCATGGTCAAGGACAGGTTGAGGTATGAATGGGTGTTGAATTTTCTCAGAAACCCGGATCAATTTGCCGGAGATGATACCCGGATGCCCTTTATCTATTTTAAACCAGGCGGCATACCCAAGGTGCCGGATGCCGGCCGCTGGATGAAACGGGTCGCCAGGGCGTTGTACCATATGGAAACCCTCCCCGAGCCGGACGACAGCAAAAATACCCGCGAGGTCATTGATGTGAACACCTTCTGGGAAAATTACTGAGCAATGCCGGAATATAATTAACCGGCATGACCTATCGGCCATGCAGTGGCGCACCTTCAAATCGCCCGGCAAACCACCGCCATGCTCTTTCCACCTGAATTGATCGAACTGTTCAGAACCCACCAACCGGCAACCAGGTAGTAATAGCCACAGACACACACAGACAATAGCGTCTGATGGGGAATCCATATTCGTGAAAATTCGTGTAGATTCGTGGGCGCTTTTTCCCCACGAATCTCGGAAAATGGCCACATCCCCGCACAATTGTGCTTGCATTGAGCCTCATTTGTATATACAATTGAAGCTCAAATGGAGGTTACATTATGAAATTTTTAAGTGTCAGGGACCTGAAATCCAAATCTGCCCTTGTCTGGAAAGAACTTCCCGAACAGAAAGACATGGTGATTACCAGCAATGGCAGGCCGGTTGCCATCCTTTCATCGGTAACGGAAGACAACCTTGAGCAGGTTTTGTCATCCTTTCGCCAGGCCCGGGCCATGCAGGCGGTCAACACGGTTCAGCAGGCATCCGTGCAAAAAGGAACAGATACCATTTCCATGGATGAAATAGACGATGAAATCAAATCGGTCCGTTCCAGGCGGAAAAAATGAAAATCGTGCTCGATACCAATGTGCTTGTCTCCGGCCTGCTTTCCCCGTATGGACCTGCCGGCGAAATTGTCCGGCTGGTTTCAGCCGGCGTTCTGCATGTTCTCTATGATGCGCGGATATTTCTGGAATACCGGGATGTCCTGTCCCGGCCCAAATTTCAGTTCGACATGCAGCAGGTAAACCCCTTTCTGGACTTTATGCAACAAACCGGCCAGGTTGTTGCCGGCGCGCCATTAACACAAAGACTGCCCGATCCCGATGATGAGCCCTTTCTTGAAATCGCCCTTGCCGCGCATGCCGCATGCCTGATAACAGGGAACAAAAAACATTTCCCCAAACCCGCCCGGCAAAACACCCCCGTGTTCTCACCATCCGAATTTATCGAATTCTTCAGAACCCATCACCCGGAAATCAACGAAGGATAGCCACGGACACACACGGACACACACAGACAACAGCGACTGGCAGGGCGGTATTCGTGACAATTCGTGTCCATTCGTGGGCGGTTTTCCCCATGAATCCCCACGAATCTGAACGAATGGCCCCCGCCACCGTCATTCCGGCCAGGCCTGCCCCGGGCTCGATCCGGGAAGCCGGAATCCAGCAAAAAATTTAATCATATTCCTTCATTCTGATACCCACCCCCTGCCCGGCATGACAGATTCAGAATCCACAATAAGACGAAACCTATACCACTTCCCAACCACTCTTTTCCATTCACACTCCCCACAACTTCGCCATTTCACAACACTAAATCAAGAGAAACCGTTTCATCTCACCCCCCAGAATGGTATTATTCGATCAAGCAAGTAAAGCAATCCCTGGAAAAACAAATAAAGGGGTCACCCATAAGAGGGGTTGTCAAGTCAAAAAACACCAATCCCTTTGCCTCCATCAGGCTGAGTCTAAGACTTGCCAAGCAACTGAAACGCGTGCTACATTTGCACTTTTAAGAACATGTGCCGTGCCCGGCACACACAAAAGGCTGAAGACCGACCATACCCGCCAAGAAACGGCGGTTATGGCAGCTTAGTCGCGTGTTAGGCAAAGGAAATTGGCATGCCGATAGATGAAGAAAAGGATCCATGTGAAGCCTGTAGGGTAGAAACAGCAGTTTCCATCAACTCCGTTAATTTAGATGGCATCCACCAAAACTGCCCGAGATGCGGTGAATTTAAAATCTCTGGAACAGCACTTTCGATGATGGGGAAAGGCTTAGGAGCAGAGCACTGCGCAAAATTGTCAGGTTGGGTTCGAAACCATAACACGCTTGGGTCTGTCCCCCTCCTTACATCAGACAGCTTAAAAACAATTCTCGCTGCACCCATTCCGTCGGTAATGGAGCGAGCAACGATGCTGCTCGTTGAAGCCAAAAACGGGCAGGAGCAGTGATGACAACCAACAACAAAAACTAAGACCCCAGAATGACCATGACTACACCCGAAAGCAAACTCGAAGAGACCCTGATCGCGAAACTCGGCGACCTCAAGTACGTCTATCGTCCCGACATCCACGACCGCGCCGCCCTTGAAGTCAACTTCCGCAAGCACTTCGAGGCCCTCAACCGCGTCCAGCTCACCGACGGCGAGTTCAAGCGCCTCCTCGACGAGATCATCACCCCCGACGTCTTCACCGCCGCGACCCTGCTTCGCGAGATCAACAGCTTCACCCGCGACGACGGCACCCCGCTCAACTACACCCTTGTCAACATCAAGGACTGGTGCAAAAACACCTTCGAGATCGTCAACCAGCTCCGCATTAACACCGACTACAGCCTCCAACGCTACGACGTGATGCTCCTGATCAACGGCATCCCCGCCGTCCAGATCGAACTCAAAACCCTGGGCATCAGCCCCCGCCGGGCCATGCAGCAGATCGTCGATTACAAAAAAGACCCCGGCAACGGCTACACCAAGACCCTGCTCTGCTTTGTCCAGCTCTTCATCGTCTCCAACCGGACCGAGACCTACTACTTCGCCAATAACAACGGCCGCCACTTCGCCTTTGACGCCGATGAAAATTTCCTGCCCATCTATCAGCACGCCGACGAGGACAACGCCAAGATCACTTACCTTGACGACTTCGCCGAGTCCTTTCTGCCCAAGTGCACTCTCGGCACGACCATCAGCCGCTACATGGTCCTCGTCGCCTCTGAGCAAAAGATGCTCATGATGCGCCCCTACCAGATTTACGCCGTCGAGGCCATCGACCAGTGCATCCGCGAAAACCGAGGCAACGGCTACATCTGGCACACCACCGGCTCGGGCAAGACGCTGACCTCTTTCAAGGCCTCCACGCTCCTCAAGCTCAATCCCGACATCCACAAGTGCCTCTTCGTCGTCGACCGCAAAGACCTCGACCGCCAGACCCGCGAAGAGTTTAACCGCTTTCAGGAGGGCTGCGTCGAAGAGAACACCAACACCGCCGCGCTAGTCCGCCGCCTCATCTCAGAGGACTACGCCGACAAGGTTATCGTTACCACCATCCAGAAGCTCGGCCTCGCCCTCGACGAAAACAGCAAACGCAACAAGAACCGCGTGAAGCGAGGCAGAACCAAATACAGCGATCAACTCGCCCCCCTAAGCGACAAGCGCATGGTCTTCATTTTCGACGAGTGCCACCGCACCCAGTTCGGCCAGACTCACCAGACCATCAAGGACTTTTTCCCCAAGGCCCAGCTATTCGGATTCACCGGCACGCCGATCTTTACGGAGAACGTAACCGCCCGGCAGATCGATGGGGATATCGCCACGCCCCGCACCACCCAGGACCTCTTCCAGAGCGAACTCCACGCCTACACCATCACCCACGCCATCGAGGACCGCAACGTCCTGAAGTTCCACGTCGACTACTTCAAGCCCGACGGCGAAAATCCGCCCAGGCCCGGCGAAACCCTCGCCAAGCGCGCCGTCATCAACGCCATCTTCGACAAACACGACGCCGCCACCGGCCGGCGCCGCTTCAACGCGCTCTTTGCCACCGCCTCGATCAACGATGCCATTGAATACTACGCGCTTTTCAAGCAGGTCCAGGCCGAGCGAAAGAACAGCGATCCCGACTTCGTTCCCCTCAAGGTCGCCGCCGTCTTTTCCCCGCCCGCCGAGGGCAACCCGGACGTCAAGCAGCTCCAGGAAGACCTGCCCCAGGAACTCGAAGACAACCAGCAGGAGCCGGACAAGAAAAAGGAAGCCCTCAAGGCCATCATCTTCAACTATAATGTCCGCTATGGCACGAATCACGCCATCGGAGAGTTCGACGCCTACTACCAGGACATACAGAAACGCATCAAGGACCAGCAATACCCCAACCGCGACCTCCCCAAAAAGGGCGCGGAGAAAATCGACATCACCATCGTCGTCGACATGCTTCTGACCGGCTTCGACGCCAAATACCTAAACACCCTCTACGTCGACAAGAACCTCAAGCACCACGGCCTGATCCAGGTCTTCTCCCGCACCAACCGCGTTCTCAACGCCGCCAAGCCCTACGGCCACATCCTCGACTTCCGCGGCCAGCAGGTCAAAGTTGATGAGGCCATCACCCTGTTCTCCGGCGCACGCGCCGAACAGGCCAAGGAAATCTGGCTGGTGGACAAGGCCCCCGTGGTGATCGAACAACTCAAGGCCGCCAAGCAGAAACTGGACGACTTCCTCCAGTCGCATGGGTTGGAAGCCCGGCCCGAAGCCGTGCCCACCCTCAGGGGTGACGACGCCCGTGTCGCCTTTATCAAGCAATTCAAAGAGGTCCAGCGCCTGGCCACCCAGCTCGATCAGTACACCGACCTCACCGACAAGCAGCGCCGGGAGATCGAGCAGACCCTCCCCAAAGACGACGCCCGCGCCTTCCGCGGCGTCTACCTCGAAACCGCTAAACGCCTCAAAGCCAAACAGGATAAGACCGGGAGCGACAAGCCCGGGATTGACGACCAGGTCCGCGAGACTCCGGATGAGTATGGCAGTGACGCGCCCGAAGAAGCGATAGACCAGCTCGATTTTGAGTTCGTCCTCTTTGCCTCGGCCGACATCGACTACGACTACATCATGAACCTCATCGCCCGCTTCAGCGGGCAGACGCCGAGCCAGCAGGAAATGAGCCGCGAGCAGCTCATTCGCCTCATCCGCTCCGACGCCAAGTTCATGGACGAACTCGACGAGATCACCGCCTACGTCCGGACGCTCGAAACCGGCAAGCCCCTCACCGAGGAAGAGGTCCGCAACGGCTACCAGCGTTTCAAGGAAGAGCGCCACGCCGCCGAGCTCGCCGCCGTCGCCGGCAGTCACGGCCTGACCAACGAGGCGCTGCAAACCTTTGTGGACGCCATCCTCGACCGCATGATCTTTGACGGCGAGCAACTGACCGACCTGATGGAACCGCTCGGTCTGGGCTGGCGCGAACGCCGCGAAAAGGAACTGGCGCTGATGGACGACCTCGTGCCGCTTTTGAAAAAACGCGCGGCCGGCCGAACCATCTCCGGACTGAACGCATATGAACAATAAGGTCGAAACGATGAAGAAAAAAAGCAAACACACCTTGACGCCGAGGCTTCGGTTTCCGGAGTTCAGGGATAAGCCGGGGTGGGAACCAACGCCTCTCAGCGCTTTGCTTGATTATGAGCAACCGGGTAAATACATCGTCCAAGACTCGAACTACCAAGACACCGGTACGCCAGTTCTCACCGCGAATAAAAGTTTCGTACTCGGTCACACAGCCGAAATAACCGACGCATTTGAAGACGTTCCCGTCATCATCTTCGACGATTTCACCACGGACAAAAAGTACGTCGATTTTCCATTCAAGGTGAAGTCATCGGCAATCAAGATACTTCGGAGTCGTGGCAAGGACGAATTGAAACTCATCTATGAGCTGATGTCTCGCATCAGATTCGATCCGGCACAACACAAGCGATACTACATATCGGAATATCAAAACCTTGAGATTGCGCTGCCATCCCCCCCTGAGCAACAGAAAATCGCCGAGTGTCTGAGTTCGCTGGACGGGGTGATCGCCGCCGAGGGCCGAAAGCTGGCGGCCCTGCGCGATCACAAGCGCGGCCTCATGCAGCAACTCTTCCCCCAACCCGGCCAAACCCAACCCCGCCTCCGCTTTCCCGAGTTCCGGGATAAGGGGGAGTGGGTCAATAAGTTGCTTGACGAATTAGGGGAACGGGGCTCGGGACACACGCCAGACAAGAAGAAGCCAGAGTATTATAACGGAGGAATCAAATGGGTTTCCCTTGCAGACTCAAAGCGGCTTGACCAAGGATTGATTTCGGAAACCGAAATCGAAATTTCGGAACAGGGTTTGAAAAATTCGTCAGCTGTACTGCACCCCGCTGGTACGGTGATTCTTAGTCGAGATGCAGGTGTGGGAAAGAGTGCCGTCCTTGCTGAGAAGATGGCTGTTAGCCAGCATTTCATCGTGTGGAAATGCAACTCAAGACAACTTTTGAATTGGTTTCTTTACTATTTGCTGCAAAAGCTTAAGTCGTTGTTTGAAGAGATAGCTACAGGGAGTACTATTAAAACAATCGGCCTTCCTTTTTTTAAAGCATTGCGGATAACAATCCCTACGGTAGAAGAACAACACCGCATCGCCGACTGCCTCACCGCCCTCGACACCCGGATCAACGCCCAGGCGACGAAGATCGAAACCCTCAAGCAACACAAGCGCGGCCTGATGCAGCAGCTTTTCCCCGCGCCGGAGGAGGTTTAGGCATGAGCAACCCTGGGAACGCCGACGTCCCCGTCGGCATGACAAATCCTCGGACGGACGGGGACGTCGGCGCTCCCAGGGATGGCGCTCCCAGGGATGGCGCTCCCAGGGATGGCGCTCCCAGGGATGGCGCTCCCAGGGGTGGCGCTCCCAGGGGTTGGTATTCGCGCGGCTATCTTCCCCATTGTGACGCCCCGTACCTTATCCAGTTCGTTACCTACCGCCTTGCCGATAGTCTTCCGCAAACGAAGCTGACCGAGTTAAAGGCAGAACTTGGGCATCTATCCGAAAAACAGCGGGAGGTTGAGCGCCGCAAGCGCATCGAGGGGTGGCTTGATGCCGGCATGGGCTGCTGTGCGCTCGCGCACCCTGATGTTGCGCAGTATGTCCAGAATTCTTTCCTGTATTTCCATGGCGAGCGATACCATCTCCATGCCTGGTGTATCATGCCCAATCATGTCCATGTACTGATCGAGCCCTTGATAGACCTGGCCACCATTGTGCAAGGGTGGAAATCGTATAGCGCGCGCTGGGTATTGGGAAAGAACGAGCAACTTTCATTGAAGATACCCTTTTCCAAACAACTTTGGATGCGGGAGTATTGGGATCGCTACATTCGTGATGCCGGGCATTACCAAAGAGCTGTCGAATACATCCTTCAGAATCCAGTAAAAGCGGGACTTTGCAATGCCGCTGAAGCCTGGCCTTGGTCGAGTGCTTTCTTTGACAATGCCGCCGGGGACAACGGCGCTACATCATCCAATGCCGACGGGGACGTCGGCGCTCCCAGGAATTTATCATGAACGACCTGATTATTTACACCACCCAGGACGGCCGAAGCCAGATCAAACTCCGGACGGATCGGCGGACGGTCTGGCTTTCCCAGCGGGGAATGGCGGAGTTGTTCGATGTAAGTGTGGACAATGTCGGCCTGCATCTCAAAAACATTTATAAGGACGGAGAACTGATTCGGGAAGCAACTGCCGAGGAATCCTCGGTAGTTCAAATCGAGGGCAGCCGGGAGGTGTGTCGTCCTGTCACACGCTACAACCTGGACGCAATTCTGGCCGTGGGGTACCGGGTGCGTTCGCCCCGTGGAGTGCAGTTCCGGCGCTGGGCTTCGACTGTTCTGAAGGAGTACCTGCTCAAGGGATTCGCGATGGACGACGAGCGGCTGAAAAACCCGGATGGCCGCCCGGATTACTTCGATGAGATGCTCGCGCGCATCCGGGAGATTCGGGCCTCGGAGAAGCGTTTTTATCAGAAGGTGCGGGATCTTTTTGCCCTCAGCAGCGACTATGACAAAACGGACCAGGCCACCCAGCAATTCTTCGCCACCGTGCAGAACCTTCTGATTTATGCTGTTACGCGGCAAACCGCCGCCGAGCTTATCACGGAGCGGGCCAACGCGGATGATCCATACTTCGGCCTTATGCACTGGAAGGGCGACAAAGTTCGCAAGCAGGACATCCTGATCGCCAAGAACTATCTGGCCGAAGACGAGATCGACACACTTAATCGCCTTGTCGTGATCTTTCTGGAAACGGCGGAACTGCGCGCCAAAAACCGCCAGGAGACCCGCATGAGCTTCTGGAGGCAGAATGTGGACCAGATTATCACGTCCAACGGATTTCCCCTGCTCAGTCACGCCGGGTCTGTCAGCCATGAGCAAATGAAGGAACACACCTCCGCGCTGTACCTGGAATATGACCAGCAGCGCAAAATAGAGGAAGCCAAAGAAGCCGACCTCCAGGACGAAGCCGAGCTAAAAGCGCTTGAAGCGAAGATCGAGAAACGAAAACAGTGAGCAGGGATAGAAAGAAGCCATGACCGAAAATAACCAGAAACAACTGGGCAAGACCCTCTGGAACATCGCCGACCAACTGCGCGGCGCCATGAACGCGGACGACTTCCGCGACTACATGCTGGCCTTTCTGTTTTTGGGCTATCTCTCGGACAATTACGAGCAGGCGGCGAAGAAGGAGCTGGGGCGGGATTATCCCGACCCGGATGCAGTGGAAAACGGCGGCCGGACGCCGCTGTCGGTGTAGTACGACAACAACCCCGCCGACATCGCCGCGTTCGAAAAACAGATGCGCCGCAAGGCCCACTACGTCATCAAGCCAAAGCACCTGTGGGCAAATATCGCCCACATGGCCCGGACGCAGGACAAGGAGCTGCTCAACACGCTGCAAGAAGGCTTCAAGTACATCGAGAACTAATCGTTTGAAAGCACCTTCTCCGGGCTGTTTTCGGAGATCAACCTCGGCTCGGAGAAACTGGGCAAGACCTACCAGGCCCGCAACGATAAACTCTGCACGATCATCCAGAAGATCGCCGAGGGGCTGGCTGAGTTCTCGACCGATTCCGACACGCTGGGCGACGCCTACGAATACTTGATCGGCCAGTTCGCCGCCGGGTCGGGCAAGAAGGCCGGGGAGTTCTATACGCCCCAGCGTATCAGCGATATCCTGTCCGCCATCGTCATCCTAGACTGCCAGGACCCCGGGACCGGCCCCCGGAAGAAGCTGGCCAGCGTGCTGGACTTTGCCTGCGGGTCGGGATCGCTGCTCTTGAACGTCCGCCGCCACGTGCTCAAAGCCGGAGGCAGCGTGGGCAAGATCTACGGCTAGGAGAAGAACATCACCACCTACAACCTTTGCCGCATGAACATGCTGCTGCACGGGATGAAGGATTCGGAGTTCGAGATCTACCACGGCGACACGCTGACCAACGACTGGGACATGCTCCGTGAGCAAAATCCGGCCAAGAAGCCGACCTTTGACGCGGTGGTCGCCAATCCGCCGTTCAGTTACCGCTGGGACCCGAACGAGGCCCTGGGCGAAGACATGCGGTTCAAAAACCACGGGCTTGCGCCGAAGAGCGCCGCCGACTTCGCCTTTCTGCTGCACGGGTTTCACTACCTCAAAGATGAGGGCGTGATGGCGATCATCCTGCCCCACGGCGTACTGTTCCGTGGCGGCAAGGAGGCGGCGATCCGCAGGAAGCTGTTAGACGACGGGCACATCGACACGGTCATCGGCCTGCCGGCCAATTTGTTCTACTCCACGGGTATACCGGTGTGCATTCTCGTGCTCAAGAAATGCAAGAAGCCGGATGACGTGCTGATCCTCAACGCCAGCTCGGAAGGCAACTTCGAGAAGGGCAAGCGGCAGAACTATCTGACCCCCGGGCACATCAAGAAGATCGTCGACACCTACCAGCACCGCAAGGAAGAGAAGCAGTACGCCCGGCGGGTGACGATGGAAAAGATCATCGATAACGACTACAACCTGAATATCTCGCGCTATGTCAGCACGGCCAAGCCGGAACCGGAGATCGACCTGTCGGCCACGCATAAGGAGTTGGTCGAGATCGAGAAGGAGATTCGTGAGTCAACGGCGAAACACAACGAGTTCCTGAAGGAACTGGGACTGGCCCCATTGCCGACTGATCACGAATCGGAGTAACAGAAGGTCTATTCTTTTGGATGCTTTGGGGTTTCTGTAAAATACAAACTCCCCCGCCTCACCGTAATCCACCGTCCGTCCTATTCCGGGCCTATTCCGTATTTGTAACAGTTTAGCCCCTCTTCAAAACGATCAATTTACTTGACTAGGTGGTACCAAAGTAGTACCATAATTTATGCCAAGAAAAATACGTCAATTTATCAAAGACCTTGAAAATGCCGGATTTGTCAACCGAGGCGGAAAAGGTAGCCATCGGAACTTTTTACATGAAAAAGGAGTTGCTGTCACAGTCTCAGGCAAACTTGGCGATGATGCAAAACCTTATCAGGAAAAGATTGTCAAGCAGAAGATTGACGGCTTCGTAAAAAGTCCAATTTCTTTGTTGCGCTGCATCTCTCGTCATGTCACGTACGGCTAAGTACGCTCCATTCCTCGAGATTTGCGCGCCTCGAACTTGAACTTTTTACTTTGCCGTCCCAAAATTGACTTTTTACGAGACCATCAAGATTGAGGGGGCCAAAAAATGAAAGATAGAGATCGTTACTTAAAAATTGTTGAATGGTCAGATGAAGATAAATGCTATGTCGGTTCTGTTCCAGGATGGATCGGTAAGTGTTGCCACGGAGACAACGAAGAAAAAGTTTATCAACAACTCTGCCGTATAGTTGATGAGTGGATTGAAATATATAAAAAAGACGGCCGACCCCTGCCCCCATCTACAAGTGATAAACGATATTCAGGCAAGTTTCAATTGCGTGCGGGGAGTGATCTTCACAAGGCTATAGCAATAAAGGCATTACAGTCCGGTGAGAGCCTTAACAGTTACTGTATTAATGTTTTGCGAAAATCAGTAGCTCCATCTGATAAAATTAGGGGCCAATCGGGATAGGACGCCCCATCACTGAGAAGCCCGCAAACTCAGAATGACAGTTTGTAATTTTTGAATGGCTGCCAAAAGTAAGATAAAATACTAAAATGATTTCATGAAATATCCGGGATAGAGGACTTTATCTTATTGTGCAGACTCGTTCCGGCGCGCGCGCCTTATACTCGATTCCTGTGCGTCATCCCGCACCTTCGCGGTGCCCTGCCTCGGCAGGACGGCTTCCTCCCGAGATACCGTCACCGGCACCCCGTTGGCATACCACTACACCCTTCGCCGCCATCAGGCTGGGTCTAAAACTTGCCAAACGTTTGAAAATCATGCTATATTTGGATCACTTTTAAGAACATGTGCCGTGCCCGGCACACACCAAGAAGCCCAAGTGGACAGCAAGGGCACTCGGGTTTTGAAAAATCGTGGGAGTTGAACAACCATAATATTTGACCAAGTCAGTGAAAGCCCTGGCTGCCATTGGCTTCAGGCGTTATGCTGGGGGGTTGGGCCTAATTGAAATGGAGAATGGGAATTGAGTGATTTCTTTGAACGGGTAAGGGCGCTGGTAGGTACAGGTGATGTTTTGATCTCTGAACACGGACATGATGAGCTGGCCGATGACGGAATCACGGCGAGGGAAGTGCTTGGTGGTGCCCAGAAGGCTCTTATTGTCGATGAATATCCAGAATACCCGAAGGGACCATGTGTCCTCTTGCTCCAACAGGATCGAACGGGATCGCCAATTCATGTTGTATGGGGCATCCCAAAAGGTTATGATAGACCTGTGGTTTTGGTTACCGCCTATCGTCCAGATTCGGGGCGATGGGATGAAACATTCACGCGGAGGTTGTAACGATGGGACTGCGGAAAAAGGTCAAATGTGTTCACGAAGGACAATATGTGGCCGAGGTCGAGATTGAGCTAGTTGAGGATGATACGGGGTGGTCACCGTATATCAGCGTTGACGAAGCTTTTAAACTGGACGATGTAAGAGAAGCGCTTCGCAACGGCGATTTAAAATCGGCAGCAAAATATGGCCGGATCTACGAGCTCCGTCAGGTTGCGCCGTGATCGATGGCATAATCGGGATAGGGCGCCCCATCACTGAGGAGCCACAGAATTCCGGGAATTCTGTCCGTTAGAATTAATAACGAGAACTTTTCCCACAATGCTTTGATGGGAGGAATTATGGATGCGAAAGTCATTACAGATGAAGAAGGAATGGGAAAGTGCGCCTGGTGTGATAAGCGAATTGATGAAGGTTCTCCCGTCTACGGATTTGGCATACAATTTCGCGCCGGTGTCGATTTATCAAAGTACGAAGGCAGAATGATTGAGTTGTCAATTCTTACGGATAATAAAAATGTCCCAATGATGATAACCAGAGAAGGGTCCAAAGCAAAAAACGACGGTCATGACGCAATGTTTATGACCTGCTCCAACAAGTGTGGACAAGAAATGAAAGCGGTTCTGCTGAAAGAGAAATCGGTTGGGGACATGTTTGAAAAAGTAAACAGCCTGAATAATTAAAAAATTTACAACAAACGATGTAGCTTTACCCGGGAGTAGAACATGAAACTCGATATTGATTCCCTGAGCTATGATGAGCTTGTCGAATTAAACCATAAGATAGTGGCGCGGCTGAAGTTTCTCGATTCCATGGACGCCCACAAGGAAATGATGCAATTCAATCCAGGCGACCAGGTATGTTTTGAAGCACCGGGAAAGGGAAAACTGTTTGGCACGTTGGTTAAGTACAACAAGAAAACCGTGTCCGTGATAACCGAGTCAGGGCAAAAGTGGAATGTTTCACCGCATTTGCTCAGTAAAGTAAAAAGCGCAAAAGAAAAGAATCAAGGCAAAATCATCGACCTGCACAAGAAATAAATTCATAACTTGTAATCAACAGGGCGGTGGGGCCTTTTTTTGTCAGCGCCGTTTTCAGGCGCAGCATCCACTCACTCATTGTTTTGTTTCCGTCCGCAAACCTAAGAAACGCGGGGAGCAGGGACATCAGGCACTGCCCGTTAAAATAGATCATCCAGTTGTAGGCATACAGTTCGCGGTCCGGGTGGTCCGGGTTTCCCGGTAGCCAGGAGTCGAACAGAATCAAGTCCGAATAGGGCAGAAACACGCCGGCAATGAGGATGATCCAGCCGGAAATCGCCTCGTCGATTTGAACATCCACGTAAAAGCGGGACTCCTCGATGCTGTTGCAGGCAAAGTGCTTGACACAGGTCATGACATGGGGTTTCAGGCCGCGGATGGCGGCGCTTCCCATTTCCCCCAGCAAATGCGGGTCTTCTGCGAATATCTCCTGGGCCCGACCCCAGCCCGGGTGTCGCGGAACGTTGATGCGGAACATCGATGCCCAGGTCGACGACCTCAAACCCGGCCCCTTCCAGGGACATGATAACCGGGTTCTTGCCGATATCGTGCTGGTCCCCCTGCATGGTGCCATCCTCTTCCACGAAATTGACCAGATCGAGCATGCTGCTGACGGGGGTCAGCCAGGCCGGTCATGGTCTGTGTAAAATGACGCACGTTTTCGCCCAGGATGTATTCTACTGCCTCGATGATCAGTTCTTCCCGGGTGGCAAAGTGGTGCAGCAGGGTTCCCCGGGATGCCCCGGCGCGGCGGCACACTTCCTGGGTGGTGGTAGCGGTGTAGCCGTTTTCCGCCAGGGATTGCAGCGTTGCCTCCAGAAAACGCCGTCGCGTGGTCCGTGCGCGTTTCTGCATTTTGACGGTTTCAGTAGGGTTTCGGGTCGGTATGATTTATCCTCCTGAGATGGTAAAAAGGAATGCAGGTCAAGTAGCGGATGAAGACCGGCGGCAGTTTACGGGGCTGTGGGAGCATCCGGGCCGATTTTTGTCCTCTGGGATGCCTACAACACGACCCTAATTAAAAAGCAATCGCGGTTTTTGGGTAAACTGCGGTTTGCTTGCCATGGTTAAGGCATTATAATATAGTTTGGTGTGTATCCATATGAAAGGTAAACTATGGACGTATCGATATCTGGCAGTGCGTTGGCCAATCCGGGGCTGACCATTGCCCTTGCCCTGGCGCTGGGGATGATCTGCCAGGCGCTGGCACATCATCTGCGGGTTCCGGGGATTGTGCTGCTGCTGGCAGCGGGGGTGGCCTTTGGTCCGGACGGGGTGAGCCTTATTCGCCCGGGTTCTCTGGGGCCGGCGTTGAACATTCTTACGGGGTTTGCCGTGGCCGTTATCCTGTTTGAAGGTGGCATCAACCTGAAATTCCAGCGCCTGCGGCGGGCCCAGCGATCCATTCAGCGTCTGCTGTTGCTGGGCGGGCCGTTAACCATTGCGGGCGCGGCCGTGACGGTGAACCTGATCATGGGCTGGCCCTGGCAGAACGCTATTCTGTTCGGCACCCTGGTGATGGTGACCGGGCCCACCGTGATCAATCCCCTGCTGAAGCGGCTCAATGTCAAACGGTCGGTGGCCACGGTGCTGGAAGCCGAGGGGGTGCTGATTGACGCCCTGGGCGCTGTAGTGGCGACGGTAGCGCTGGAGGCGGCACTGAGCCCCGCCCACGGAACCCCGCTGGTATGGGGCTGGCACGTTGTTTCCCGGCTGGGGTTCGGTGCGCTTTTTGGCGGGGCCACGGGGTTTGTGCTGCTCGGCATGTTCCGGGTGCGCCGCCTGATTCCCGATGGCACGGAAAACGTATTCGCTCTGGCCGTTGTCCTGGCCCTTTTTCAGGCCAGCAACGCCATTCTTGAAGAAAGCGGCATTGCGGCCGTGACCATGGCCGGCATCATCATCGGGAACTTCAGCAGTTACGCATTGCGGGACCTGATGGAGTTCAAGGAGGAGCTGACCGTCCTTTTGATCGGCATGCTGTTTGTGCTGCTGGCCGCCGATGTCCGGCTGGCCGACATCATTGCACTTGGTTGGCCGGCCATTGGGGTTGTGGCGGCGCTGATGTTTCTGGTGCGGCCAGCCGCGGTGCTCGTGGGCACTGGGTTTTCCGGGCTGAATATGCGGGAAAAGGCCTTTATCGCCTGGATCGGCCCTCGCGGCATTGTGGCCGCGGCCGTGGCCTCGTTTTTTGCGGCCGCGTTTGCGGAAAAAGGGCTGACCGGGGGGTATGAACTGCGAGCCCTGGTGTTCCTGGTTATCGCGATCACCGTTGTGTCGGCCGGACTCACCGGCGGGATTGTGGCCGGCATCCTGGGGATGCGGCGGCCCAGCCAGGTGGGGTGGGTGATTCTCGGGGCCAATGCGCTGGCCCGGGGCGTGGCCAAGCTATTTAAGGAAGACGGCCAGGAGATCGTCTGCATCGATGCCAACGCGGAGCACTGTAAGGCCGCTGAAAACGACTGCACCCGGGTGATCTATGGCAACGGCTTACAGTCCCGGTACCTGGCCCGGGCGGAAATCGATATCCGCCGGGGGGCCCTTGCCCTGACCGCCAATGATGAGGTCAACTATCTGTTTATTCAGAAGGTCAAGGAAGAAGCCAGGTCTATTCAGCTTTTTTCGGCCCTGAAAAGCGTGACTGGATCGCTGACACTGGACATGCTCCAGACCCATGCCGCCGAGTTGACCTTTGGCGCGGCAGTGGACGTGGCCCTGTGGAACCGCCGCCTTTCCATGGAGCAGGTGGTCCTTCAGACCTGGGCGTTTCAGCCCACGGCCGAAAGCGCGGCGGCTTACGGTTCCCTGATGGGCGAATACCCAAAGAGCGGCCTGCTTGCTGTGACGGTGCGACGGAACGACCGGGTGTTTCCCCTCAGCAATACCACAAGGTTTAAGGAAGGGGACCGGGTCAGCTTTTTTGTGTTTGAACCTGAGCGGGAATCCGCGGCCGCGTTCCTAAAAGAAAAGGGGTGGCAATATGTGGACCAGGGGGATTTCAACACGTCCATCTGTACCCTTGAACCTTAGCCCGAACAGTTCATGAAATGCCGGGCCAGCCCCGGGCTGATACAAGGAAATAGCCACAGACACACACGGACGGACACAGACAGCGGGTTTTGATGTCATGATCGGCTGCGGTTTGCCGGATGAAGTAAACATCCGGCTCCGGGCCCCGATCCGGGGTCGTTTTACATGGTCGATGGAGACGACGCCGCTGGTGGAAAACCAGTTGACCTTCCAAGGAACTTAATCTGCCAATTTATTGAAAACATATCCATTTTATTAAATTTTTTTGTTTGCCGAAACAACTGAACAGCAACACGTGCCCCGCCCCTTGCAGCGCAGCCGAGCAGGGGCGGTTTTTTCGGAAGACGCGGGCAGACTGTCTGAGCAGACAACGCCGCACGTGGCGCTGGGAGCTTTGAACGAAATTTCCTTCAAAGAGATGAATGAAGCGATAAAACAAATGTCTTCGAGCTTATCGTCCCTTGATTATCCCCCCTACAACGGAATTTCGATTTTATGGGTTTCCGGTTCCATTTTTCCGATAATGGCGGCATGGTATTGTTCTTCCTGTAAGCCGCGGTAAAGGCTGTAGCACATGATCAGCAGCACGATGGTAAACGGAAGGCCCGTGGCAATGGAGGCGCTTTGCAGGGCCACCAGGCCGCCGCCCATGAGCAGGGCGGCCGCGCATACCCCTTCCATGATCCCCCAGAATATGCGCTGGGGTACCGGTGAATCCAGCTTGCCGCCGGACGTGAGATGATCCACCACCAGCGACCCCGAGTCCGAGGATGTCACAAAAAAGATGGTCACCAGCAGAATGCCGATAAAGGAAGTGACCTGGGTAAAGGGAAAGCTTTCCAGCATAACGAACAGGGCCGTGGACACATCCTTGGTGACGGCACCGGCGATATCCGCCGCGCCGGTCATCTGCAGCCACAGGGCGGACCCGCCGAAAGCCGACATCCATATAAAAGAGATCAGCGTGGGAATCACCATGACGCCCGTTATAAATTCCCGCACGGTGCGGCCCTTGGAGATACGGGCGATAAACATACCCACAAAGGGGGACCAGGAAATCCACCATCCCCAGTAGAAGATGGTCCAGGGGGTCTGCCAGTGACTGCCCTCGGCGCCGAAATAGGTTTCTACCCAGAAGCTGAGCTGGGGCAAATTCTGAATATAAAAACCGATGTTCTGGGTAAATGCTTTTAAAATATACACGGTGGGGCCGACGACCAGCAGAAATATCATAAACACCCCGGCCGTATACATATTGGCCAGGCTCAGGGTTCGGACCCCCTTGTCAAGACCGGTGGCAATGGACAGGACAGCGAAAAAGGTGATTACCCCGATCAGCAATACGGAAAATTCAGCGGACACCGGAAAACCGAACAGATGGTTAAGACCCGAGGTAACCTGCTTAACCCCCAGCCCCAGAGAGGTGGCCAGGCCGAAGAGGGTGGCCAGCACGGAAAGAATATCAATGATGTTTCCCCAAACACCGTAAATTTTGTCCCCCAGCAGCGGATAAAAAACCGAACGAATGGTCAAGGGAAGCCCACGGTTATAGGCGAAAAAAGCCAGCGAAAGACCGACCAATGCGTATATGCCCCAGGGATGGATCCCCCAGTGGTAATAGGTCAGCCCCAGTGCGACCTGCGCGGACTGGGCGGTTTCCGGCGCCACATCGAACATGGGCGAAGGGGTCATGAAGTGAAACACCGGTTCGGCAACGCTCCAGAACATTAGCCCGATCCCCATGCCCGCGCTGATCAGCATGGCATACCAGCTGACATTGCCGAATTCCGGCACCGCATCCGGCCCGCCGATCCGAATTTTACCGAAATCGCTGGCAGCAATCAGAATCATGACAATGATAAAAAAGTTGGCCGACAGAATATAAAACCAGCCGAAGGTATCGCCGATGACGTCCAGAACCTTCTGAAACAAGACAGCCGACTGTTCCTGATATAAAAGGGTTAATACAATAAACAGCAGGACCAGACCACCCGACACCAGCGAAACCTGGGGGTGCAGATCAAAACCGAACCCGGTCCAGTTGTTTTCACCGGGTTTGTAGCCGTGGGATTCATCGTAATAACTGGCTGTGGGAATAATCTGCAGCCCCCGGAATGTCCGGCGCTCGTTGATGGCCTTTCTTTTCTGCTTTTCCCAGTGCGCCCTGGCCATCTCCATGGCCTTGCGTTGATAACTCAGTTCCTTTTTCTTTTTCTTTTTCTTTTTCTTTTCCTGGCCTTTTTCCCCCATAATCGCGCCTCCCGGCAACACCCTGCCTGATATAAGATAAGATATTCTGAATAAATAAATCGTAACCGCAATTTATATCTCAGACAACCGTTTTTTGATTTTTCTAAAAAAGAATGGCTGTGCAAAAAAACAACAAACTCACCACCGGGGCTATATACTGGCGGGACCGTCTATTTTCAATACAGCGGAGCGTACGACACCATCGGCCTGTTTACACAGAGCCGGACGGAACACCGGAAAATCGCGGGAGAATATCTGGATGTCATGGGGCTGACGGCCCTCCGCCTTAACAGCCTGGGTATGTATCCGCCAGCCATCAGCGGCTCTGTCTGCTGGCAAGGGCACTGGTGAAAACCCCGTACCTCCTGATGCTGCCTGATTCTGGATGAGCCCTGCCTGGGGTTTAACCGGGACCAGCAGGCCCGCTTCAGGAACCTGGTGGAGTAAACATCCGACCCCAGAGGGGCCGGCTTTGGTTTACCCCTGGGAGGGGCTTTAATACTTAATACGTGAAAATTGAAATTCGAAATTCGCGCTTTGCTCCTTACCGGCATAGCCTTTTATCGTTGATCTGGCCCAGAGGACCATGTTTTATTGAATGAATAAAACACTGAATCTGGGAGACACCTATGAAAACAGTTATAAAACCAGAAAACCAGGCGGAAGCCAGCGTGATCAAGTCAGTGCTGGAAGAAAACGGCATTCAAGCTGAAATTCAATCGTTTCATGACACGGCCTATGACGGATTGTTTCAATCGCAATACGGGTGGGGCGTTATTCGTGTTGCCGATGAGGATTATGCTGATGCGAAACGGATCATCGAGGAATGGCAGAATGCCGCGCCGGATGAGGTACCGTGGGATGAACCTTAAATATCCAGCATCTCTACTTCCAGGGCATTGTCCTGAATGAATTTTTTGCGGGGTTCCACTTCATCGCCCATCAGAAGGGTGAAAATCTGGTCGGCATCGGCTGCATCTTCGATATTAAGCTGAAGGAGCTTTCTGTTTTCCGGCTCCATGGTGGTGGACCAGAGCTGCTCGGCGTTCATCTCACCCAGCCCTTTGTACCGCTGAAATGTCACGTTCTTTTTGCCGTTTTCCTCCATATACTTATACATCTGCTTGATGGTATCTAAGGTTTTTTCGGCTTCACCGGTATCCTTGGTGCACACGGTAAACGGCGGGGTGTTGTAATCCGCTATTTTGCCGGAAAGCATCCATATGTTCTGATATTTCTCTGAATAGATAAGATTCCGACCAATCTTGAGGGGCTTGATATCCTTACGGTATCCGCCGGCCACCACTTCATCTTCATCCGTCTGCAAGGGAATGGTGACGAAAAATTCGTAAATTTCCTTTTCCTCGTTATAAATCAGGGGGTCCACCTGATACGCCTCTTCTATCAGCCGGTTCCGCAAACCCTCCATCCTTTCCTTATCCTTTAAAAAAGCCTTGTCATGAACCGTTTCCCGAACAAGGGTTTCGATGAGCCGGGACGTGTATCCCCATTTTTTCAGGTTGGCCATCTCCTTGATGTATTCGGAGAGATTGCAGAGAAAAACATACAATTCATGGTCTTCCAGGGTTTTATCGCCGGTTTTGAGAAATAACTTATCACAGGCATTTTTTATAAAATAATCAATAAGCTGGCCTTCACTTTCGATATAAACCTCCTTTTTACCGCGGCCCACCTTGAACAACGGCGGCTGTGCCATGTAGAGGTACCCGTTTTTAATCAAGTCCGGCATCTGCCGGAAGAAAAAGGTGAGCAGAAGGGTACGGATATGGGAGCCGTCCACGTCAGCGTCGGTCATGATGATGATTTTGTGGTACCGTATCTTGTTTATATCGTATTCTTCACTGCCAACGCCCGTGCCCAGCACGGTAATGATGTTTTTTATTTCCTCGCTTTTTAAAATCTTATCAAACCGGGCCTTTTCGATATTAAGAATTTTTCCCTTAAGGGGAAGAATTGCCTGAAAGCGCCGGTCCCTGCCCTGTTTGGCGGAACCGCCAGCAGAATCGCCCTCCACCAGGAAAAGTTCCCGTTCAGCGGGGTCGGTTTTCTGGCATTCGGCCAGCTTGCCGGGCAGGCTCGAATCCAGAAGTGCGCCCTGACTTCTGGCAATATCCCTGGCTTTTTTGGCCGCATTTCTGGCCCGGGCTGCATCGATGGATTTTTTGATGATCTTTTTTCCGATGGGCGGGTTTTCTTCCAGAAACTGGTTGAGTTTTTCATATACCAGAGAATCCACATACCCTTTTACTTCGCTGTTTCCCAGCTTTGTTTTGGTCTGTCCTTCAAACTGAGGCTCGGGAATACGCACACTGATGATGGCGGTAAGGCCTTCCCGCACATCATCCCCGGTTATCTTTTCCATGTTTTTCTTGGAAACGGCAGCGGCTGTGTAATGATTGATGGACCGGGTCAGGGCACCCTTGAATCCGATCAGGTGAAACCCGCCTTCGGCGGTGTTAATATTGTTGGCAAACGAATAAATGTTTTCCGAAAAGCTTTCGTTGTACTGAATAGCCACTTCGATCTGGACGTTGTTTTTCTCTCCTTTGATAAAGATGGGCGGGTGTATGGGCGTATGGGCCCTGTTAAGATATTCAACGAATTCGGCCAGACCGCCATTGTAACAGAACTCCTTGGATTCATCGGCGCGTTCATCTTCGATTTTTATACGGATGCCTTCATTGAGAAACGCCAGTTCCCGTAAACGCCGGCTCAAAATATCGAAGTTGAAATTATCGCTGCGCATAATTTCAGTATCCGGCTTAAATATCACTTTTGTGCCGATTTTACCGGTTTCACCGATAATTTCCAGTTCGCTGGTCTTTTTGCCTTTTTCAAAGGTCTGCTTATAAACCTTCCCTTCTTTGTAAACATTCACCTCGAGAAAAGCGGACAGGGCATTAACCACGGAGATGCCCACGCCGTGAAGGCCGCCGGATACCTTATAAAAATTGTTATCGAACTTGCCCCCGGCATGAAGCTTGGTTAATACGACTTCCACGGCCGGCGCATTTTCCTTTTCGTGGATGCCAACGGGAATTCCCCGGCCATCATCCTCCACGCTGACCGTATTGTCCTTGTGAATCACCACATGGATATTTTTGCAATACCCGGCCATGGCTTCGTCAATGCTGTTGTCCACCACCTCGTACACCAGGTGATGCAGCCCTTCCTTATCCACGTTGCCGATATACATGGAAGGCCTGAGCCGTACCGGTTCCAGGCCTTTTAAAACATTAATGCTTTTCTCGTCGTAAGTTTGTCTGTCCATTTTTTATACTTTCATCATATCTTCATGGGCATGATAATATTTATATTATTCTCGTTATTCTCCCCGCAAACAATACAGGGGGAATTTTCCCCCTTCAGCTTGAACCAGACATTATCTTCCTCGATGAGATTAAAAGCGTCTATAAAATAGTGGGGGTTGAACATCATTTCTACTTTTTCGTCCTTAAAATCAATCTCCAGATATTCGTAAGACTCACCCTTGTCCGGATTGGCCGCATTGATGTAGAGATAATTATCCTCAAACCGGAAAATTACGCCTTTATAATCATCAGAAGTGAGAATGGCCATTCGTTCGATCATTTCTCTTATCTGGCGGCGGTCAACGGTTATGATCCGCCGGTCTTCATCTTCCGTAAACAGGGAGGTAAGATCGGGAAAATCCCCGTGAAGAAGATTGATGTATATAATTTCATTTTCTTTTTTTACCACGAAATAATTATCGCGGAACCCCACGGCCACTTCCCCTTCCTCCTTTAAAAACTTAAACACTTCGTTGAGCGCCTTTTTAGGAATCAGGATACTTGTTTTATCTTCAAGGCCGGTTTCGTTGTTATAAACATAATCGGTCTTTGTCAGCCGGCGTCCGTCCGTGGATATCATCCGTAGAGTTATTTTATCTTTATTTACAGGTAGTTCCTGATTATTTTCTTCTGCGTCAACGTCTGATTCCCCCGGTTCCGGGTCTGTGGGCAGGCCGGGTCTGCAGACCAGACTGGCCCCGAGAATATGCGCTCTTTTTTCATTTCCCTGGGGTGCAATCGTAGTGGCCCATGATATCATTTCCCTGAAGTCCGGTGAATTGATTTTAATATAGGCAATTTCATTGATCTGGGGCAGCTGGGGAAAGTCCTCCACGTTCCCACCCACAATGTTGTATTTCAGACGGGTGCCATCCTCCGTATCGCTGATCTGGATCCATTGTTTTTTTTCTTCGCTTATATAAATATCCGGGTTGCTGATTTTTTTTACAATACCATATAAATCACGGGCATTAATGGCAATCTTTCCCGAAATTTTTACAACCGCCGGATAGGTCCCCTGAAACCCGATTTCAATATCCGTGGCACATACGGATACGGATTCTTCAAGAGTGGTAATCAGCAGGTTTTCGGTAATGGCAAGGCCGCTTTTTTTCCCGGCGATCCCCTGAACATTGGCCAGCATATCAATGATGTCTTTTTTCTGAATGGCAACTTTCATAAACAAACCCGTTTATTAAAATTATTTTTTCCCCATTCTTGACGGTCTCGTAGAAGTTTAAGTTCCCATAGAGTGTATTAACATATTGGTAAAATATCAATATAAAAAGTTTGTTTTATAAAAAGAGTATTGATATCTGTGGATTTGTGGCAGTCAGCCGAAAATGATCAGAGAGGAAATGAATGTTTAAGAATATATTATTTTTTTATTAAAAATATA
>JAXHVL010000150.1:0-12424 GCA_034189225.1 Thermodesulfobacteriota bacterium
CGTTGCACCTGGAAAGGATGGGCTTCATTTAAAAGCTATGTCTGGGCTACGATTGTGTCGGCCAATCTGCTGACCATAGCCAGAAAACAACTGGCATAATTGAATCCGGACATAAGATTTTATGGTACAGAGGGACAGCTGTGCCCAAAATTTAAAATTTACGTTAGTTTTGAGTACCCGCAACGTTTTTGTAGTAATAAATGAGCGGTGCTGAAACTTTGCTCATTTTTGCGCCGTGAAAAGAAGTCAAAAAAACGGCATTTATGGATGGACACGAATTAAGAATACAAATTCAAAATGAACTTCGGGGTGCCGGTAGCTCCACTGAAGAATATTTTTTCAAAGAACAAAAACATGGCTCCAAAGATGCAAAAACCTAACAGGACACTACTGAGAAGTACTGGCACATGAGCAAAATCAAGTGGGTAGCCATCGCCATGCCCGAAAAGTATTTTATTGCAAAAGGATTGTATCTGCCCGGTAACTGATTCCCCTTAATCAGCCGAACCGCCCTGGTACGCGATCCGTATGCCGGGTGGTGTGAGAGGGCTCCTCAGTGATGGGGAGTCCTACCCCGATTCTCTTTTTATTATCTTTTTGTTTTGGCTGGCTACCCTGCTACTTTCAAGCAGTATTAGCTTGTAAAGGGATAATCTCATTCTTGATTTTTGCCATATTCTGTTTGGCATTTTTGAGGTCATAACTGATTTGCAGGTTCATCCAAAATTGTGCGGTGGTGTTGAAATATATAGCTAACCTGAGAGCAGTATCAATGCTGACACCTCTCTTTTTCCTTATCACATCATTTATTCTAGGTGCTGGTACGCGCAAGGCAACAGCCAGAGCATTAGCGCTCATTTTTAATGGTGCTAAATACTCTTCTTTAATTATTTCTCCAGGATGGATTGCTCTCATATTATTCATAATCTTTTCCTCCTAATGGTAGTCTGTTATCTCTACATCGTAAGGTTCGTCAGACCATGCAAAGCATACACGCCATTGTTTATTGATTCTTATGCTGTACTGCCCTTGTCTGTCTCCCCCAAGTTTTTCAAATCTATTACCGGGTGGAGATCGTAAATCAAGCAGTTCGACTGCACTGTCAAGCATTTGGAGCTTACGTTCCGCTATTGCCTGAAAAGCTCTGAATTGTTTTGGGCTGTTTCCTTTGTAAAGGGCTTGTGTATGCTTGCATTTAAAATTTTTAATCATAATTAAGAAATATAACGAACGATATTAAATGTCAATCATTATATGGATTTTTTATGAAAGAGAACGATTGAGCTCACCTGCCGCCAACACTGCGGGGCACTGAACCTTGAATAATCACCTGCTTTGATGCGAGGCAGACCCTTTCAAAAACCGCCGAGCTGTTGGCGGTCAGGTGAAGTGATTGGTGTGTGCCGGGCACGGCACATGTTCTTAAAAGTGAGCTGAATATAGCAGGATATCATGTATTTGGCAAGCCTTAGATCCAGCCTGATAGAGGCGAAAAATGTAGCGGTATGGCAACGGAACAGCGACGATGTTGTTTCGGGAGGAAGCCGCCCGGCTGAGGCTGGGTACCGCGAAAGTACGGGATGACATACAGGAACCGAGTATAAGGCGCACACGCCGGGACGAGTCTGCACAACAAGATAAAGTCCTCTATCCATCTTAAGGCGTGTCCGTAAACTCGGCATTCACGTACCGAAAGACATGTGTCTACCCCGGGAGGTCTCCCATGTGCCGGAGAACGGCTGAGGGTTGGGTAACCGGCCCTGACAAGTCAGCAGAGGGCATAGTAGCCAGCGGAAACGAGCCCCGAAAAAAAACGGGGAGGACTCACCCCGGTGAAGGCCCGAACGGTGCCCGGACCGAAGGGGACGGGTAAATGATAACGACAAACAGGAGGTGTGTACTTGTGAATATAAAGCCCCAGCAGCTGGAAGGATACACCTATGTTGTTGACATGGACTTGTCCAAATTCTTTGACCGGGTCAACCATGATCGCCTGATAAGCCGACTCGCCACAAGGATCAAGGATAAAAAGGTAAACCAGGACAAAAGTGCCGTCAGCAGGCCATGGTTGCGCAAATTTTTGGGGTTCACATATTTTCAAATGTGTGGCCAGTCCAAGATACGCATTCATGCCAAAAGCATGAAACGCTTCAAAGACAAGGTCAGGGCGCTGACCAGCCGCAAGCGGGGTAATTCCCTAATCAGCCGAACCGCCCTGGTACGCGATCCGTATGCCGGGTGGTGTGAGAGGGCTCCTCAGTGATGGGGAGTCCTATCCCGATTAAAAGGGCGAATCCCACTCATTTGTATCGGTCGCCCTCAGCCTCACAAAGTTCTATACACTTCTTCACCCATCTTTCATACCAGAACCAAGTTCCCGAAACTTCAACTCCATACCCCTTCCCGGAATTCTTCGCGTCCTCGCTTTTCCAGAAATTTACATGCTCTGGTTGAACGCGAAATTTTGGGAATCCAGCATTTCTCACAAGTTGGGCCACTTCTGACGGTCTGTACTTAGGGCGCTCGACCTCCTTTTTTACCCAATATTCTTTATCAATTGCTTTAGCGAGGTCTGAGTCAGGTTTGATGAACTCGATGACACTATCCGCCTGCCCGGGCTTGTTTACCATCTTCTTTTTGAAAAGCAGGCGGTAGGAATATTTAGAGCTGTTATAGTCATCATGGTCTAGAACACCATCAAACTCAGCAATATATGCTCTTATATTTTCAGGGATCTGAGCTTGTGGTGCACCGCCTTGGATCTGTTCCTGCGCTATTTGTACAAACTGCAAACTGTAGGTAAGGTGCTCGTCCAAGCCATGGCGTTCACCAAATAGATTTTTAATGTAGTCATTGAAATTCAGCGCGCAAGCCTGATATCGGCCGCTGAGATAGGAGTCGAGAGATCGAGTCATTTGGTGCTCGATTTCGTGACGCAAACCGATCAGGAATCGAAGATTATTCGCTGTGTCTTTGTCTATTGGAGACTGATCGCAGTTGAGGCAGCGTTCAAGCTCCCAATGTTTGTACGCACCCTTTTTTGTCTTATCAAAGATTTTTCTTTTCGGCCCTTGACGATGATAACGATATTCAATGCCCTTCGACCGATAATAAGCATGCATGAGATAGGTCCATGCAATGATCATCAGAACAATATAGGTCTCCGACTTAAACTGAATGAGGGGATCATTGAATATTTTCACGGCAGAAAGAGCTGCTGCCCGGGATTTCGCTGTTAACTCAGATTTCACTGAGCCAATTGTTCTCTTCCTTTCTGGCACTGATCCTCCCTTTTAACGTCCAGCATAACCGGCCGGGAAATAGCTGCAAAGCGAAGCGGAGCTGCTGTTTCCCGGTCCGAGTTCATGCTGTGGTTGAAATCAGACGCTTTACAGGCACGTGCTACCAAGCAGCCAATTGGATATATTTGGGGAAAACAAAAGGGGTCGGCAGGCTTGGCAACACGAAGAAGCCGCAGCTCCCCGTCAAATCAATCTGGATCTATCCCCTCCACAAAAAATTCCGACAAAAACTTTGCTCATAAACTGGACCCGTTTTGACTCTTGCCAGGAACTATTGAGAAGTTACAGGCCCTGCGGTTTTAACAGATCATGTCAGCAATGGCCTCAAGGGCCAGTATGTATCCTGTCTTGCCGAAGCCGGCGATCTGGCCGGTGGCCACATCCGCGGTCATGGATTTATGGCGAAACGGCTCCCGCCGGTAGATATTGGACAGATGAACTTCCACGACGGGAATATCCAGCAGCAGCAGGGCGTCGCGAATGGCGATGCTGGTGTGGGTATAGGCAGCGGGATTGATAATCAGGCCTGCGATGCCCGATCCCGGTATTCCCTGAATCTTTTCCACAATCTCACCTTCGTGGTTGGATTGAAAACAGGTCACCCGCACCCCCAGCTTATCACCGGCCGCATTCAGGTCCATATCAATGACGGCAAGGGTATCGCTGCCGTATTTTTCCGGCTCCCGGCGCCCCAGCATGTTGAGGTTCGGGCCATGAATCACCAGTACCGATTTTTCCGGTTGTTCCGCCATCAGGGCCTCCCTGCGGACAATTGCCGCAACTCATCAATGGTGGCTTTGTAATCCGCCGTATTAAACACGGCCGACCCCGCCACAAACACATCGGCGCCCGCCACCGATACGTCCCGAATGGTTTTCGCGTTCACCCCGCCGTCCACCTGGATCAGGGTATCGGTACCCGCCTTGATGATCATCTCTTTCAGGGCGCGGATCTTGTCCAGGCAATTGGTGATGAACCCCTGGCCCCCGAATCCCGGATTGACGCTCATAATTACCACCAGGTCAAGATACTCCAGCACCCATTGAATGGCGTCCAGGGGTGTGGAAGGGTTCAGTGCCACTCCGGCGCCGGCGCCCGCGTCCTTTATCAAATGAAGGGTGCGGTTCAGGTGCCCGCCGGTCTCCGCATGGACGGCCACGTAATTGGCACCGGCCTCGATGAAATCCAGCACATAGTTCTCCGGCGATTCGATCATCAGATGGACATCCAGCGGCAGCTCGGTAACGCTTCTCACCGCTTTGACCACCGGGGGGCCGATGGTAATATTAGGCACGAACCGGCCATCCATCACATCCACGTGCACCCAGTCCGCCCCGGCTCTGTCGATGGCTGCCACTTCCTCTCCCAGCCTTGCAAAATCCGCCGAAAGAATCGACGGTGCGATTAATTTCATTCAATTTCTCCTTCATTCTGTTCAACGGCTACGTCTTATGCCCTGTCTCCTACCACGCGCTGAACACCTCTGTTTTCACAGGCCGGCCGTTTTCATAGACGATCACCGTGGCATCCCTGCCGGACGGCACCAGTACCCACAGGCTGGTGCCGGGTTTCTTATACGTGTCATAAATGTCCGTGGAACAACCGGCCATTTTTAGTGTAATACGAATATGCTTGTTTAAAAAGCCATTTTCAACCCTGTAACGGAAAAGCCGCACCCCGCCGCTGCGGTAAACCCGCTGATCAATATTGTCGGAGGACCGGTTGATCACAAGATCGATACGGCTGCCTTCCACCACCCGTTCCCCCGCAACGGGAGAGTGGCTGACCACCGCGTTTTTTACCACATTTTTCCGGATTTCGGTGCTGATGCTACCCGGCACAAACCCGGATTCTTCCAGTGTTAAAATGGCCTCGGAAATCATCATGCCGGTGAGATCCGGCATCACATAAGCCACCGGCCGTCGGCCCCGGCTGATCAGCAGGCTGACCGGCTCTTCCCGTCTCACCATCATTCCCTTTGCCGGCACATGGGCCATCACCGAATTCGTCCCGGTCTCCGAATCATGGGTCCGGCTGATGCGCCCCACCGCCAGATCGTTCTCCTCGATGATGATGCGGGCCTGGGGCAGGGGAAGTCCCCGCAGATCCGGCATGTAAACTTCCTTTGCCCCCTTTGAAATAATGATGCGGACATCCCGTCCTTTTTTGATCTCGGCCCCCGCTGCCGGCGACTGATAAATCACATGATTTTTGGGAACCCGGTTGCTGTATTCGGAACCGCCCACCTTGATATCCAGCCCCAGATCGGTCAGCACTTCAAGACAATAAACAACATTTCTGCCGGAAAAATCGGGAACAACGACGGTCTCCTCCGCTTTGATCAGGAGGGTGACGGTGAGATAGGCACTGACCCCCGCGATCATCATCAAGCCGGCAAACAGGCCGGTCCATTTGAAAAACCCTTTTATCATTTCTACCGCCGCTTTCGTAGCCGCACTCCGAAAAACCCGTCCATCCC
Source organism: Thermodesulfobacteriota bacterium (assembly GCA_034189225.1). Lineage (GTDB taxonomy): Bacteria > Desulfobacterota > Desulfobacteria > Desulfobacterales > Desulfosudaceae > JAXHTY01. The sequence continues at coordinate 5,782 of JAXHVL010000150.1, forward strand.
GTCCGGATGGGGCATGGTGCGGTAAAACCCGTTTTTCCCCACAAATCCGTCCAGGCAGGGGTCTTGTTCCTCTGCCGGCCGGTCATGCTTCTTTTCTATATCAAATTCTTTGTGCTTATTCAAAAACCCATGCACAACATATTCGTTTTCTTCCATCTCCCGGCTGCACACCGCATATATCAGATATCCGCCGGGACGAACCATGGGGGCAAGCGTATTTAATATCCGCATCTGCCCGGCCTGGTGGCGAACCAGGTCTTTTCGCGTGAGTGACCACTTGATGTCCGGATTCCGCCGGATCACCCCCGCGCCGGAACAGGGGCAGTCTGCAAAAATCCGGTCATATTGTTCTTTCTGCCCTTTTGGAACCGCCTGCAGCAGGTTTTGAACACGGGTGATCACATTGCGCACCCCCAGCCGCCCCATATCCCCCTGAAGCGTTTTCAGCTTACCGGTATCATGATCCACGGCCGTGATTTCCCCTCTGTTCTTCATGAGCTGAGCGATGTACCCGGTTTTACCGCCGAGCCCGGCACAGGCGTCCATGACCCGGTCTTCCGGCCGGGGCGCCATAAATCGGCACACAAGTTGAGCCGCTTCGTCCTGCACCTGAAACCATCCTTCTTTAAAGCCTTTGAGCTCACTCACCGGCACTTCAAGGCAATCCAGCAATAAGGCGTCCGGCGCCTGCATTGCCGCAGACACTTCTCTGACCCGGGGTTTAAGGGCCGCCCGCAACGTTTCATGATTGGTTTTCATGGTATTGACCCGGACGGTTACCGGCGGGATCATATTCATCCGGTCACACAAATGTTTCGTCTCATTGACGCCGTACCGGATAATCCATCGTTCCAGAAGCCAAGCGGGAAAGGATTTTGTCACCGCCAGGGCGGCGGCCTCTTCGGTGTCCGGGGGAAGCGGCAACTGGTGGCGACGCCTTGCGGCATTTCGTAGCACGCCGTTCACAAATCCGGTGAGATGCGGCTTTTTCGCCTGGTGCCGGGTCAGAGACACCGCAGCGTCCACCACGGCGAAATCCGGCACCCGGTCCAGGTAAAACAGCTGAAACAGCCCCATGCGGAGAACGATCCGAACATCCGGGCTGATCTTGTGAAAGGGGGTTTTTGAAAACCGGCGAATATACCAGTCAAGGGTGTTCTGCCAGCGCAACACGCCGTATACGATGGACGTGGCAAGCCCCCTGTCCCGTCGGTCCGGCAGCCGCTGTTTGGTCAGATATGCTTCAACGGCGCTGTCCAGCGTCCTGCGCCCGCCTGCAACGGTTTTAAGGATTAAGAAAACGGTAGTTCTCATGGGTTTTGCGCCGCGGGCTTCGGGATAACGGCCTGCATCAGGTGGACACCAGCCCCTTTTCGATGGCGTATGCGGTCAGGGCGGAGGCATTGTGAATATCCAGCTTCTGCATGAGATTGGACCGGTGTTTATTGACGGTTTTGACGCTGATACAGAGGAAATCGGCAATATCGGCATTTTTATACCCCTCGCCGATGAGCTTCAGAACTTCTTTTTCCCGCTGTGTCAGCGACCCCCAGGAAGATGTGGTTTTGATGGTTTTGCGGCCTTCCAGGTACCCTTCCAGCACCTTTTCCGAGACCTCCGGGCTCATGTAGGATTTACCCGAAAGTACCGTCTGGATGGCCGTCAGCACCTCGTCAAAATGAGCGTCCTTGAGGCAGTAGCCATGCACGCCCGCCTCAAAGGCCGAAAGAATATACTCTTCATCGCGATGGATGGTCAGCGCCAGAATGCGGATTTCCGGAAATCGCTTTTTGATTTCCTTGATGGCGGAAATACCATCCAGCCGGGGCATGGAGAGATCCACCACCATAATATCGGGTTCATGCTTCTCGGCATACTTGATTGCTTCCAGTCCGTCGGCGGCATGGCCCGCCACATCAAACGCGCCGTTCATGGTCAGCAGGGAAGCCAGCCCGTCCCGCAGAATAGTGTGGTCATCGACAATGAGAACTTTCGGTTTCATGGCATTCATTTTACGCTTTCCGTTTGACTGCTATTCACGTCCGCCATCCTTTCCTGAGTAAACATCCGACCCCATAGGGGGCGCCGGTTTTGGTTTCTCCTGCAGGGGGCGGGTACAGGCCACGTATGTAAACATTTATAATTCGAAATATAAAGGCACATGAGGTGATTGGACTCACCCTTCGTGTTCTTCATGATCTTCGTGGTACAATTACCTGGAGTTGATTACCACGAAGAGCACGAAGATATATGCATCGAATTTATGCCCCGTAAGACTCCATCCAGTATCTGTTTGGGGCATTGTAAAATTTGATATTCGATTTTGTTTCGAATTTCGAATTTCGAATTTCGTGCTTTGCTCCTTTCCGGCATCACCATCGATCGCTGACCTAGCCCAAAAAACCCATTTTTTTATCTGAGATACAACAATGCACCCTACCATATTCCGGCAATCCGGTAAACCATCCGGCTGGCCTATTGCCCTGCCCCCCCGGCATCCGGCTCGTTTTCCGTCATCAGGCTGCCGTCCTCATAAAAAAAAGGCAGCCTTACGCATCCCAGCCAGTAATCACCGAGCCGCCTGACAAAGTCGGTGAGCCCTTCAAAATCCCCTGGCTTGATGACATAGGAAGCGGCCCCTGATTTGTAAGCCAGCATGACATCGGCCTCCTCCATGGAAGTGGTCAGCACCACCACGGGAATGGCACTGAACACCTTATTTTTCTTGATCACTTTTAAAATTTCCCGTCCGTCTTTCTTGGGCATGTTAAGGTCAAGAAGGATCAGGTGGGGCCGGGGCGAATCGGCGGGGTCATCATAGGGATTGCGCTGATAAAGATAGTCCAGCAGGGAAGGGCCATCATCCACGAACCGGAGATTGCAGCCAATCCGGCATTCATCAAATGCCTCCCGCACCAGCATGCAGTCATCGGGATCATCGTCCGCCATCAGGACGGTCATGAGTTGCTCTGTTATCTGTTTCATATTGATTCTCCCTTGGCTGCTTCATCGGCAGTGTCACAACAAAGGTCGAGCCGGCACCCGGTTCGCTCTTTGCCGTAATGGTGCCGCCATGCCGCTCAATAATTTTCTGACAGATACTCAGTCCAATACCGGTGCCCGAATAGGTTTGGCGACTGTGAAGACGCTGAAACGGCGAGAATATCCGGTCCATGTAGCTTTCATCAAAACCGATGCCATTGTCCCTGACCAGGACCTGGTACCAGAGTGGCGACGCCTTCAGCTGCATGGCATTGATCAGCAATGAGTCCACAGGGGTCCTGCTATGATCCAGCATCCTCCCCTCTATGGCCACCACGGGCGCCGGTTTGTCGCAGAACTTCATGCTGTTGCTGATCAGGTTCTGAAACAACTGGCGCATCTGGACGGGGTCGGCTTCAATGGTATCCAGAGCCCCCACTTCAATGGTCGCCTTTGTCCGTTTCACCTGATCCTCTATATCATCGATCACATCGTAAATCAACTCTTTCAGGTCAACGATGGCAAAAGGCCTCTGCCGGGTGGTCACCCGGGAATATTCCAGCAGCGCGGTGATCATGCGCCGCATGCGGGTTGCCGCATTTTCCATGCGCTGAAGGTAATCCAGGCCCTTTTCATCCAGATGATCCGCATATTTGTTTCGAATGCGATTGCCGAAGGTGGTGATCTTGCGAAGCGGCTCCTGCAGGTCATGGGATGCCACGTAGGCAAAATCCTGAAGATCCCGGTTGCTGCGTTCCAGCTGAAGGGAATACCGGGTCATCTGCTCTTCCGCCGCCACCCGGTCGGTAATGTCAACGCCCATTTGAAGCATCATGGGCGTGCCGTCCATATCCTCAAACGGATAGCCGTAAACGCGATAGATCCGGCCATCCGGGGCATCCTGCCAGTCCCACTCCATCGGCTCCTGATACGCCATGACGCTGTCCGCCCGGCACTGACCACAGGGCTCGCGGCGATTGTGCATGATCTGGTAGCAGGCCTGTTTTTCCGGGTCGCCGAACCGTTCCCTGAAAAACCGGTTGGCATAGGGAATGGCATGATCCGCAGTTTTCAGGCAGACAAAGGCCGGCAGTTTTTCCAGGACAAAATAAAACCGCTTCCGCTCCCGGTCCAGGGTGGCTTTCATGGCCTTGCGCTCGGTGATGTCCAGGTTGATGCCGCCCCAGTAAAGGATGCTGCCGTTGTCATCGTAAAACGGCACTCCCCGGCTGATGACATACCGTTCATCACCGTTTTTGTCCAGAAACCGGAGTTCTTTATCCCAGGTTTCCCCGGTCTTCATGCATTGCTCCCACCGGTCGCTTATGGCCGCGGCATCATTCGGCATCATCCGGTCCTGCCATCCCTGCCGGCGGCATTCGGCCAGGGTCATGCCCAGCATCTCAAGAAAAGAATCACTGAGATACATGATCTCGCCCGCCGGATCACAGGTCCATATGCCGAAAGGAATCAGGTCGCCCACCCGGCGATAGAGCTGTTCCTTCCGTTCCTTTTCCGCCACCTGGCTGGAGAGGGTCGCGGCGGTTGTGGCCAGGGCCAGGCTCTGGTCCCGTGCTTGCTGCTCCAACGCATCCGCGCTTTTCTCAAGGACCTGCCGCCGGTTGTCCAGCCGGGCGAACAGCAATGTGCTGGGCTGAACAAAGGCGGTTTCGATCATGGCCTTGTAAAACAGGTAAAAAGCAGCCACCTTCAGCAGATGGCCCGCCATGTTGGATATGCCATAAATATTTACATAGGCGGTAAAGGCAATCTCCGAGGCGATGGTACAGCCGATGGCCGCCACAAGAAAAAACCGGATATTGACGTTAAATGCGTCCCGCCGGCCGATCAGCAGCAGCAGGGAAGCCAGCAGAATAGCGGATATCAGATACTCGCTGACAACCTTGAAAGGGGTCAACCCGCCATCGGCCGTAAAACAGGCCGGAAATATCTTCCAGTACAGCATCAGCAGCAGCAGGGTGGTAACCAGGCTATATATCAGCAATATCCAGTGGACCGCTATTTTTCGATTCAGAAAAAACAACGCCGCCAGAAAGGTGAAGGCCTCCATATAACGGGCGGCGATCCACAGCTGTGTGGCCAGATCGGCCGTATATCCTTCGATTATCCCCATACCCGAGTAAGAAAGGGTGTGAAGCAGATCCATCGCCCCGATAAACCCGAAGGCGATCCCCACTATGAGCAGGTAATTGTTGTCAATCAGCCGCCGGCCGTTCCATGCCATCACAAATATGCAACCGGCCACGATAATGCTGAAGAATTCGGCAAGCACATGAAACATCAGATAACTATAGAAACTCGTGAGGGTGAGCACGGCCAGGGCAAAAACGAGAAAAAACAGACTCGACAGTGGCAGGGGAATGGCAGTGGCATTGCGAACTTTCATGATGGCAGCCCCCCGGCGGGCCAGGACATCATAAGCTGTGTTCCGTCGTCAGACGACGATTCCACGGAAAAGGAGCCCCCGGAAAAGACCACCCGCTCCCGCATGCTGATCAGTCCAAAGCCGCTTGAATGACTTTCCGCCTCCGCATCAATGGCGGCGTCCACGTCAAACCCCCGGCCGTTGTCGGTGACCGCCAGTTGAATGCCGTCGCCATCCAGAACCGCTGTCCGGTTAATGGTCACGCAAACCCGGTCCGCACCGCTGTGCCGGGCGATATTGTTCAAGGCCTCCTGCACCACCCGGTAAATAACGATTTTCAGCTTTTCCGGAACCGCCGCCTCTTCCACGTGCAACTCGTTTTCCACGACAATACCCGCATACAATTGCTCAAAATTCCGGCAAATCCGGCGCACGGCCGCCAGGATGCCCAGATCATCCAGGACTGTGGGCCGAAGATCCGAATAGATCCGCTGAACCTCCTGGCTGGTTTCCTTGACCAGGTCAATTATTTGCCTCAGGGCTTCATTGTCTTGCACTGTATCGCCATTGCCGGCCCGGTACAATTGTTTTTCAATCGCGTATTTGATTGCCGTGAGCTTGGAGCTGGTGCTGTCATGCAGCTCCCTGGCAATCCGGGTTCTCTCGGCTTCCTGGGCATGAATCAGTTTTTCGGATAGCATTCGAAGGTGCTTTTCAGACCGTTTCAGGGCGGCCAGGGTTTCGGCCCGGGATAGCGCATAGCGGATAACGCGTTCCAGAAGCTGGGGCGACAGCAGATCCTTTTCCAGATAATCGGACGCGCCTTTTTCCATGGCTTGCAGGTCCACTGCATAATCACCCTGGCCGGTCAGCAGTACAAACGGGTAATCATGCCCCTTCTGCTGTAACGCATTCAACAGCTCAAGGCCGGTAAAACCGTTCAGCCGATAATCCACAAACAGCATATCAAAGCCGGTGCTGTCCACCGCTGACAACACGGCCTCGTAGTTATCCACCCAGGTGAGCACAATCTCCTGATTGGTAACCGCGTCCACCGCCTCCTGAAACAGCACGTAGTCGTCTTCGTCATCCTCCACCAGCAGCACCCGAACCGGTGGTTTATGCTTTTGCATACATCGTTCTCCTGCCTGTAGTTAGTGCCCATCCATAAATTGCTATTTTGCCCGATTTCTGCGTCAGGCTCAAATTTTAATCCTCAAAATACTCAAAGTATTCCTCCGGTTAAAATTTTCGCCTTCCTTGAACTCGACCAAA
>JAXHVL010000151.1:0-14776 GCA_034189225.1 Thermodesulfobacteriota bacterium
CTTGTGTTCGCCCGATCAGTGGGCGAACACAAGGTTCGCCCCTACATATCATTCCTCGAGAGTAAGATAGACACGCCGCATCTTGAACTTTTTACTTTGCCGTCGGCAAGCGACTTTTTACGAGTGCATCAGGATTGATGGGGCCGTTTTTTTGTTTCCACGCTCCTGTGCGGCAATATATAAACTGACATGAACTCATGTCAGTTTATATATTAATTGAATGGGATGAGGGTGTCAAGTTTTTTTTCGGTTTTTTGCGTTTTATTTGATGATGCGCCCCCGTCCATGCAGGGGCGACCCCGGAACGGGATCCGGGGCAGGCCCTTCAGTCCGCCTGGTGAATCCTTGCGGTTTGACGAATGAAGGATTTATGCTTATTTTGAGAGGGCATTTGTCAGAATGGATAACCCCGAAAATAAAAAGGAGAGCGTTATGAAGGTGTTGATTCTGTATTATTCAAAAGGCGGGAATACACGGTCCCTGGCGGAGTACATCGCCGAGGGAGTGAATACGGTGGACGGCGTTGATGGGGTCATGAAAACCACGGCCGAGGTCACAAAGGACGATTTTGTGGATGCGGACGGCGTTATCGCGGGATCGCCGGTGTATTTCGGGGGCATGGCCGCGGATCTGAAGCGGGTGTTTGACGATTATGTGGGCGTGCGCCGGAAGATGGAAGGCAAGGTGGGCGCGGCGTTCACAACGTCCGGTGATTCCACGGGCGGCAAGGAAACCACTATGATGGGCATTCTCCAGTGCATGTTGATTTACGGGATGATTATTGTGGGTGATCCGTTGGAGGCCACGGGCCATTATGGTACGGCGTGCGTAGGGTCTCCGGATACGGCAACAGCGGACAATGCACGCTTGCTGGGCAAGCGCGTGGCGGAAGTTTGCCGGAAGCTTGAAGGATAATATGCGGAATGGGGATCATTTTTAGAGGCAGGCTACGCCAGCATCTCCACATGGGCATGATATTCCGGGGTTTAGGGTGTTTTCGCCTGCCGCGATATCCGTTCGTCCGTGTAGGGGCGACCACGGAACAGAGGCCGGGGCAGGCGCTTCAGGTCGCCTGTTGGTTTTAAAAGGTGTAGCCCATGGAGAAATGCAGCCGGCCGCTGCTTTCATCGGGTTTCGGGTCGATTTTCCGGCCGTAGTAAAAGCCGATGGGGCCGACCGGCGTTTTGATCCCCAGCCCCAGGCCCACGGATGACCGGGTCTTGGCTTCGATCACGGCGTCGTATGTCCCGTTGAGACGGCCGGCGTCGTAAAAGAGGACCAGGTTGACGTGGTCGCCCAGCAATGTGCGCGCCTCGATGCTTCCGGAAAATGCGGTACGGCCGCCCACTGGATCGCCGTTTGCGTCATAGAGCAGCCTGTTTTCCTTGAAGCCGCGGATCGACGACAGCCCGCCCAGGAAGAACAACTGGTCTTCGGATACTTCGTCCCCGGGGTTCTGGGGTTCGATGTGGCCCACCCGGCCGATCAAGGCGAGGGTGACCCGTTCCAGGAGCGGGTAATACCAGTGAATTCTTGCGCGGTAGCGGGTGAAATCATCCAGATTACTGTTGATGCCGTGGGAAGAGGTGATTTCCAGGGCGGTGAGCAGCCCCCTGGCGGGCATGATCCGGTTGTCCCGCGTGTCCCAGGTAATACCCGGTGTCAATGCAACGGTGTTACGCTGTTCATATTCACGTTCGTTGAGGTCCCGGGTAGCCAGCGGGTATTTCCGGCGGCGCTCCCCGCCCAGGTTGAGGCCGGTGGAAAGGGCCGGTGTCCACTGCCGGGAGAGACCGAAGGAAAGGCCCTGAATCCGTATCCCGAAGTCCTGGTTGAACAGTTCGGCTTTTTCCGCATACAGATTGGTCATCGAGGTGACGCGTGTTCCCAGGAAACGCTGGCTTTTCAGGCCCAGTTCACCCCGGTATCCGGTTTCGCTAAACTCCCAGCTGATGTGGCCGTCCTTGTTGCGTCCCCACATGTTGTGATCACCGGCGGCGGCTTTGGCAAAGGCGCCCTGTTCGGAGTTGTACCCGCCGCTTACTTCGATGAAATAGGGCTTTTTTTCGTGAACTTCCATAAAGATATGAACGGTGTCGTCCTTTTCCCGAAGGCCGAGGGGGGTGAAATTCACCGATCTGAAGATATCCAGGGACCGGATATGGTGCTGGCTTTCGAGCATCTTTGACAGGGAAAAGGGGTCGCCGGTTTCCATGGTTATTTCGTTGTGGATGACGCTTTGCCGCGTGCGGAGGTTGCCGGTGACGTAAACAGACCCCATGGTGACGCCAGGACCCTGGTGAATATCATGGACAATGTCCACAGCCGCGCCGTCCTCGTTGATGTCGGTGCCGGAGTTGACCGTGACATGGGGGTAGCCGGTTTCCGAAACCAGGGCTGCCAGAGTGTTTTCGTCGATTTTGAGCAGGCCTTCCTGAAATGGCCGGCCGGGTTTTAACCGCAGGTTTTTGCGCGCCGTTTTTTTGGATATGGCGGAGAGGCCTTTGAAACGCACGTGCCGGACTACGGCCCGCGGACCCTCGTCGATGGTGATGGTGATGTCGGCGCGGGTGTTGTCGTTGCTGAACACAACCTCATGGTTGACGGCGGCGCGATGAAATCCGTTTTTCAGATACAGCAGCCGGATCGCCCGCAGATCGGTTCCCAGGGTGGCGGGATCATAAGCGCCATCGCTGCCCGGGGTGTCCGGCCGGGTGAGGATCTGTTCCCTGATGGTGTCAGTATCCAGGCGCGCATTGCCCTTGACGGTAATCGACCGGATGATGGTGCGGGGGCCTTCGTCGATGCCAAACTGTATGTGTTTGACGGGCCGGTCGTTTTCCGGTGCGGTTTCATTGTCTGCCGGGTCCTTCACCGTTGTGCTAATGTCTGCTTCAAGATAACCGGCGCGGCGGTAGCGGTCCTGCATGTGGTTGACGCTTTTGCGGATGCCCAGGTTGTATCGGTTGCCGTTTTTGAACAGGGTGATATCTTTTTTCAGGGTGCGGTCCCGGAATGCCGTATTGCCGGAAAAGGCGATTTCGTAGCGGGGGCCTTCATCCACGTGGACCATCACGTCGGTTTCGCTGCCGGCGGGCCGGGGGAGGATTTGATGGTCGGCTTCGGCATCCGGGTATCCCTTACGCCAGTAAAAGCGGACGATCCGGTCGATGTCTTTTGCCAGCTCCCGGGTGATCAGCCGGTCCGCGCCGCCTGGCAGAAAGGTCCGGCGCCAGGTTTTCATGTGGGATTTCAGCCGGAAATCGGAATAGGCATGGTTGCCGGATATATGGACGGCACTGACGCGGAGGGGCGGTCCGGGACGGATGGCCACGTGAACGGCAACTGAAAGGGGACCGGATGCGGCCTGAACGGACAGGTCTGCCTCGGCCCCGGGAAATCCTTTTGACCGGTACAGGCTGGTTATCAAGGCCTGCTGCTGCTCCAAAGCTTCGGTTGTCAATGGTTTCCCCGGATAAATTGACATGACGCGGCGGATTTCGGATTCAAAGACCGGGCCGCTGCCGGTGATGTCTATTTCATTGATGATCGGCCGGGGGGTCAGCCGGAAGGTCAGGGCCATGCCGTCATGGTTTTCTTCTGCGTCCACATGAATGTCGGAGAACCGGCCGGACCTGGAAAGGTTTTCAATGGATCGTTCCAGGCGGGCATCCCTGAACGGTGCGCCCTGCGACAGGCAGATCAGGTCGCGGGCCATGTTCGTCCAGTATTCGGTGTCTTCCACTGTTTCCGGAAGGTTGATGCGGATGGCGGCCACGCGTTCGGCAGTGAGGGGCATTTCAGTGCTGTCCGGAGTGGGCGCGGTTTTATCCGCCGGCGCGTCCGTGCCGACCGCACTTGCTGCCGGGCTGCTGAGCGCAATCATCAACATCAGAACCGGAATCATATGGATGAAGATGTTGTGTCGGTTTATCCGTTTTATCCGTTCTCCCCCTTGTTTGCACGCGTATGCGGCCAATTGCGATTGTTCTGTTTTTCATCAGGATACCAGAATTTAAAAAATCAGCAAACCGTGATGGCCTGTGTCGTTGTTTCGTGTTTTTGCCATCATTGCCGGCCTTCTCGTAAACCCATGCAACGTAGCCTAGTGCCCATCCATAAATTGCTATTTTGCCCGATTTCTGCGTCAGGCTCAAATTTTAATCCTCAAAATACTCAAAGTATTCCTCCGGTTAAAATTTTCGCCTTCCTTGAACTCGACCAAAATATCTAATTTCTGGACGGACACTAGCCTATCGAAAGGCGATAGACATCCAGTTTCTCGTGTCCAAGCGCCATATCTTTTCGATCCCGATAGCGATCCCGATCCCGATTTGGATTATCCCAACCAATTTTTCTTTCATACTTTTCTTTGATGGCTTCGTAAAAAGCTTCCAACACCGCCGCGGTGTTTTTGCAGAAAGTAACTTGCGCCAAGCATTATACTGTAATTTGCCACAGACCCACACAGACGCATACAGACACCGGCGGACAGGTTTTGGTAAGAAAATGTCTGTGTTTGTCCGTGTGTGTCTGTGGCTAAAAAGCCGTTTGGTTTTTGAAAGGAGTTCCTTGGAAGTCCAATAGCTGCGTTGCGATGTATCTCTCATCATGTCACGTAGATTGTAGGGGCGAACCTTGTGTTCGCCCGATAAGAGGGCGAACACAAGGTTCGCCTCTACAAATGATTTCTCAAGAATAAATTTGACACGCCGCATCTTGAACTTCTTACTTTGCCGTCCCCAAGTGACTTTTTACGAGACATCATCATTGCCGGCTTGACATTATCCGGTGTTCCTATATAGTTTTATTTATATGTATTTGCAATAGGATAAAAACCGGAATCGGGGCCGGTATGTAAACAAACCCAAACGATTTTAAGCAACTTTTTATGCGTTTGCTGTATTTAAACCTCTATAAAAATTTATGACAGAACTGCTAATTTATCTTTCGGTGGCCCTGCTGGTTTCCTTTTTGTGTTCCGTGCTGGAAGCCGTTGTATTGAGCATTCCCCCTTCTTATATCGCCATCAAGAACGAAGAAGACTCTCCCCTGGCAAAGGACCTGAACCGGCTGCGCGATAATGTTGACAAGCCTTTGGCTGCTATTCTGACGCTGAATACCTTCGCCCATACGCTGGGTGCCGCCGGCGTGGGGGCTCAGGCCCAGATGATCTGGGGCAAGGAATATCTTTCGCTGATCTCCGCTGTATTGACCGTTTTGATCCTGATCCTGTCTGAAATTATCCCCAAAACCATAGGTGCCAACTACTGGCGGGAACTGGCACCGCCGGCCCTGCGATTGATCCGCCTTCTGGTGCTGGTGCTGTATCCGGTTGTCCTGATGGGGCAGGGCATTACCTATGTACTGAAAAAACAGGGCCAGGAAAGCATCTTCAGCCGGTCGGACCTGAAAATGGTGGCCGAAGCCGTGCACAAAGAAGGCAGCATCGGACAGAACGAGTCGGACATTATCAAGAACCTGATGAACTTTCAGCAGATCAAAACCGGCGATATTATGACCCCGCGTATTGTGATGCGGGCGGAAGAAGAAAAAACACCGGTTAAGGATATGGTTGAGGTTATCGACAATATACCGTTTTCCCGGATACCCGTCTACCAGGAGGATATCGATCATGTGAACGGATTCGTTCTCAAGGATGACCTGCTGCGGGAGATGGCGGACCCGGATGCCCGGAAAACCCTGGCGGACCTTGCACGTCCCCTTTATGGGGTATCCTCGGGTCTCACGGTGTTTGACCTGTTTGACTACATGGTGGCACAGAAGGCGCACATTTTGCTCGTGGTGGACGATTATGGGGGCACGGAGGGACTCGTTACCATGGAAGATGTGATTGAAACACTGCTGGGGGTTGAAATTGTTGATGAGACCGATACCACCACCGATCTTCAGGCCCTGGCCCGGGACCACTGGGAGAAACGAGCCCGTAAAATCGGCCTGCTGACCAACGGCAATGACCGGCAGAGTCAGGAGCCGCCTGAATCGACCTGATTGTCAGGCTTATCTTTGATGGTCCCGTAAAAAGTCACTTTGGGACGGCAAAGTAAAAAGTTCAAGATGCGGCGTGTCTATCTTACTCTCGAGGAATTGAGCGTACTTAGCCGTACGTGACATGACGAGAGATGCAGCGCAACAAAGAAATTGGACTTTTTACGAAGCCATCATCTTTAATCAGCCAATAAAACCTGCTCCTCTGGGCCAGGTCAGAGATAAAAGGCTACGCCGGTAAGGCGCAAAGCACGAAATCAGAAATTCGAATTTTAAACGTTCACGTACGAAGCCTGTCAACAATCCCCTTACAGGGGTAACCAAAGCCAGCCCCTTCATCTCCCTGGTATTCCACGGAGTGGGATATTTTCGCCAGCCGCGATATGCCCCACCCCGCGGTATGCACTGCCCCGTGCCTTGATATGATCCCCGCCGTGTAGGGGCGACCTTCAGGTCGCCTGGTAAACCCCCGGCTGGAGTTTCATCACCGGTGCACAATCATTATTTGTGGTCGTTCCAACCGGGCAGGCTAAACAGGCTGTCCAATAACACCTGTACGAAAATTCGGGGACAGTATCTGTATTTTGACACGTCGGTGAAATCACTCTCATTCTAGGCCGAAATATAGATACTGTCCCCAGATTTTGTCGGGTTTCCGGTACTCGGTCTATTTTAACGATCTTTCACCGCAGATGAAGGATGAAATCATCAGCCGAAGCTGGGCGGCTTTGTAGGGAAATAAGAAACTGGATCTGTTTGTATATGGAAGCCTGAAGGCTTCCGCTACACCGGCTTTGGCGTCTGCCAAAATACGGGGCAATTGTCGCAGCCGGTGTAGCGGAAGGCTTTAGCCTTCCATACCGGTGCCCCGCAGGAGCGTGGGCACCAGAGGGGGGGTGTTGGACATCCTGTAAAGCCAGCCCCTACATGGCCTACGCTCCCCAGCTATTGAGTAGTTCCATCCTCGTGGTGACTGACGATCGTACAGGGGTTATTGGACAGCCTGTGAAGGTCGCCTCTTTTTCACCGGAACTCAAGCCGGTACACGATTTTGCCCCCGAAAATCCCCCGGTTGTCCTGGAACCCGGAGAGGGTGGTGTTTTCCGTTAATTGATAATCGGAAGCCGCTTCCTGCACCATTTCGCCCTGCCGGGAAATCACCGAATGCTTGAGGGTGAGGCGGTCGGACAGTTTGGTCCCCACCGTCACCTTGACGCCGTTTACGTTTCCCCCGGATGTGTCGGTATCGGGTGAAATTTCCACGATATCCAGGCCGGTCGCATGCTTGATGTCCTCGGACAGCCCGGCTGCAAGGATTTCGGCAAGCATCTGGGAGGGGGTTTTGCCGGTTCCGCCCGCGGCATTCAGCTCTTTTGTGGTCCGGCCCAGCAGCAGCAGGGATAGAATGTCGCCCTCGCTTTCCGGCGGGTCGGAGGTGAGTTCCAGCGCCAGCCGGTCGGGCGTGCCGGCGGCATTCAGCCGTATGGTCCATTGCCGGACCTTGGTGGTGCCGGTGATATCGATATGGGGCGATGTCTTATAGGGATCGGTGAAACTGATCACCCCTTGTTCTATGGCAAAAGTCTTGCGCTGGTAATAGAGTTCGCCGGATGATACGCTGGCCCGGCCCCAGAGGATCGGGTTGCCGAAGGTGCCTTTGATGGCAATGTCCGGCTGTACGGACAGAAGGGCGATATTATTGTCCACCTTAAACGGAAGTCGGTGGTTCAGGTTCACGTCCAGGGCCATTCCAGACAGAAAATCCGGCAAGTTTCGTTTTTCAGGCGCGGCCAGCGTGCGTTTTTTTCGAAAGGGCGCCCGGATTATCTCCGCGTAGCCGATCAGGTTCACATCCCGGTAATAGACACCGTCGAGCAGCACCACCGTTCCGTTGACCCCGGCGTTGCCACCGTTTTTTGCAAAATTCAGGTCCGCGTTCAGGGTGGCATCCATGGTGTCCGGCACGGACAGGTGGATGGAGCGGGCATTCATGGTGACGTTGATTCCCACGGGTTGATAGTCCTGAAGGCTGGCGCTGCCAGACAGGGTGAATTTGCCGCTACCCACGCGGCCCTCGATGCCGGTGATGGTGAGGGAGTCCGGTGTCAGGCGGACCGTTCCGCTGACGCCGTGCACATCCTGTACGATCCACGGGATACGGATGCCGGCGTCGGCAACCGAAAATTCGCCTGTCACGGCGGGTTGATCAATACTGCCGGCCACTCGGGCATCCAGCTTGATGGTGCCGGTCAGATCCCGGAGGTTTTCCAGAAACAGGCCGGCCAGGGAAAGGGGGGCGCTGCCATTGACGATCAGGTCAAGCCGTTTGTCGATGCCGACCTGTCCGCTGATGCTCATGGTGCCATTGCCTGCAACTGTCAGCTGCAAATCCGGTATTTTCAGAGTTCCGTTATCATATGTCAGGCCGAACGGTGACGTCTGGATCAGCCTGTAATCGGGGCCGGTCAGAACGATCTGCTTGAAATCGGCTGATGCGGTCAGGGCCGATGGATCGGCAAGCGGTCCCGCGGCGCTGATGCGGCCGGTCATGGTGCCGCTGACGCCGGTTTTGCCGGCCAGGGTGAACAGGGGGGCCATATCTGCTTCGGTAAAGGAAGATGCCGCCGAAAAGGTTTGTTTTGCCAGGTCCACCGATCCGGTTGCATCGAGGCCGAGGCCGGTGCTCAGGGTGACATCGGCCCGGTGTCCGGACAGGTCTATGCGGGCAGCGGCCCGGTCCATGGAGGGGGTGGTGAGGGTGAGGGGATCGATGCGAATGCTGCCGTCAAGGTCCGGAAGGGGGGTCGTCAGGGTGCCGCTGCCATTTACAGAGAACCGCGCGGTGCCGTCCACTTTGCCGTAATTTTTCACCGGCGTCAGAAGGTGAAGGGCCATAGCCTCTGATGAGAGATGAAACCGGTAGCGCCGGTCCATGGAAAGACGGCCGCTGCCGGAAACGGTCTGTCCGTTTTCAAACCCGGCGGTCAGGGATGATATTTGAAGGGCATCTCCGGAAAGCACGGAGGTCAGGTCTATTGTCGCCGGCCGGATAATTTCGGCGTCCACATCTTCTGCGTGAACGGAGAATTTTCCGGCGGGGTTGCGGATAGTTCCGGAGACGGTGCCTGAAAGGTCGATGCGGCCCCGGCGGCCCTGGATGACATCGGCCAGGTGAATCCTGCTTTGGCTGATAGCCAGGTCCAGGGCGGGGTCGGGGGTAAACCGGCCGGTTTCTGTATCTTGGAGCCGGATGCTTCCATTTGCGCTGAAACGGGAGCCGCCTTTGGCGATCTGCAGGCGGTTGATCCTCAGAAGGCCGTCGTTGTATTGAAGGTCGCCTGAAACCTCTCCGATTGTGGCCGGCGTCCAGGTTAGATCAGGAGCGGTAAAGGTGGCATGGGCACGAATGTCCGGAAGGTTACCGGCGGCGGTTGCCTTCATGGTAAGTCTGCCGGCTGGCCTGTCCAGACCGAACAGTGCGCTGACAGCTGATATTTCATTTATATTGAGGTCCATGGTCGCTTCCAGCCGGTTCGCCGGTATGTCGCAGGCGGCATTGGCGGTGATGGCGGCGCCGGCGCCACGGGCGGAGAACGTGGTGAACGACAGGGTGTTGTCCCGATACAGGCCCTGAAAGTCGATTTGCAAGGGAATACTTTTTTCCATGACCGGGTGTTTAAAATGCTGAATCGCAATGGTGCCCTTTACTTTCTGTGAAGAGGCCTGAAGGTCACATGAAACGCGGTCGGCAGCGATCATCCCGGCGGCAGGGGTTTCCATGGTCAGCGAGGCATTGATGGCCGGGTCGTCCAGGGGGCCGAAGATGCCGGCAGTCAGGGATGCGTTGCCGGAAAGTCCCCAACCGGGCGGCAGAAGGCTGTTGAGAATTGCCATATCCGTACTGCCCGTCACGTTGATGGCCAGCTCGGGGGTTTTCAGGATATGGCGGATCTGTCCCTCGGCCTGCAACCTCCCGGCCGGCCCCTTCAGGGTGAGGGCCAGGGGGGATACCCGGCCGTTTTTCAGCGCGGCATTCAATGAGATGCTGTCGAGCACCACCTCCTGTTCCTCACGGGTCAGTCGGAGGGCTTCGCCGTCAAAGGATAGCCGGCCGCTGCGGAAGGACATGTCGGTTCTGCCGGCGATTCGAAGGGCGTCCGCCCGGACGGTGACCGGCGCTCCGCCGCTGTCATAAGTGATCCGGAGGTCGTTTATCCGGGCCGAATCCACCACCACTCGGTCGGGCATTAAAAACGCCCAGACAGAAGGCCTGGGCGGTGCCCCGGACGGCGGGGGCGATATTTTCCCGGCGGAATGCGAAACAGCGGAGATCAGGTTCAGATGCCCCTGCCGGCTGCGGATGAGCGCTCCTGAAACGGGTTCCAGGCTGATGCGCCGGATTGTCAGGGTGCGGTGCAGCAACGGGGTCAGGGCCGCGTTTAAACGGATATGCTCTGCCGATAAGAGTTCCGTGCCGTCGGAGGCAGCCAGTGTGACCCCCCGTAGATCGGCTGATACGGAAAAAAGGGATATATGGTGGTCCCGGATGGTGACGGCGCCGGCAATGCGGCTGTTGATCTGTTCCTCTGCCCATTGCCTTGCCGCGTTGCTGTTGAGCGAAAGCATGAGGGCAAACAGACAGCAGACGGCCGCGATCAGTGGCGCAGCCACCAGTAAAAGTATTTTGAAACGTTTGTGCGGCATCATCATACGGCGTTCATCCCGGGCCGAATATTTCATGAAGTGTCATGGCTGGCCTCGGCTGTTGCCATGTCATTACACCGGTGTCGTGTCAATGGTCATGTGTTGCTAAAATCCTGCTGGAAGGCTGAAGCCTTCCGCTACATGTGCCTTCTTGTGCCGTCATCGTCCGATGTAACGGAAGCCTTCAGGCTTCCATATTCCAGGCTTCCATGTGGCATGGACAAATACTTCTCTTTTGACATGACATGGGTCCTGATCATCGGAAAATATTTGATTTCAGCAATTTTAATCCATACTATAAGGATGAATAATCATTATCACAACACCAATTGTTTAAATTCGTTTCCATGGCGCTGTTATTTATTCAGTCAATAAAACCTGGTCCTCTGGGCCAGGTCAGTGATAAAAGGCTATACCGGTAAAGAGCAAAGCACGAAATTAGAAATTAGAAACTCGAAACAAATCCGAATAGCAAATGTTCCAATGATCAAAACACACACCCTTGAAATTATAGAAAGCGGGAGGCAAGGAAGATGAAAGAATCGTTCTTTAAAAAGAGGTGGCGGTGGATCGCCGCGGGTATTGGCGGCATGGTTCTGCTGGTGATGATGCCGTTTACGGTAATGTGCGCGGAAAATGCATCGCCGGCTGTTTCTTCAGCTGTGGCCTCAACGGCGGGCGCTCCCCCTGCTGCCGGTATGTCGGTCACGCTGTGGCTGGAGCAGACGGCCGCCGGACTCCAGGGCAGGGTGGCCCCCATGCTGGGCAAATGGGTGGAAAAAAATGCATTTGCGGATGTCACATGGTTCGCCCTTTTTTTTTCAGTTCTGCTGCTGATGCTGGTTGTCATGCTGGAACGGCTGTTGAAGCGCCTGATATGGCGCAGGGTGGCGTCCGTGCCCGATGCGCCGGAGCAGCATTCGCGATGGGCCTTTTTTCTCCATGCCCTGTATCCGCCCTTTGCCGTTGTTTTGTTTGTTTGCAGCATTTATATCGCGCTGTTTCCCGTTTACAGTCTCGGTGGAGACGGTGCCGGCGAGATGTTGCGAAAGTCCTGCGCAACGGCCGTGGAGTTGTTGACCTGGATTCTGGTGATCTGGTTTTTTCTCCGGCTGGTCATGCTGGTGGATATCCATCTCAAACAATGGGCCGCAAAAACCGAAAGCACCATTGATGAACTGCTGGTCCCTCTGGTGGGAAAAGTTTTGCGGGTGGTGATCGTGGTGCTGGGTGGCGTGTTCATGCTTCAGAACACGAGCGGAATAAATATCGGTCCGCTGCTTGCGTCCATGGGAATCGGCGGCATCGCCATCGCCCTGGCGGCCAAGGATTCCATCGCCAATTTTTTCGGAACTCTGACCATTATTTTTGACAAGCCCTTTCAAAACGGCGAACGGATTGTGATTGACGGCCATGACGGTGTCGTGGAGGGTGTGGGGTTCCGGAGCACGCGGGTTCGAACCCTTGACGGCCATATGCTGACCCTGCCCAATGAAAAGGTGGTCAATTCGCCTATCGTCAATATCGGCAAGCGGCCTTATATCCGGTGGTTGAACAATATCGACATTACCTATGACACCCCGCCGGACAAGGTGGAAAAAGCGGTGGCGATGATCCGTGACATTCTGGACAACCACGAAGGTATGCATGAAGACATGCCCCCTAAGGTGTA
Organism: Thermodesulfobacteriota bacterium; assembly: GCA_034189225.1. Classification (GTDB taxonomy): domain Bacteria; phylum Desulfobacterota; class Desulfobacteria; order Desulfobacterales; family Desulfosudaceae; genus JAXHTY01. The sequence goes on from JAXHVL010000151.1 coordinate 12,386, forward strand.
TTTCAACGGGTTTAATGACTGGAGTCTGAATGTGCTGGTGGTGGCATGGTACCATCCACCGGATTATTGGGCGTTTCAGGCATGGCTTCAGCGCACGTGCCTTGAGATCATGCGTCGCCTGTCGGCGGAGGGCATTGACTTTGCCTTTCCGAGCCGGACGCTTTATCTGGCAAACGACGATAAACGGCAGTTAAAGGTCCAGTTTCCGCCGTCGGCGGCGCTGGCCAATGAAAATTATAAACGTTAACAGGAGTTTGGTTTTATGCGGTATTGCAAATCGTTCATGATACCGGAGGCTGTTGTGGTCCTCATCCTTATGGCGGGGGTTGCCGGCGGTGATACGATTCGTATGAAAAACGGTGACCGTTTGACCGGCACCATCACCACAGCGACCGATGGCGTCGTGGTGTTTGACAGCACGGTGGCCGGCGTGGTCCGGGTGTCGGTGGACGATATCGCGTGCATGGAAACGGACCGGGAAATAACCGTTTCCAGAGTAAACGGTGTTATGTTTACGGGATGGATCGAATGCCTTACAGACGGTCGGGTACAGATTATCAGCCCTGCCGAGGAAACCGGCGAGCCCCCGGTACCGGTGGAACAACTGGAAATCCGCAATATCAGTGGCATGAAAGCCGCCGAACCGGAAAAGGGATTTGTCCATAACGGCAATATTGCCGCCGGCGGCGTGCAGTCCCACGGAAACGAAAGTTCAAAAGCCTGGAACGCGTCCGTCCGCCTGTTGTCGCGATATGCCCGGCACCGCCTCGGGCTGGAAGGCAAGTACAATTACGGCAAAAGCGGTGGCGAAGTGACGGCGGAGGACTACCTGGCCGGTGCGAAATATGACTATTTTTTGACAAAACGGTTGTTTTCTTATATACAGGGGCTCTATGAAAAGGATAATGTGGCGGAGCTTGACCGGCGGCTTACATCCGGCGTTGGCCTGGGTTATCAGTTTATCGACACCCCCCGGCATCAGCTATCCGTTGAGGCCGGTATTTCCCACGTTAATGAACACAATGGCGAGGCCCCGAACAGGGATTATGAAGCGGCCCGGTGGGCGGTCCGGCTGGGCAGCGTGCTCGTGGCGGACCGGCTGAATTTTTTTCATTATCATGAGGGGTATGACCGCCTGGATGATTCAGATACCTTGCTTCTTCGTTCGGAGCAGGGGCTGCGGCTGAAAGTGGCGAACAATCTTTATACGAATGTTCAGGTGGATTATAATTACAACAATAATCCGCCGCCCGGTCAGAAAAAAACAGATACCCGGTATATATTCGGGCTTTCCTATGATTTTTCACTGTAGCCCGGGTTTTAACCATTGATGCGACAAGGAGAGAGGATGAAGCGATTTCCGGAAAAGCGCGTTATTATAACGGGGGCGGGCAGTGGTTTCGGACGGGCGCTGGCTATGGTGTTTGCGGAAAAAGGTTGGCGGATCGGGGTTTCGGATATCAACACGGAACGGGCCGATGAGACCGTGAGGATGGTCAATGCGGCCGGCGGCCGCGGTGAAAAGTCGATCTGCGATGTCACACGGCCGGAACAGGTGGATGCCATGGCCCGGGGGTTTGTGGATTTGTGGGGGGGCGTGGATATCATCGTGAACAACGCCGGCGTTGCCTCCGGTGGGTATATGGAAGAGGTGACCCCGGATGTCTGGCAATGGATGATCGATCTTGATCTGTTGAGTGTTATTTATGGATGCCGGGCATTTATTCCGATTTTTCTGCAACAGGGGAGCGGCCACATCGTGAACATGGCCTCCAGCGCGGGGATCGTATCGTTGCCGGAGATGAGCAGCTACAATGTTCCCAAAGCCGGAGTGGTGTCGCTTTCCGAAACATTGCGGCTGGAACTTGCCCCGAAAAATATCGGGGTGACCGTGCTGGCCCCCACCTTTTTCAAGACCAACCTGATGGATCAATTCAAATCCCCACGTCAGCGGCAGACCAATATGGCCAACACATTTTTTGAAAAATCCCTGGCAAGCGCCGAGACCGTTGCCAAACACGCTTATAAGCGCATCAACAAAAATAAGCTCTATGCCATCTGCCAGATTGACGGCAAAGTGCTGTGGCTGCTGAAACGCTGGTTTCCAGAGACCTATTTCCGCATCGGCGGATGGATATACAAGTCCGGCATTGTGGATAAATACCTGAATTCCGGGAACGGGGGACGGTAGCTCGAACATTTCATGAAATTTTTTGAATAATATTATTTTATGATATTCTTGCAAATTTTTGCTCGCCCAAAGAAGATTATCTCGTAAAAAGTCAATTTTGGGACGGCAAAGTAAAAAGTTCAAGATACGGCGCAGCCCTATCACTCCCGAGGAATGAGGCGTACTTGGCGTACGCCGCAGTGACGAGGGATGCAGCGCAA
>JAXHVL010000152.1:0-3690 GCA_034189225.1 Thermodesulfobacteriota bacterium
AACCATTTATCAAATTCTTGCAACGTTCGGGGATAATCCACGCCGCCTGTCGGGTGATTGGGAAATTGGCTTGTCATGGGCCGATTCTATCACAGGGTTAGCGAAGTGGATACCCCCTATTATAGTTAATTTTTTATTTCTTCATGATCTTCATGCGCTTCATGGTCTAAAAATCAGACTTTTTACGAGTGCATCTTCTTTGCTCGCCCAAAGAAAAGTATGCAAAAGAAAAGGCGCCCCGCAGCCTTCGGCTTCCCTCGCAGGAACGCTTTTTTCGGCGCGGGCAGAAACTCGCCTGTTCTTTTGTACAGATGCGCTCAACCTCGTCTGCTCAGACAGTCTGCCCGCGTCTTCCGATTGAACTTTTTACTGGTCTCACTCAAGGTTAAAGCCCCCGCCTTTAGGCGGGCAGATTTATCACTCCCGTTTAATGTTCAAGAACCATGTGCCTTCGTGTTTCGAATTTAATATTGAGTACCATTTTGAACCTGAAAAAGATGGTAATTTCAAGACGGAGCATTAACGGGTCTGTAGATCCGTATCCCGGCTTTCAGCCGTTTGTTTCAACCCATCCCGCCACAAAGGCCGGTGTGGTTGCTGAGTTTGCCATCCCAAAGTCACTTTTTGCGAGACCATCAAATAATTAGGGTCTGTCAAAAAATAAGTGTGTCACACCGAGGTTGTCGATTCGCCCGTCCGGCAAGGCGCGCGACTGAGGCATAGTAAGTCTATGTCGCAAGGAGCGCAACGCCGCTGGACGGGATGAAGCGGCAACCGAATGTAACAGTTATTTTTTGACAGATCCTTACACACGCCCCTCCCGGCGATCCCTTTGAAAAAATATTTGTCATTGATGTCAATTTGCGGTATGTGTGAGCAAAATTGAATACAACAACGATTGAGGTAAATCCAAATGAAACCAAATAAGGCCATCGACACGGCCACCCAATTCTGTATGGTCATCGGCGATCCCATCGCCCACAGCCTGTCGCCGGCCATCCACAATGCCGGGTATGCAGCAGCAGAATTGAATTTCGTCTATCTGGCCTGCCGGGTCGCAGATGTCAAGTCGGCACTGACGGGCATGCGGTCGCTTAGCAACTTCCGGGGCATGAGCGTTACCATTCCCCACAAAATCGATATCATGAACCACGTGGATAAAATTTCTGAAACCGACCGGGCCATCGGATCGATTAATACGGTGATCAACGAAAACGGCCGATTGGTGGGGCTGGGTACAGATGGCCCCGGCGCATTAAAAGCAATCACGGACGCCGGCGTTGCAACAGCAGGAAAAACTGTGCTGATGCTGGGGGCCGGCGGCGCTGCCCGGGCCATTGCTTTTACCCTTGCGCGGGATGCGGGCCTTCAGGGACTCACCATCCTGGATGTCAACGATGACCTCCGCCGGCAACTGGCTGCTGACCTGTCATCCGGAACTGACGTTCCGGTCAACGATGATGCATTATCAGATGACACCCTTGCCCGTGCCATGGCCGATGCCGACATTATTATCCACTGTACACCGGTGGGAATGGCGCCCCATACCGGCCAATCACTCGTGCCGCCGGATCTGTTTTCGTCCGGTCAGGTCGTGTTCGACATCGTCTATACGCCTCTTGAAACAAAGCTGCTGGCCGACGCTACGGCAAAGGGACTGAAGACCATATCCGGCGTGGAGATGTTCATCAACCAGGCGGTCTTGCAGTTCGAACGGTTTACCGGTATCGCCGCACCCACGGATGTAATGCGCAAAATCGTAATGGAGCACCTGACATCATGAATATTGTTCTCATCGGTTACCGCGGCACAGGGAAAAGCGTGGTGGGCGGCCTTCTAGCCAACCGGTACAGCATGCTTTGCATCAGCATGGATGAACGAATCATCGAAAAAGCCGGCATGTCCGTACCGGAAATCGTTGATAAAATGGGCTGGCCGAGGTTTCGTGATCTTGAAACGGCCGTGGCCCGTGAACTGGCCCAACAGGATAACATCATTATTGACTGTGGCGGCGGGGTGATCGAACGCAGGGAAAATATCGATGTTTTGCAAAAAACCGGCACAATTATATGGCTGAAAGCGTCTGTGGATGTGATTGTCTCCCGGATATGCACCGACACCCAGCGGCCGTCACTCACTGAGGGAAAAACCTTCACCGGGGAAGTGGCCGAGGTTCTGAACCGGCGCACACCCCTGTATGAGGCGGCCGCCCACCACAACATCGACACCGACGACCTGACACCGGCAGAGATCGCGGACAAAATCATCCGGGAATGCCTTTAACAAAAGAATTCATCATGCCCCGGATACCAGAAAAAGTAGAGCTGCTGGCGCCGGCCGGTAATTTTGAAAAACTGGAAATCGCCGTGCATTACGGCGCGGATGCGGTTTACCTGGGCGATAAAAACTTCTCGCTGCGGAATTTCGCCGACAACTTTACCCTGCCCCGGCTTCAGGCGGCGGCGGCCTTTACCCGGCAGCACGATGTGAAACTTTATGTGGCCTGTAACATCTATTCACCGACATACGAGGCGGATGCTTTGGCCGACTACCTTCGCGCTCTGGGCGACATTGGTCCGGACGGGGTGATCGTGGCGGATCCTGGCGTGTTTCTCCTGGTACGGGAAATCATCCCCCATGTTCCGGTTCACCTGAGCACCCAGGCAAACACCACGAGCCTGAATGCGGTGCGGTTCTGGGAAAAACTCGGCGTCCGACGGATCAACATCGCCCGGGAACTGTCGCTGGCGGAAATCAGGGCAATTACCGGGCACTGCACGGCTGAAATCGAAGCCTTTGTGCACGGGGCCATGTGCGTTTCCTATTCCGGACGGTGCCTGCTGAGCCATTACCTTTCCGGCCGGGACAGTAACCGCGGGATGTGTAGTCATCCGTGCCGGTGGCGGTATCATGTGGTTGAACAGCAGCGTCCCGGCCAGTATCTGCCGGTGGCCGCGGATGATCGGGGGACCTACATATTCAGTTCCCGAGACCTCTGTATGATCGAACATCTGGACAGGATTATCGAATCCGGCGTTCACGCCCTGAAAATCGAGGGCCGCATGAAAAGCATCAACTACCTGGCCGCTACGGTCAAGGTTTACCGGGAGGCCATAGATGCATATTATGCCGCCTCCGAAACCTGGCATGTGAAAAACCAATGGCTGGCGGAGCTGGCGGCCATCAACAACCGGGGATACAGTACTGGGTTTTACTTCGGAAGTCCGGCAGACGGGGGAATTAGCAGCACCAACACCGGAGCGCCAGATAGCCGGTTATTCGCCGCCCGGGTTGTGGAAGACAGCACCGGCGACATGGTGCGGATTCAGGTGAGAAACAAGATATTTCAGGGGGACGGGGTGGAGATTCTGACACCGGGCAGTCCCGTAAAACGGGATGTCATCGCGGCAATCCTCGACGAGGCGGGAACCATCATGGACTATGCCCAGCCCAACAGCGTGGTGATACTGCGGCTTTCCACCCCCTGCCGGGGCAATGATATTATTCGGAAAATGGTCCCCTGACGGCATCGTTAAAAGCCCCCCCCGGCGGTGTTTTTGCAGGAAGTAACTTAGGGTTCGTCACAAAATAAGTTGGGCAAATTTGGCGCCGGAATTTTTTCCGTCTTCGAGACGCGAGGAGGGAGAATAGCAAGCTATTTGACCGACGAAGCAACAAAGAAGACGGGAA
>JAXHVL010000153.1:0-11684 GCA_034189225.1 Thermodesulfobacteriota bacterium
TCTAATTTACTTTTTATTTGCTTCTAAATGAAGTAAATTTTTATCAAAAAAATAAGGTAATCCTGAACTGGCTGCCTGATTAACTCGTCGAACCATCGACTTTTCGTTCAGGCACTATATATGACGCCTATACACTCCATACGCCGATTGATTTGCCGGCCAGGCTTTATCCGCGAATTGTCAGGTTTATGGGCATCAGCCTTCATCAAAGGAGAGCGCCACCATGACAAAACACATCCATTCTGCAATCATTTATCGCGTTATTGCTGTTTTTGCGATAACGGCTTTCGGACAGAGAAAAAGCAGCGTGACACTTTTCAACCTGAGCTCAAATTAAAAATTGTTTTTTCTGAGGCGTAATCAAAGATGCACTCGTAAAAAAGCCGATTACGACAACGAGGGGCAAAGGCGCCAAACGATTCTATGACAAACATTGTCCCTATTAATCAGATAACCGGCTGGATTTTTGATATCCGTGGTAAAAAAATAATGCTGGACAGAGATCTTGCCGACCTTTACGAAGTTGAAACATCTCAGCTAAAACGGAAGGAAGACCTGACCCAGCGGCAGCTTTCTGATTTAACCGGTATCCCCCAGCGCCATATTTCCGAGATGGAAAACGGGAAACGCACCACCGGCCGGAAAAACGCCCGGCTGCTGGTCGATGCCCTGAATATTGATTACCGGGGGGTTATGTAAAGTTTTGATTTTGAGATACATGGAAAAGGCTATTTTTGGCCGAACAAAAAAGGGCTTGGAAAATCTTCCAAGCCCTTTAGTTTGTTGTTGGTGATCCCAGGGGGAATCGAACCCCCGTTACCGGCGTGAGAGGCCGGCGTCCTAACCGCTAGACGATGGGACCATGTTATGATTTTTTGATGCCGTCAGGGTATAAGAATCCCTTTTTTTTGTCAAACATAAAATGGACGCAGGATCGCGTCTCAGCGGCCGGCCTCTGTTTTTGAAAAAACACTTGCAAGACCCGAGGATTGCCGGGTAAAAGAACAGTTAAAAACACTTCTCAGGGGCCATGATGAAAACTGCCAGCGAAGAACGAAAATATATGCTCGACAATATCGGCGGGATGGTGGACAGCCTTTTTCTGGCGGTGCCCCGGCTGATGCTGCCATTCAAGCCGAAAACCCATGTCATGGTGCCGGCCGCCTATGAAGCGGCGGTTGACTTTTATATCGACCAGGGGTTTACCGAATCGCCGGCATCCTTTTTCACCCTGCCGGACGCGGCACCGGCCTACCGACTGACCGAAGAAACACCCTACCACGATGGAAGGTGCCAGATCTGGACCTATGCCAGCGGCTATGAGCCCCGCAATCCTGATATTCGGGACACCTACCTTGCCCACACCGCAAACCGCACCGGCTGGCTGGTCCGCTGGACCCACGGCGACCGTCCCCGGCCCACGGTGCTGTGCCTCCACGGTTACATGCTGGGCGAACCGCATCAGGCGCGGCGCATGTTCAACATCCGCAAGCTGTTTGAGCGGGGCCTGGACGCGGCCCTCTTTGTGACACCCTTTCACTGGCGGCGGGCCCCGGCCGCAAGGGCCGAGCGCGGCATTTTTCTTCAGCCGGACAACGTGGCCATGACCGCCGAATGCGTGGGCCAGGCCATGCACGACCTGGCCGCCACCCTGCATATTCTGACAGACATTGGAACGGAACACATCGGATTGATCGGCGCCAGCCTGGGCGGATATAACGCCGCCCTTTTTGCGGGGTTGTCGGATCGGCCGGCATTTGCCGCCATGATGGTGCCGGCGGTCAATTTTTCCGCGCCGTTCGGGCCGGATGATGTCAAGCTGCCTTATGCCGTGGCCCCGGCCCTGGCCGATAAAATACGGCGGGTGTGGGCGTTCCATTCACCATTAAATCTGTCCCCCCGCCTCGATCACGACGATATCCTGGTCATCGCCGCCCGCGGCGACAAGCTCTGCCCTTATCCCCATGTACAGGCACTGTGCCGGCAATGGCAGCTGACCCGGTGCCATTTTCTCACCGGCGGCCACTGGCTCATGTTCGACAACCGCCGCCGGGGTGCCGCCTGGTATCAGTTTCTTGATCAAAAAGGATTTCGGTCCAGGCTCCGGCACTGAATGGCTTCGGAAATATGTTGAGAAAGAATCTCCGGGCTGCCGTCCAGATCCGCGATGGTGCGGGCGACCTTCAGAATGCGGTTATAAGCCCGGGCGGACAGCCCCAGCCGGTCGATGGCGGTTTCCAAAAGATTTGCCGCATCCCGGTCGTAGGGGCAGTATTTTTTGATCTGGCGACTGTTCATGCGGGCATTGCCGTGTATCCGGGTGCGGGTGAACCGTTTCCGCTGAATTTCCCGGGCACTGACCACCCGCTGCTTGATCTGCCGGGAAGACTCGGCGACCACATCGCCTGAAAGCTCCCTGTAAGAAACGGCCGGCACTTCCACGTGAATATCGATTCTATCCATCAGGGGACCGGAAATCCGGCTCCGGTATTTTTTGATCTGATTTTCTGTGCAGCGGCATTCGTGCTTGGGATCGCCCAGGTGGCCGCAGGGGCAGGGGTTCATGGCAGCCAGCAGCATGAAGGCTGAGGGGTAAGTGATGGTAGCCGCGGCGCGGGAAATGGTGACCGTATTGTCTTCCAGAGGCTGGCGCAACATCTCCAGGACCGATTTTTTGAATTCCGGCAGTTCATCCAGAAACAACACCCCGTTATGGGCCAGGCTGACCTCGCCGGGTTTCGGGGTGGTGCCGCCGCCGATCAGGCCGGCGTCGGAAATCGTATGGTGGGGTGCACTGAACCGGCGACGGGTAACCAGGGCCTGCCCACTCTCAAGACGGCCGGCCACGGAGACAATCTTCGTTGTTTCGATGGCCTCTTCAAAGGTCAGATCCGGCAGGATGGTGGGTACCCGCCTGGCGAGCATGGTCTTTCCGGATCCGGGCGGCCCGGTCATCAGGAGGTTATGACTTCCGGCAGCGGCGATTTCAAGGCCCCGCTTGGCATGCTCCTGGCCCGCCACTTCGGCAAAATCCACCTCATTATCGGAAGTGTTGCGAAAAAGCGCTTCAACATCAAGCTGTTCGGGTTCGACAGGGGTTTCACCGGCCAGAAAATTGGCGGCCTGAGAGAGATTGTTGACCGGATAGACGGCAATACCGTCAACCACCGCTGCCTCCCGGCGATTTTCCGCGGGCACCAGGACCCCCTCCAGCCCCTCCGCCCTGGCGGTGAGTGCCATGGGTAGAATGCCGTTAACCGGACGGACGCTGCCGCCCAGGGAAAGCTCGCCCATGACCATGAAACGGGCGAAAGCATCGGCCGGTATAAAACCGGTGGCCGATAAAATCCCCAGGGCCACGGGCAGATCAAAGCCCGTACCCGATTTTTTAATGCCGGCGGGCGCCAGGTTGATGGTGATACGATCGTCCGGGAACCGGTATCCCGAATTAACGATGGCGGCCTTTACCCGCTCCTTGCTCTCCTTCACCGAAACCTCGGCCAGCCCTACGGTGTTGAAGTAGGGAAGCCCGCGCGCGATATCCACCTCCACGTCCACCCGGCAGGCATCAACGCCGATGAGCGTACTGCTGAAAACCCTTGTAAGCATGTCTCCCTTTCCACGGCGCCTGGGCACCAGCGACCTCTCCGCATGCAATGAACCCGAGTAAAGAATCCTGGCCCTCTGGGCCAGGTCAGTGATAAAAAGCTATGCCGGTAAGGCGAAAAGCACGAAATTTGAAACAAACCCGAATATCAAATTTTCCAATGACCAAAACAGATACCGGAGTGTTCCGGGGCATCAATGCGATGCATTTATCTTCGTGACCTTCGTGGTAATCAACTCCAGGCAATTGAACCACGAAGTTCACGAAGGACACGAAGGGTGAGTTCAGACTATAAACAATCCCCTTATAGGGGTAACCAAAGCCAGCCCCTCTGGGGTCGGATGCTTATTGACTGAATAAACCGGATAATGCCAATAACCCAATAAATTCTTTTTCATATCAAAGACGCCCATCCCGGACAATCTTTTTTCTCATGAACTTGTAATATTTATAATTTATTGACATCACATGTTGAAAGTTTTATGGTTAAGTTAGTTTAGACAATAAAATTTTCAGCCCGATGGGCTGCTCAATACAACCATAAGCTTGATAAAGGCTTTGATATATTATGCATTACAATCAGAGAACCATCAATACGCCGGTCGAGTGCACGGGCGTAGGGGTGCATTCAGGAAAACCGGCCACCCTGACAATCAAACCGGCCCCGCCCAATCACGGTATTAAATTCAAACGGACCGATCTTGTCAATGCCCCCAGCATTCCGGCACTGTTTAAAATGGTGACCGATACCAGCCTGGCCACCGTTCTGGGAAACAACGGCGCGATCGTTTCCACAATTGAACACCTCATGGCATGTTTTACGGGTCTTTCCATTGACAATGCAATGGTGGAAGTCAACGCCTATGAGATGCCCATCATGGACGGAAGCGCGTTGCCCTTCGTGGAGATGATAAATGTCGCTGGTATTGAGGAACAGGATGCGCCGCGATGTTTTTTTATCATCAAGGAGCCGATAGAAATCTCCGAAGACGGGAAGTTCGTCGGCGTGTACCCCAGCGATGCGTTCAAAATATCCTGTACTATTGAATACGAGGAGGCCCTGATCGGGACACAGTCATTTTCGATGACAGTGGAAGAGACCCCCTTTGCCGATGAAATCAGCAGTGCCCGCACCTTCGGCTTTTACCATGAATACGAATTTTTGAAACAACATGGCCTTGCAAGGGGCGGATCGCTGGAAAACTCGGTTGTTATTGACGGCAAGACAGTCTTAAATCAAGACGGCCTCCGTTTCCCGGATGAGTTTATCCGCCATAAGGTGCTTGACTGCATCGGCGATTTTTCTTTGCTCGGCATGCCGCTGCTGGGACACGTGGTTGCGCACAAATCCGGCCATTTATTCAATCACAAGCTCCTTCAAGAAATTTTTCACCGAAAGGAAAACTGGGACACCGGCTTTCCGGATTATGCCGACATCCAGCCGGTGGCCCCCCGGGCAGCAAAATCACTTGCGCTCTAGTGTCATGTCTACAGGGTACAGTGGTGAATATCCATGACTTGTTCACACAAAAAACTTAATGCGCTTCTTTTGTGCATTCTGTTCCTGGTTTCTCAGGGCATTGCATGGGCGGGAAAAGCGAAAATATCGGACATGGTCGTCTCCAACACGCGGGACGACCTTCTGTTTTATGCTTCCGTTGAAGATGCATTTAACGATAAAATGATCGAAGCGGTAAAAAACGGTGTGCCGGCTACCTTAACCTTTTTTATTGAAGTATCCCAGATCCGGGGTATGTGGTTTGATAAGGAAATTGCCGACCTCTCCATCACTCACACCATCAGGCACAACAGCATAAAGGAAGAATACGCCGTTTATCGTTCATGGGAAGGAGAGGACCCCGCCATTTTCAAATCTTTTGCGGAGGCCCGACGGCACATGACCAAAATTTCCGGCATGACCCTTTCCAAAATGGACCGTCTTGAAAAAGGCGCCAAATACCAGATCCGGATCAAGGCGGAGCTCGACAAGTTGACCCTCCCCCTTTATCTTCACTATGTACTTTTTTTCCTGACTTTCAGGGACGTGGAAACCGACTGGCATAAAATTTCTTTTACCTACTAATACTGCGTTTTTGTCCGTAAATGAAGCGATTTTTAAAAGCATTTTCCACTTTCATGTCCGGTCTTTCCGAATCCGAGCGCCGGCGTCGGAAACGGGAAGGCATCATTATTGTCCTCCTGCTGGTAGTGGTGGCGATTTTAACCTTTGTGGAAAGCCGCGTGATTCACTTCGGCACGGATATCCCCATCTCCAACACGGTGCTGATGTTCATTCTCATCAACATCAACCTGCTGCTGCTGCTCCTGTTAATTTTCTTTGTGTTCCGGAACCTGGTAAAGTTATTTTACGACCGCAAGCAGAACGTGATGGGGGCGAGACTGCGTACCCGCCTGGTGGTGGCCTTTATCTCCCTGACCCTGGTGCCGGCCATCGTGCTGTTTTTCTTTTCCATCAATTTTATCACCACGAGCATCAAATTTTGGTTTAACGTACCGGTGGAACAGGCCCTTGAGCATTCCCTCAAGGTGGGCAGAAGCATGTACAACCACCTGGAATCCAATAACCGCTTCTTCTTAAAACGGGCAGCCTACCAGATCACCTCCAACAATATGCTCCGGGATTACCGGCAAAACAATTTAGCCCGGTATGTGCAGATCGTCCAGCGGGAATTCAACCTGAACGCAGTGGAAGTCTATTCCCCGGCGGCAGAACGGTTAACCTATGCCATTTCCCCCAAGCTTGAGAAAAAGCCTTTTGATTTCATTGCGGCCACAGATCTCATGAAAAACGGACAAGACGAAGATGCCGTTGCCACCATCACCCGGGAGACAACGGCTGGTGAACTTGTCAGTTCGATTGCATCCGTGCCCTTCGGAAAAAGCCGCAAAGACGCGGACGGTATTCTGGTAATTTCCATACTGCTGCCGCCGGACCTGTCTGCCAATCTTTCCTACATCACCCGTGGAATTGAAGAATACCAGCAGATAAAGCTGCTGAAAGAACCCATCCGCATCACCTACTACATCACACTCTCCATCGTAGCACTGCTGGTTGTGTTCTGCTCGGTCTGGTTCGGCTTTTATATCGCCAAATCCATCACCACCCCCATCATGGAGCTGGGCAACGGCCTTGAAAAAGTTGCGGCCGGTGATCTCGACTATACCATCGAACGACTGGCGCATGATGAAATCGGCATGCTGGTGAGTTCCTTCAACAAGATGACCGACGACCTCCGCACCGGTCGCCGCCAGATCGAGGAATCCGCCAAAATGCTTGAGCAGCAGCGTGATGAAATCGAGGCCCGGCGGGTATATATGGAAACAGTGCTTAACAATATTTCCACGGGCGTCATTTCCCTGGATACTGAAGGAACGGTGACCACAATAAACAAATCTGCGGAAAAAATGCTGGCGCTTTCTCCTGAAAATGTCCTGAACCATTATTATGCCGATGTGCTTCCCGGCCAGCAGCTTGCCCTTGCCAATGACCTGATCCACCGCATCAAGGACATGGGCGAAGATACCGTGGAGATGCCGTTGCGGCTTACCATCGCAGGCCGGCCCCGAAGTTTTATCATTTACCTGAACGCCCTGCGCCATGATAAAACCGGTCCGTATATGGGCGTGGTGATGGTGGTCGACGATTTAACGGAACTTGAAAAAGCCCAACGAATGGCCGCCTGGCGTGAAGTGGCGCGGCGCATTGCCCATGAGGTAAAAAATCCGCTTACACCCATCTCTCTGTCTGCTCAGCGCCTGAAACGAAAATTCGCCAAAGATACCGATGACCCTGTGTTCCAGGAATGCATTCGGACCATCATAGAATATGTGGACATGATCCGGAACCTGGTCAATGAGTTTTCCGCCTTTGCCAAGTTTCCCACGGCAAAACTAAAACCCTGCGATCTTACCACCATCATCAATGAAACGACGGATCTTTACGCGGAGGACGACAATGACATCCGGTTTCAGGTGGAGGCCACTGGCGACCTGCCCCTGTTGAACCTTGACCGGCAGCAGATCAAACAGGCATTGATTAATCTTATCGACAATGCTATTAGTGCCATGGAAGGCGCTGGTGAAATTACGATTACCACCACACATGATCCCGCGGCCATGAAGGTCCGTATGACCTTTGCCGATACCGGCAAGGGGCTGGGTGAAGCGGAAAAGGCCAATCTTTTTGAGCCCTACTTTTCCACAAAGAAATCCGGTATGGGACTTGGGCTGGCGATTGTCAGTTCGATCATCGCCGACCATAACGGCACTATCACCGCCCATGATAATATACCGAAGGGCGCGAAGTTTATTATAGAGCTACCGGCGTAAGCCAAACATATTATTTTCATTTTATGAAGCCATAAAAGACGGCTTCGTAAAAAGTCCAATATCTGTGTTGCGCTGCATCCCTCGTCACTGCGGCGTACGCCAAGTACGCCTCATTCCTCGGGATTTGCGCGCCTTGATCTTGAACTTTTTACTTTGCCGTCCCAAAATTGACTTTTTACGAAGCCATCATAAAAGATATACTGGAGAAAACATGTTCCCATCCGTTTTGGTCGTCGATGATGAACCCTCCATCGTGCAATCGCTCGAGGGACTGCTTTCTGACGAAGGATTTGACGTGATGACGGCGTCCAACGGCTATGAAGCCCTGAAGATCATTGAGGCCGAATTGCCGGACATCGTATTGCTGGATATCTGGATGCCGGGCATAGACGGCATCGAAACCCTGAAAGAAATAAAAGAGACCAGTCCGCATATCGCCGTTATCATGATCACCGGCCACGGCACCATCGAAACCGCGGTAAGTGCCACCAAGCTGGGGGCCTTTGATTTTATTGAAAAGCCCTTGTCCATTGACAAAGTGATCGTGGGCATCAACAATGCCCTGAATTTCCGCCGGCTCGAAGAAGAAAACCGCTACCTTCGAAAAAAGGCGCTCAGCCAGAGCTCCATCGATGGCAGCAGCCCGCCGATCAATGCTCTCAAACAGCAGATTACCGATGCGGCGCCGTCCAACGCCTGGATATTGATAACCGGCGAAAACGGAACCGGCAAGGAAATGGCGGCCCGAACCATTCATACCCTCAGTCCAAGGGCCGAGCAGCAGTTTGTGGATGTGAACTGTGCGGCCATTCCGGAAGCTTCCATCGACAGTGAGCTGTTCGGACATGAAAAAGGCGCCTTCAAGGAAGCTGCGTCAAAATCCATAGGCAAAATCGAACTGGCCAACAACGGCACCCTGTTTCTGGACGAAATTTCCGACATGAACCTGAAGACCCAGGCAAAGCTCCTGCGGGCCTTACAGGAGCAGAAAATTCAACGGATCGGCAGCAATCGGCCCGTATCCGTTGATGTGCGGGTCATCGCCGCCACCAACAAGGACCTTGAAGCTGAAATCGAAGCGGGACGATTCCGCGAGGATTTTTACTACCGGCTGAATGTTATTCCCATCCATGTTCCGCCCTTGCGGGGTCGCAAGCAAGACATTCCGGTGCTGGCCGACATTTTTTTAAAAAACCAGACCCGGCAGAACAAAACAGAGGAAAAACAGTTTTCCCCGGAAGCCCTGGATTTGCTGTGCACCTATCCCTGGCCGGGCAATGTCCGGGAGCTGAAAAACCTCACCGAACGACTTGCCATCATGGTCAAGAAGGAGACCATCGAGGTCGCCGATCTGCCGGGGCCCTACAACCCCCACAAGGCAAAAGCCTCAGACCCCGTTGAAACCCGGCTTTTTTCCGCCCCTAACCTCAAAGAGGCGCGCACGGAGTTTGAGAACACCTTTATCAAAATCAAGCTGCTGCAGAATGACAACAATGTGACCCAGACCGCCAGGGCCATCGGGGTGGACCGAAGCTACCTGCATAAAAAATTGAAAAAAATATCATAGCATTACTATTCTGAGTGTCCATGAAACAACACGCATCCAGGCTGAAAGTAATCGGCGGCCGGCTGAAAGGAACGCCTCTGGCCTCCCCCAAGGGGCTGACTGTTAGGCCCACTTCGGCCAAGGTCCGTGAAGCGGTGGCCAATATTCTCCAGAACGAGCTCACCGATGCCGTGGTCCTGGATCTTTTTGCGGGCACGGGGGCCCTGGGCATCGAGGCCCTCAGCAGAGGCGCCGCATACGCGGTTTTTATCGACAATCACCCCGCCGCCCTCACAACGGTCCGGCAAAATATTCATGCCTGCGACCTGGCGGGCATGTCCCATGCCATCCGCCATGATCCCTCCCGCGACCTGAAGTGCCTTGCCGGCATGGACCTTAAGTTCGACGTGGTGTTTATGGACCCGCCTTATGCCAAGGATGTGATTCCAGCAACCCTCACCAATATCCACACCATCATGGGTTTAAATTCCGGTGCAATTTTAGTGGTGGAACAATCCGCAAAAGAGGCGACTATCTCTGATGAAAGAAGCGGTATTGGCACCAATAAGACACAATGGACAAGCCATTATCGCCTCACAAGCACGCGGCAATACGGCAAAACCCTTGTAAGCTTTCTGGAATACATGATATAATTATTTTTTTATGGTTTTTGAGTGCGGTTGTCGGCTTACCAGTGATGATCGTTCGCAAAATAGTTGTTAGAAAGCCGAGACAAGGAGCAGTGTAAATGAAAATCGCCATCTATCCGGGATCATTTGATCCGCCCACCAATGGCCACCTGGACATCGTGAAACGCGGCCTGAAGATGTTTGATAAAATTGTTGTCTCCATCCTTTATAATCCTGCCAAAAAGTCCCTTTTTTCGATGGAAGAACGCGTGGAAATGCTGAAAAAAAGTCTTGAAGACTGCCCCGGCGCGGCGGTGGACACATTTGACGGGCTGCTGATCGATTATGCCAGAAAACAGAACGCCGTGGCCATCCTGCGCGGCATGCGGGCGGTTTCGGATTTTGACTATGAATTCCAGATGGCACTTATGAACCGGCGGCTGAACCGGGACATTCAGACCGTCTTTCTCATGACCGGCCTTCGCTGGATATACACCAGCTCCTCCATCATCAAGGAGGCCGCCTCGTTCGGCGGCGACGTCAGCGGCATGGTACCGCCCCTGGTCCAGCAGAAGCTTACGGAAAAGTACGGGCAGTAAGAACGTTCCATAAGGCAAGCAGGGTCATGGAAATTTGACATTAGAAATTGAAAATTAGCTTCCAGTAACCAATATCTAATTTCAAGGTCTATTCTTCTTTCCAGCCGTGCTCGCCGATCAGCTTTACAAACCGGCAGCCGCCCAGCTCAGAAGAATTAATGCCTTTATCGTCCTTCACCAGCTTCATCAGGGTCTGGGAGGCTTCATCCCCCACCGGCGCAATAAGGCGGCCGCCCGGGGCAAGCTGTTCCACGAGAACATTGGGAATGTTCGGCGCGCCAGCCGTTACCATGATGGCATCAAACGGGCTTTCACCCCGCCATCCGTTGGTGCCGTCGGAATACCGGGTGACGATGTTGTAATACCCCAGTTTATCAAAAATGGTGCGGGCCTTCATATAGAGGGAATGTTTTCGCTCGATGGTATACACCTTTGCCGCGACCTGGGCGATAACCGCGGCCTGATACCCGGAGCCCGTTCCGATCTCCAGAACCCGGTCGTCTTCATTCAACTGAAGGGCCTGTGTCATTTCGGCAACGATATAGGGCTGGGATATGGTCTGCTGCTCGCCGATGGGCAGGGGGAAATCGCCGTAAGCCTGATCCATGAGGGCTTCGCTCACAAACAGATGGCGCGGTACCGTGCGCATGGCATACAGCACATTGGGATCGGTGATGCCCCGCCGCTCAATCTGGTTTTCCACCATCATTTCCCGGCGGCGCTTGTATCTCAGATCTTCGTTTTCGTTCATACCGCGTTAATAGCAATTTCCGGCGGTTTGGTCAAGACAAAAAAGCCTTGATTTTTTAGCAAATACAAGCTATTTTTATTTCAAGAAAATAAACCAGAATGCACTCGTAAAAAGTTCAAGATGCGGCGTGTATATCTTACTCTCGAGGAATGATCTGTAGGGGCGAACCTTGTGTTCGCCCGGTCAGAGGGCGAACACAAGG
>JAXHVL010000154.1:0-27661 GCA_034189225.1 Thermodesulfobacteriota bacterium
TTTACGTTAGTTTTGAGTACCCGCAACGTTTTTGTAGTAATAAATGAGCGGTGCTGAAACTTTGCTCATTTTTGCGCCGTCAAAAGAAGTCAAAAAAACGGCATTTATGGATGGACACTAACTATAAGTATTCAGTCTCAGGGGGAACATTTACATGCCACAACAATCAGCATTCACGCGTTTTGTAATCCGAAACCTCTGTGACTTGGCGGCCCGCTGCCTGGGCGGTGACCGGACCTACCACGGCCACTGGATATACGAAAAGCTTCACAAGCCCTCTTCCGTCTGCCATGAAACGATTAATGTGCTGTATTATATATTAAAAACCCCAAAGCTTCATCGGCCGATTGCCGCCCTGATCGAACCGGTTTACGGGTGCAACCTGAATTGCACCTATTGCTGGCCCGCGTTCAAACAACAGGCCGGCATACGAGGACCGATTCCCGAACGGCCTCATCTGATGCCTTGGAACCTTTTTCGAAAAACGGTGGAGCAGCTGCCCAGAAGCGTGGAAAGCGTGTGCCTGACCGGACTGGGCGAGCCCCTCCTTCACCCCCGCTTGATGGACATGATCAAATTCCTGGCCAAGCGCCATATCAGATCCATTATATATACCAACGGCACCCTCCTTCACGGGCCGATGGCGACCCGTCTGGCCCGTTCACCGGTGGATGTCGTGAACATTTCAACGGAACCCGACAGCAACACTGCCATGACGTATCGCGGGATGGACATAAGAGCCCTTTACAACCATATAGCCGCTTTCATATCCGCAAAACGCCCGGAAACGGAAATAAAGCTTTCGGTGGTTGCCCATCCCGGCAATGTTGACCAATTACAGCATCTCTATCGGCGATGGCACCGGGCCACTGACGGCATTAAAATCGTCCATCAGGTGTCTTTCAGCCGGTCAGTACCGGCACACAAATGCCCGGAACCCTGGCTCGGCAACATCAACATCCTGACCAACGGCGATGTGGGGATATGCTGCCTTGCACCGGCATGGCCCGTGGTTATCGGTAATATTACAACCCAGCCCCTTGATGTGTTGCTCAACGGCCCCCGCCACCGGGCCATTCTAAACGCATTTATTCACAAGACACATCTTCCTGGTCCCTGTCAATTTTGCCTGCAATTCAATGAAATAAAGGGGAGGAAGGCGAGAGGCATCTTGAAATGACTGCAATGACATCGGCTTATCTTATTATTCATTTTCCGCGGCCGGTGGATAAACCAGCACTTCATTAAGAGCAAGACGACATTGCCCTGAAGCGGAAATACGGATATATCGCGCTGCCAAAGGTTCTGGGAAATTGATCCGAAGGCAGGGAGCGGCTCCAAGGGTTTCGACCTTCATTTTCTCCCAGTGCCGTTTATCCCGAGAGACGGCAATGGTGATAGGCGGATTGTTGAACAACACAGGAAGCCGTTTAAAAACAAGCACTCCCGACGCATGGGCCAGCGAGATATTATCTCTGAAATAGGAAAGCATTGTATCGTAGACATAGCCCTTGAGCGCCATGTAAACGGCCACTTCGCCGATTTCCCGCACCGCCCCCATGTCCACCATCCACCATGGAGTTTCCTCCACATCCGTTACAAAACAGGATTGAAATGAGGGATCGCCGTCCACCGCCCTTCGGGAAGAATGAACATAGGGGTGACGCCTGTTGAAAGAGCTCATGCGGGCCTGTCTTCCATAGG
This sequence comes from Thermodesulfobacteriota bacterium, assembly GCA_034189225.1. Lineage (GTDB taxonomy): Bacteria > Desulfobacterota > Desulfobacteria > Desulfobacterales > Desulfosudaceae > JAXHTY01. The sequence goes on from JAXHVL010000154.1 coordinate 1,705, forward strand.
CCATATTTGACCGTTCATCTGCCGGTGGTGAAGACCATTCATAGCGGGTGTTCAAATTTTCACCGGAATAGAGACTTTTATACCAGAGGCCGAATAGTCCCATGGCGGCGATCACGATAACAGTTCCTGCCATATAACCGGCCGGCTTGTGGCGGATGCACCGGAACCCGACAATGACACTGATTCCCAAAAGTGTCAGGCAGCTTATCAACATGCCCCAGAATGCCGCCCAGCTCCAGTACCGGAATGTAATGGTATTGTCCCCTTTGGGCACAAAAACCCCGTGAGATGCCCCATTTACCCGGTACACTCTGGCCTTTTCACCATTGACCCGTGCCTGCCAGTGAAGATCATAAACCGGTGAGAATACGAAAACACCGGGCATGGCAGCATCCACTTCAAATACCATGCGGTTGTTGGAATTATAGACCAGGCGTACGGCAGCGGTGGGAGGCGGGCTCACTCCCTCCGGCGCGAGCATTTCTTTTTTCCCTAGCGGGCACATTTCAATCACCGCCTCATTCTCGTCCCGCCCTTGATTCAAAAATTTGTACGCGTCTTTCTGATCGACCACGCAGGTATATTGGTAATAAAGTTTGGCCAGGTACGGTTCAATAAAATAATGCTTAACCTGTTTTATCGCTTCGCTGGAAGAAAACAATTCGCCGACAAAAAGATAGTCCGGGATGAGATTCATGGTTTTTTGTTTTCGAGCCGTCATTTTCTCCAGAGTCAGGGACGGATGAGCCGCCTTTTCCATAAAAGGGATAGCCCCATGCCTCAATAAAACAGTGAGTTGTAAAACGGCAATCAGACAAAGCAAAACTTCGATTCTTTTCCTGCGTCCCGGACCCATACCATGAAGAACAACACAGACCAAGGTTGCAATGCCACTGCCAATGATAAGGGGTTCCGCCCATAACGGTATGTTATCCAGATTGGTCCTGGCAACAACCGACAAATCCGTATCGATGATGGCCGTAAAACTGAAATAGAGGCTATACATGCACAATGCCATTATGCCAGCCAGCGACCGAACGGCTATTTGTCGCCTGCTCCCTCTTATGGTAACGAACACCATTGTTTCCGTGGTGAACATCCATAACAACAGCAGCAAAAAAAACATCGGCAGAATCAGGGAAATACGCTCCGGAACCCGCGTGGCCGAGGCAAACGGGAAATATTCCCAGATGAACCGGTGAACGGGCGTGAGGTCCCCCAACATGTGCAAAAGGGATATCACCACAACACCGGTTACGCCCCATACCACAACCGGTATCCTTACCCGGGCCAGCTTCAGCAACGGTATGAGCAATGCCGGCAGATACAGCGAGGTCCCGGTAAAAAGCCCCATAAAGGAGGCCCGTAAAGGCGAAAAAAAATTGGCGATGATACCGGCCGGCGTGTCGTTACGACTGGCGGCCCATTCATATCCCTGATTCCCGAAACCCACCGTTTTCACCACATCTATATACATGGGCAGCACATAAGCGAACGAAAGCAGGATGCCGGCCGCCCCATACAGCGTGGCCAACCCCCAGAACCGTTGAATCTGCCTGAAATCCGATGCCTGTGAGGTTATGAGCACGCCAAGAAAAAAAGGCAAAAAAAATGCAAACAGGGCTGCGCCAAACAGAGCATACAGGGCCTCACCGGGAATGCCGCTGTTGACAATCCAGTAAACCGCGCCAATGATACACAAGGGCAACTTCCACCCGCGCGGCCTCAGGCAATACAACCCCAACACACCGCATAAAAAGATATGGCCCGTCCATATGCCGATGGCAGGACCGTAATTAATGGCGGTCAATAACCGGGGAGCATAGACCGTAATCAGAGAAAAGAAAAAGGCCAGCATGGGCGAGATGGGCAGCCGCTTAAGAAAGGCAAAAAGCATCAGATGAGCGGCCGGCAGGGTCAACAGCAATAAAAGAAGATTCCATTCAGCACCGTTTCCGGACCAATAGCCAGGCAGCACGGATGCAATGTAGGGAACAGGAAGATATATCTGAGATACGCCCGCCACAAGACTGCTTTGGATGCCTCCGAAGCTGGTGGGGAAAAAAAGCGGAAAAGTGCCGCCCCGTATGGCAAACATCATTTCCTTCTGCAACCACATGGCATACCGCATAAAGCTTCTGCCGGGTCCTACATCCGATATTAAGGGCAGCATCCAGTGAAGCATCAGCAACGGCATCAGGATTATAAGGGCGGTGAAAAGACTTCGGGGCAGATGTGAAGCACTGTTTTCTGCGGTTGTGGTTACCATGGTCATGAGTCTTCAGTATGGCCTAATCGGGCCGTTCGCCGGTATGGCGATTATGTCGGTTGTATGGGAAATCGGGATCTGTTTATGACAGTTGAAAGTTTTAATATGTTTACCATTCCTGCTGTTAAGCAGTTTATAACCAAGGTCGCACAAAAACCCGACCATTTCATTTAAATCAACACGGTTTTCCGCCAAAGCATATAAACCAGCCTCAAAGATAATCACCGGCCTGAATGTTTTCAGTATCCAGGTGGCGCCTTTCAGCACAAAAAACTCGTGTCCGTCCGTATCGATTTTTATAAGATCGACATGGGCAATGGCATTCTTTCGGCAATAGTCATCCAGCGTCACCTGGGGGACCATGAAAATAGTTTTTCGAATACCACCGTGTAACCGGTGACGGCCCGCCTCCCGGCCCGTTAATTTCCAGCTTGCATAAACATCTCTTTCGACCGGTGTATCCAGTGTGCGGTCGGACACAAACACCCTGTCGGCGGTGATCCGTCCGCATAGCTGAGGATTTATAGAAATGTTTTTGACCAGTTTTTCATAAGCCAGGGGATCGGGTTCAAACGCATAAACGTGGCCGATAGGCACCTGGATGGCGTAAGGCAGGGTCATCGCCCCGATGTTTGCGCCCACATCCATGACAATCGCTTGTTCCGGAAAGACAAAATATCGTGGCCGGCTGATGTTTTTCTGAAAAGTCCCGAATAAAAAGAGGGACAGGTCAATGCCTTCTGACAGATCCACATGATATACGATTCCCCTCCGAGTGATGATCCGGTCCTCATCTTTAAAAAAAAGACGTAGCAATCGATACAAAAAACGGGCAGTACCGAACCTTATTCGGCTCAGGGGGATCCGATAAATCAACTGCTTCAAATGATGCAATGGTCTATCATGCTCATTTCCTGGTTGTGGCATGGCCCTATTCAAACCCCAATACACCCTTTACCATATCAGCACTTTTTTCCTATCCACGCCCCAAAACATGAAGACTGTGTCTGAGGATTTCCGGATACAAACGCGGGGTGAATACAATATTCAGCCGCTGGAAGCATTCCCAGGTGCAATGGCACTGCTGTTGGCGTACCTTTTCTATAGCCTGCCTTGCCTTGCGGCGCTTTAACACTTGCATTATATCATACCGATTTGCCCTGACATTGCCAAGCGACATATCCTTCATTTCGCACAACGGCAGATTGCCGTCCGCTTCAATGACGATACCCCGCCGGCCGGCATGACAGGTGGACATACACCTGTTGTTGGCATAACTTTCATACACGATTCTCGCCACTAATGCTTCAACGCCGAGGCGAATCTGCCGAAACGGAAAGTGCCGGTGCAAGGTACTGTTCATTAACATCTGCACGTCCGCCTGGGTTTTTACGTAATGATCAATATCAATGGCCTGGCAACGACTGTCCCTCGACCTGCCACGAATCAGACCGATGGAATACGGAATTCCCGCAGTTTCAGCGAAATATTGCGCGACCGGATAAAGGTGATCTGCGTTCAAGGCGTTATAGGTACCATGGGCAAGTAAAAAGAGGCGCTCCTGCGCTTGCTGTAAAGCCAGTTCATTTACATCGGTAAGCGTATCAAGGGCCCGTTGAAAACTTCCCTGTTGCCTGCGTATATGATCGTGAACAGCTTCGGGGCCGTCAACAGATACCCCCACATTGATTTTCAGCCCGGGGCATTCACCCATCACCGATCGAAGAAAACTCACCGCCCTATCCGTAAACCATCCATTGGTCACGAGGTTAAGAAAATGCAATGCGTTATTTCGATAAAAAATACCGACGATTTCGCTCAAATCCTTCCGAAGCAGGGGTTCCCCTCCGGCCAGTGTCAGATACTTGATATGGCCCAGACTGGCGGAAACCCGATCAATTTCAGTCAGTGACAACTCTTCAGATGCCGGTGTCAGATCGCCATTTTTGAAACAGTGGGCGCAATTCAGATGACACCGGTCCGTTACATGAAACACGACGTAACAGGGGGTACGGGAAAACAAAAATCGCAAATCGTCGGCGAGCCGGGTCATTTTTCTCGTTTTCCCCATAAGATTCCACACAACACAATCATATACTCTATCTGCCGAAAAAAAATGGAAGCCACGGCAAGGCGCAACGAATGACGCCGCAGAAACGCCATGGACAGTTGACCGTCTGAAACAAACAAAAGGCATCCAAAAACCAAATACGCGATCACCGCCGCGATCGGTTGAAAAAGAAGCAGCAATAAGGTCAACGTCAAACAGACCGCAAAAAAAGCCCTGAGACCGGCCTCAAGCTGAAACATTAAAGGCCATGCGGAATGATTGAAAATTGTTTCTTTCAGGCGGGGGCTACGACGCAGGAGCTTTCTGGCACGGGTTTTTACACCGGAATAATGATGAAAAAACATCAATCCGGGAGCACACGTGATGGCACCCCTGTCCGCTTGCAGTAGTCTTGCGGTCAGTTCAAACTCTTCCCCGCCGCTGCCCGCATAATCCTCCGCGAAACCGCCCACCTGAAAAAAAAACGGTTTGCTGATAATCGTGCATAAGGTCCATAAAAAATCCCGGCAGTATTTTACCTGAAAAAAATGCCATGAGATGGCCATATAATGATGAAACAGCGTCGGGTCACCATTGGCCGGCACATGACTGCCAATGCCCTGCAAGACCTTTACCTGGTTTTGTCTCAGGTAATTAAAGGCCGTGATCAAAAAATTTTCTGCCACCTGCACATCGGCATCAATGAACAAAAGGTAATTGTGCTTTGCCAGACAGGCCCCTGCGTTTCTCGCGGTTCCCACCCCTTTATTCACCTCAAACCGTTGACAAACAAATTCAATTCCGGCACCCGCATAACGAAAAGGCTGGGGACTGGCATCATCCACAACGATCACTTCAAGCATGGCGATTTCCGCTGATGACAACCTTAAAGAGGCGATATAAATCGCATCCAGACACATTCGGGTCCGTGCGATATCATTGTAAGTAGGAACAATAATACTGATCCCTTCCAATTGCATAAGCATTCCTAGACCTCTACCGAAAAAATCCTATCTTCATTGCGTTTTCGAATATATCCGGGACTCGGCATCATCATGGTGACGCCGGGAAAAACGCTTATGAAGAGATTCCGGAAGCAGTAAATAAAAGGCAAACATCGGCCAGAAAATCAGCACCATCCTTTTACTGGGCAATTTTAGAAAGGTTTTAAAAATCCTGAACGGCAGATAAAATTTAAGATATGCCAATTTCTGCAATCGTTTCAAATTATAACCAGTGACTCTCTGATAAAAGGATTTCGAATCCCAATAACCGCCAAGCACGTCATCATCTTTAAAAAAAGGATACATCTGTTTGGCCATTGTCGCCAACTCCGTGTTGCGAAACGGCATCACGGCAAAAAACGCCGCCATATCCAGTTTCGATTTTCGCGCAAGGTCCATGGTTGCCTTTATGGACTGAAGCGACTCGTCCGGGAAACCGAGCATAAAGGTCCCCTTGTTTATTATCCCGATATTGCTTGAAAACGCGATATTATCCATGACCCGGTCAATATTCAGATTTTTGTGAATAGCCTGCTGTATTTCCCGGGATGCGGTCTCCACGGCAAAAGTAATCGTATAGATTCCCGCTCGTTTTAAAAGTTGAAGGTCTTCCGGAGTCAGGATATCGCCCCGTAAGCCGTTTGGAAACGCAATCTTGATGTTTAACCCTTGATCTATGATACAGTGCAGGATTTCATGCATCCGTTTCCGGTCAATATTAAAAATGTCATCTGCAATATGAAATTCCCGTATGCCATGGACATCGTACAACCATTTTATCTCCGCAACGAAATTTGCAGTGCTTCGTTTGCGGGTTTTCTTGCCAAACATGGAATGGCAGTAAGCACATCGATAGGGGCATCCCCGGGAACTGATCACAAGAGTATACTTTTTCTCTGCAATAACGGCATTCATTGGCAGATGTGAAAAATCACAATAACGGTAATTCCCCAGAATCTCATAATCCGGAAACGGAAGCGTATCCAGATCTTCAATATAAGGCTCCGGCGCATTGCATACCGCCTGGTAATCGCTGAGATAGGCAATACCGTTTATGCTATAAAAATCTTTACCGTTTTGCAGGGCCGTGACCAGGTTGAAAAAGGTTATTTCACCTTCACCCATAACGGCACAATCCACCGCCGGGGTCGCCTTAAGGGCCGCATCAAACTCATACGTGGCAAAAGGCCCACCGATCACAATTGTGGCCGACGGTGCGCAAGCTTTGATAAAATCACACCATCTGGGTAAAAAGGCCCGATCCATAGACAGAAGGCTGACGCCGATGAGATCCGGAGCGAACAACCTCAATTTTTTCTCCAATGCATCGGCCGGTTGCCTTTCCAATCTCAGGTCAATCATTTCAACCTGTACACTATCGTCCAGATGGGCTTTCAAAAAGGCGGAAAGATACAAAAAGGCCAGCGGAACTTCAATAAACTGAACCTGCATATCCGAGCAGGGTTTGATAAATAGAATTTTAAAAGGTCTGCGTCTCAAGTTCTTTTCCTTATCTGCGATATGGAAAAAACATTAGCATATTGTTGCAACTCGGGATGCAATCTACCAATCAACCAAACAGAAGTCACGCAAAATTAAACACTACCCATGACACCCTTGCCAAGATGATACCGACTCCTGATCTTCACCATCGCCAAAAGACTTTTCCAAATTTATAATTTATTCATGAAGATATACGCAATTCATTTCTCCAGCACTACCAGAATGCGAGTGGCAAACAGAGCGGGGGCCATTTGACAAATGGCATCCAGCATGCGCATTAGTGGCAACAGAAACTCCGGATAAAGCTGTGGTTTTGTGTGGCCGCCGGAGGCAACATAGGAAATGGCGGCGATTCGCCGGCATGCCATTACTTTCCATCTTTTCTGAATCGCCCTCCGCCCCTTGTTTTTGCAAAACACCCGCCAAGCATTCGCCGATGCCGCATAATAATCCATGGCCCTGGCATCCCAATTGTCGGGAAATTTCCATTCAATCGTCTTACTCAACCCCATTGGCTCATGATGAAACAGGCCATACACAAAAAACCCGAGAAGACTGATGCAGGGTTCAAAAAGAATCACCCTGCCACCCGGGCGCAATACCCGGTAAAACTCCTGAAGCGCGGCCCCCGGATATTGAAGATGGTGAAACACGTCAACCATAATGAGATCAGATACCATACCCGTCTCAAAAGACAATTGGTAGGCGTTCTCAACCCTGTCGACCCACGGGGCATTGTAAAGGCCGGTTTGAAGGCAATGGGGTATCACTTTACTCGCACCATGGGGCCCTGCCCCGATTTCCACAACAAGGCTGTTATTACTTCCCGATACATGGGCCGCAATCTGTTGATAAAATTGTTGATAGATTTTTCTAAGCACAGGCTTCCGTGCAAAACTTTTACCGGAATTCGACTGGGAGCCTCTGTTACGGGAACAATTCATAAGCAGTCTCATATCACCGTCGACCATTTCTATTTGCCCATAAACTTAATGCGCCTTGCGGCAATTGCCGCCATTTTTAAAAGTATCCAGCCATGCTTCCAGCGTTTAATATTGGTTTTGCCATACCGTCGTTTGCAATACCGGACGGGCATGTCCACAATCTTCAGGTTCAGGGCCGATGCGCCGAAAAGCAGATCAAAATCGCCGAACGGATCGGCTTTGCCAAATCGCCTGCCCAGTTCCTTCATCCGCTCATAATCTTTTTTCCAGAATACCTTGGTGCCGCACAGGGTGTCCTTGACCGGCTGCCCCAACAACCAGGTAAAAAGGACGCTGAAAAATTTATTGCCCACCATGTTTAAAAACCGCATGCTCTCACCTTCCATTGGATAAACCAGCCGGACCCCGTTAATGAACTCTCCCTTTGCCGAAACAAGGGTATCCACAAAACGGGGCAGATATTCAGGCGGGACACTCAGGTCGGCGTCAAGAATGGCAAGTACATCCCCCCTGGCCGCATCAAATCCGGACCGAATGGCGTCGGCCTTGCCTTTACCGGGCTGCCGAAGCAGCCGGCATTGACCGGCCGGCCAACCATCTATCGTCTCTTGGATCACCGCATAGGTGTTGTCAGTGGAATGGCCCTCTACAAAAATCAATTCAACCGCATGGCCGGGCAGAAAGGTACGCTGAAAAATATCTTTAATATTACCGGCCTCGTTTTTTGCCGGTATAATGACGGACACCAGCGGCGGTGAACGTGTTTCCTGCATGCCCTGCGGGCCGGGTCTTGCAACAATGAAATTGGTTATGCAGCACCAGCTGAACGGAGGAAACTTGGCCAAAAACCGATTGGCCAGTGCTGAAATCACCGGTACATTTATCGGCAGCAATATGGCGGATTCGATCTTAATCTGTTCCCATCCGGATAAATCAAGCAGGTTATCGATATCAGCCGGCGTAAACCAGCTTTGTTCCAGAAATGGTACCGTTCGCCCCAGGGCCCTGGCCATGAAAATAGGCACCCGCCACAAGTTGTTAAAACAGTTGAGAATGATCCGGGTGTCCGGATGGCAAAGATGGCGCACCTCGCACAGGACCGTGTGCACATCCCATAGATCATTAATGATATCGGAAAGCACAATGATGTCAAAATGACCCTTTACCGGAAGGGCATGAATATCGGCGCACACAAACCATTGCGCCGGGTGTTTCCGGGCAGCACGCCGCACCATGGCCACGGAAAAATCAACTCCGACGCCCGTTTCAGGTTTCAACACCGCCAGCAGATCGCCATAACCGCTTCCCAGTTCAAGGACCTTCAGGTTTTCAGGCACCAGGGTACGATAAAACCGTTTAAGCAACCGATGATAATAAACTCCTGTCTGCCCGGATTCATCAAGGCGTCGGGACACACGGTTCCAGTTTTCTATACGGTTGCGTTGACATCTTCTTCTGTATTGCTCCATTCTCCTGCTCTTGCTATGAGTTTGGTCTTCATTATTAACTCTAATCCGTTATACCATTTCCTGGCAAGGAAATATGGAAGCAATAAAGGACTGGGCGTTGCCGGCTATACAATGGAGACCGTGAAAACCGGGCTGAAGCTTGCGGTTCGCGCCTATCCCAGCTATTTTTACACCCACTTCGCAAGGGCAGAAGTGCTGTATCAGACCGACCGCAAAGACGCTGCAAAAGCCATCCTTCAACATTCCTCCCATTATTCTTGCATTATTCCATTGACAGCCGCCGCAAATTATTTTAATTGTCGTTATGACAGTTTTGTCACAACGTAACAATTCTTTTATTGGCCCGCTTATTTCACGAGTTGAGTTCGCCCGAAGGATGAAATATGCGGGTTAGACTGAGATTTTGATATCAATAAAGATACGGAGGATATTGATGGCGGCCGGCACAATCATTATCAATGGCAACGAATGCAGCATCAAAGATAATCAAACCATTCTGCAGGTGGCGGAAGACCACGGCATTCCGATCCCCACCCTTTGTTATCTGAAAGGAGCGTCTCCCACCGGCCGCTGCCGGATTTGCGTGGTGGAGGTGGACGGCGGCGACGAGCTGGTCCCGGCCTGCTCTACGCCGGCTGAGCATAACATGGTTATCCGGACGGAGTCCCCAAAGGTGATCGCCGCAAGACGGCAAACACTTACTGATTTTCTGGCCTCGGGCAATCACAACTGCGGCATTGCCGCGGCCGGGGACGATAACTGGACCGCCTTTCAGAAGCAGGCGCTGGCCTCGGACGGTGTCGAGGACATTTGCCCGGCATGGGGCGACTGCCGGCTTCAGGAACTGGCCTATCAGTACCAGGTACGGGGCGGCGGCGAAGCCCGGAAGCCGGTCCAGTATCCCATGGAGACAGTCAGCCCCCTGATCGTTCGTGACTTTTCAAGATGCATCCTGTGCGGCCGCTGTGTTGCCGCATGCAGGGAAATTCAGGTAAACAAAGCCATTGACTTCGACGACGCGGATAATGTCACCAAGATCATCACCGCAGGCGACCATCCCTTAAAAGAATCAGATTGCGTGTTCTGCGGCGAATGCATCCAGGCCTGCCCCACCGGCGCGCTGGTGGAAAAAAAGGCACGCTTTTCCTGGCGGCCATGGGAAATCAAAAAAATCCGGACCACCTGCCCCTACTGCGGGGTTGGGTGCCAGCAATGGCTTCATGTAAAGGACGACCGCATCGTGAAGGTCACCGGCGTGGAAGGGGGCGCACCCAACGACGGCCGGTTGTGCGTCAAGGGCCGGTTCGGATATGACTTCATTTACTCGGACCAACGGCTGACAACGCCGCTGGTCAAGGAAAACGGCGAATTCCGGAAAGCCTCCTGGGACGAGGCCCTGGACCTGGTGGCCGACAGGTTCAAGGCCATCATCAATGAACACGGTCCGGATGCCCTGGCCGGCGTGAGCTGCGCCCGGAGCATCAACGAGGACTCCTACCAGATGCAGAAGCTGTTCCGGGCGGTATTTAAAACCAACAACATCGACCATTGCGCGCGCACATGACATGCGCCCACCGTCGCCGGTCTGGCGGCAACCTTCGGCTCCGGTGCCATGACCAATTCCTTTAACGAATTTGCAAGGGCAAAGATGTTTTTCGTGATCGGTTCCAACATGACCGAGGCCCATCCCGTGGCGGCAACGTTTCTGAAAAATGCCGTGGAAAACGGCGCAGACCTTATCGTGGCCGATCCGCGAAAGCACAAGCTCTGCGATTTCGCCTCCCTGCATGTTCCTTTGCGGGTGGGCAGCGACATCGCCCTGCTCAATGGCATCATGCATGTATTGATCAAGGAAGACCTTTACGACAAAGCATTTGTGAACACCTGCTGCACCGGTTTTGAGGACCTCAAGGAAAAGGTCATGCAATACCCGCCCGAGCGGGTCACTCCAATCTGCGGCATTCAGCCCGAGATGATCACCGACCTGGCCCGTCGCCTGGCATCGGTGAAACCGGTCATGCTGTGCTATACCCTGGGCATCACCGAACATACCTGCGGCAAGAACAACGTCATGTCTGTTGCCAATCTTCAGATGCTGCTGGGCAACATGGGCGTGGAATGCGGGGGCGTCAATCCCCTGCGCGGCCAGAACAACGTCCAGGGGGCCTGTGACATGGCCGCCCTGCCCAATGTGCTGCCGGGTTATCAGAAATACACCGACCCGGCGGTGCGGGAAAAATTTGAGGCCGCCTGGAACACCGCTCCGCTGACCGACAAAATGGGGCTGATGATGCCCGACATGTTCGACGGCATGGTAAGCGGAAAAATAAAAGGCATGTATATCTTCGGCGAAAACGTAGCCAATACCGAGCCCGATATCCACAAGGTGGAGCATGAACTGTCATCGGCCGAGTTTCTGGTGTGCCAGGATATTTTCCCCACCGAAACCACCCGCTTTGCCCACGTGGTGCTGCCGGCCGCCGCGTGGAGTGAAAACGACGGCACCTTCACCAACAGCGAACGACGGGTGAACCGGGTCCGCACCGCCAGTCCCGCACCCGGCGATGCCAAACCCAACTGGTGGATATTCAAACAGATTGCCAAGCGGTTCGGCCATGACTGGGCATCCGACAGCGCCCGGGAAATCTGGGACAACGAAGTGTCAATACTTGCGCCCAACTTCGCAGGCATCAAGTATTACCGCATTGAAAACGACGGTCTTCAATGGCCCTGCCCCAACGAAGACCATGAAGGCACCTGTTACCTTCACAAGGACGGCAAATTCACCTGCGGGCTGGGGAACTTCATGCCCGCGGAATGGACGCCGCCGGCCGAGGTGCCGGACGAGGAATACCCGCTGGTGCTCAGCACGGGCAGACGGCTGTATCATTATCATACCCGTACCCAGACCGGCCGCTGTGAAGGGCTCAACGACCTGCTGAGCGAAGAAACGGCCGATATCTCTCCGGACGATGCCGGCGCCCTGGGCATCGAAAACAACGAGACCATCCGCGTCAAATCCCGCCGCGGTGAAATTACGCTCAAGGCCAGGGTAACGGCGGAAGTCCAGCCCGGCATGGTATGGATGGCGTTTCACTTCCGGGAAGCCTGCGCCAACTGGCTGACCAATCCGGCGTTTGATCCCGAGACGCTCACGGCGGAGTATAAAGCCTGTGCCGTTCGCATAGAAAAAATATGAAATCTTGCTGTTTTTTGATAAAATTTAATATCCACTTAATTGGCTGATTCGAATAAATACTGTCTGCAAAAACGCCGCGGCGGGGCTGGAAATTTTTCCCGAAGCCATCCGTCCATCAAAATGGGGAACACCATGACATCGACACAGCAGGCCGAGGCCATTTCACCGGACGAACCCAATCACACACCCGAAACGCCAGCCAGCGAACCCAGCTACGACAAGGCCACCGGCGAAACCATCGGTCATTCGCCAATGACCACCAAAGAAGAGCTGGAAACCATTATTGCCAGGGCCAGAGAGGCGCAACGCCTCTGGGCAAAAACACCTGTCAGAAAACGGGCCGCCCGCATCAGGAAAATCAGCCGGGAAATAGTCCGGCAGTGCGACAAGCTGACGGTCACCATCTCCAGGGACAACGGCAAGACCCGGACCGATGCACTTGTAGCCGAAGTCCTGCCAGCGACCCTGGCGGTTCCTTATTATGCAAAAAACGCGAAAAAATTACTCAAAGACCGCTTTCTCATGCCGGGCAATATCGCCCTTTCCAACAAGGTCAGCCGCATCGTCCGGGTGCCGTTCGGAGTGGTTGGGATTATCTCCCCCTGGAACTACCCGTTTTCCATCCCCTTTTCCGAGGTCATCATGGCCCTGCTGGCGGGCAACGCGGTGGTCCTGAAAACCGCATCGGAAACCCAGATGGTGGGCCAGGCACTTAAAACCATCATGGAAAGCGCGGGACTGCCGCCCTACGTGTTCAACTATGTCAATATGAAGGGACGGGTCGCCGGCGATGCATTCCTGGAAGGCGGGGTGGACAAGCTCTTTTTCACCGGCTCGGTGCCGGTGGGCAAATACCTTATGGGCAAGGCATCCGAAACCCTCACCCCAGTCTCCCTGGAACTGGGGGGCAATGACGCCATGATTGTATGCCCGGATGCCGATCTGGACCGGGCCGCGGCCGGCGCGGTATGGGCGGGTTTCCAGAATGCCGGCCAGTCCTGCGGCGGGGTGGAGCGCATTTACGTTCACAAAGACATTTATGACGGGTTTCTGGCCCGCCTGAAGGAACGAACCGAGCGCCTGCGCGTGGGATACGGGTGCGACTTTACCACGGACATCGGGGTGATGACGACCGAACGGCAGGTGGAAACCGTCAATGATCATGTCCGGGATGCCCTGGACAGGGGCGCTGAAATTTTTGCCCGGGCCAGGGCCGATTCAACCGGCACCCGGCAATTGAAAAACAGCATCGCCCCCATGGTATTGACCAATGTCACCCATAACATGAAAGTCATGGCCGAGGAAACCTTCGGGCCGGTGGTGGGCGTCATGAAAGTGGACACCATTGACGATGCCATCGCGCTTGCCAACGATTCCGATCTTGGGCTTACCGGATCCGTATGGTCAAAAAACCGGAAAAACGCCGTTGCCGTCGCCCGGCGAATTCAGGCCGGCGCCATCACCATCAACGATCACCTCATGAGCCACGGCCTGGCCGAAGCCCCATGGGGCGGTTTCAAGAAATCCAGTATCGGCCGGACCCACGGCAAAATCGGGTTCGACGAAATGACCGAACCCCAGGTCATTGTTTCGGACATCATGCCCTTTGTCAAAAAGAACCTCTGGTGGCACCCCCATGGCCGGGGTGTCTACGACGGCCTCAAGGGGCTCCTGGAATCAATGTACGGCGAGAAACGAAGCGACCGGCTCAAGGGCGCCCTGAAAATTCTCCGTCTCGCCCCCCGGATGTTTTTCCGTTAGCCCCGACCGCATGCGGTTTTCCTGCTTACCAAGCAACCCGCATTTACAACCAGTTGATATTTTCGGGGACCATCATCCTGTCGATACTGCCATCGCTTGCCCCTTCCCTCATATTTGGTTATAGTAATTATTAATGAACACACCAACACTCTATACCCGCTCAAAAATATGGCTGGAGGACGCCCAAGGCAATGTGGTGTTCGGCCTTGGACGATACCGCATGCTGGAGGCCGTTCAGCGCCTCGGGTCCATCAACGCCGCGGCAAAAGAGTTGAAAATGGGCTACCGGGCCGTGTGGGCGAGAATTCATGCCACGGAAGAACGGCTGGGCCAGGACCTTCTGGTTAAAAAAACCGGCGGCAGCACCGGCGGCGGCTCCCGGCTCACCCCCCTGGCCGAGGCTCTGGTCCAGCGTTTCGAATCCATCAGGCAATGCGTTGAAAACGAAACGGACACCCTTTTTGAACAGGCTCTCGGCGAACAGCTGGACCTGAACCGCGACCGTTCATGAATTGTAAAACCTTTGTAAAACCCCATGAATCGCTTTGCCGTTCCATGCCGTCATGCTAAAGTTTACACAATGGGAAAACATCAATTAAACACAAAGCAATTGAAGGAAAACTAATGAAATTTTTATTTACCTCCGTGTTCGGCCCTTATGGGGTTGACGACGAATACGGCCGCAAAGAGAACATAATGGAATTGTTCCACAACCAGGTAACCCGTGAACAGGGGGTCTTTTCATTCCGGCTCAACCATCAGAGCGCAGGGCTTCACCTGATGGCGGAGAACATCACCCCCCCCGCCGTGGTGCTTGACTTCCCCACATTGAACCAGTTCAGGGCCGAAGTGGCAAAAGGCTACGATTATATCGGCATATCATTTATCGTGCCCAACTTTGTCAAAGCCCGAAAGATGGCGCAGATTATCCGGGAAACATCGCCGGACACGAAAATCGTTCTGGGCGGACACGGCACCAGCATTGCAAACATCGATTCATTGATCCCCTGCGATCATGTCTGCCGGGGAGATGGCGTGAAATACCTTCGGGAACTGCTGGGCGAGGATGTGGATGCGCCGGTCAAGCACCCCATGCTCTATTCCGCTTTCAACAAACGCCTCATGGGAATCCCCCTGCCCCAGGACGCCGGTGTAATCATGACGGGCGTCGGATGTTCAAACGGTTGCCGGTTCTGCTGCACCACCCACTATTTTCAAAAAGTTTACACCCCTTTTATGAAAACCGGGCGGGAAATCTATGATGTATGCGTGCAGATGGAAGAGACCCTGGGGGTTACGGACTTTTTCATCATGGATGAAAATTTCCTCAAAACCCATGACCGGGCTCACGAACTGGTCCATGAAATGGAAAAAAATGGCAAGAACTACTCTTTTAATATTTTTTCTTCGGCTGAAGCTGTGACTCACATCGGTATCGAATTTCTTCTCCGGCTGGGTGTCAATTTTCTGTGGATGGGCGTGGAATCAAAAAAAGAGGTCTATGAAAAAAACAAGGGGATCGATTTCCCCTCCCTGATCCGGACACTTCGGGACAATGGTGTTTCCGTGCTTGCGTCCGGAATCCTCTTTTCCGAACATCATGACAAGACCACCATTTTCGAAGACATCGACTTTATGACCGGACTGAATGCGGATCTGGTGCAGTTCATGCAGCTTGGCCCCCTGCCCGGCACGAAGCTTTTTTTCGATTATGAAAAACAGGGGCGGCTGCGCACGGACATGCCCTATGAAGAATGGCACGGGCAGCATGAAATATGGTTTACCCATCCCCACTTCACGGGTGAAGAATCGAGGCGATACCTGAAAAACGCGTTTCTTGCCGATTACCACCGCAACGGTCCGTCCATTTTAAGAGTTATGGACACCACCATCCGCGGGGTCATGGCCACAAGTCATTACAAGCACGGATTCCTGAAGCTGCGGCACGAGGAAAAACGCAAACGGGCGTATTTTATGTACCCATTGATCGGCGCTTTATACACCCATGCCCCCAACCGGCAAGCGCGCCAGCAGGCCCTGTCTGTGCGGAAGAAATATGAGTCGGTTTTTGGGCGTCCTGACCTGATGACACGATTAAAAATTGCAGCGATCCAATGCCTGGTCCTGACCGAAAAAGTGCGGTCCTTGGCCATCCCCAACAACATGCGGCAGCCGTACACCATCACCACCGCCTTCCGCATGCCCACGGAAAAAGGCAGAATCCGGCAGTGGCTGGAAGCCCTCCGGCATCGCGTGGAGATACATCGCCCTCATATTCAATGGAAAACCCCGCTCGTGCCGGTCAATCTGGCCATCAGCGCGGTTTTTAACGGCCTTCTTCTGCGAACCCTGGGATCTTATATGGGGAAGTTGATGCGCTTATTATGATGGCTTCGCGAAAAGCTTCCAACCCTCTGCGGTGTTTTTGCAGGAAGCAATCTGCATCATACTGCAATTTGCCACAGACGCACACAGACAAAGGTGGACAGGTTTTGGTAAAAAAATGTCTGTGTTTGTCCGGGTGTGTCTGTGGCCAAAAAGCTGTTTGGATTTTGAAATGAGTTCCTTGGAAGTCGCTTGCGGATGGCAAAGTAAAAAGTTCAAGATGCGGCGTGTCTATCTTACTCTCGAGGAATGATCTGTAGGGGCGAACACAAGGTTCGCCCCTACACCGTACGTGACATGACGAGAGATACATCGCGACCCAACCCCGTAAGCAGATATTGGACTTCCAAGGAACTTAATCTGCCCATTCATTATAACCATATCATTTTATTTAACTTTTTAGTTTATTGCCATGCCTGGCAGCTTGCCGAAACAACTGAACAGCAACACGTGCCCCGCCCCTTGCAGCGCAGCCGAGCAGGGGCGGTTTTTTCGGAAGACGCGGGCAGACTGTCTGAGCAGACGAGACTCACAACTTTACCCCGGGATTGCCATTTTTAGCCTTGATTTTTCAGAAAATACAAGCTAAGTTTTTGAAGTTTATACCGACTTTCAAGCAAAAGACTATTGGGAATATATTAACAGCGACAATCCGTTTGCAGAAAGAGGTGTTTTAAATGACTGAAAAAATCAAAAGCTTAAGAAACGTCGCCCTGGTCGGCCACGGCGGTGCCGGCAAAACCTCGATGGCCGAGGCGATCCTGTACAATGCCAAGGCCATTGACCGGCTGGGAAAGGTGGAAGACGGCAACACGGCCATGGATTTCGAGCCCGAAGAACTCAAACGCATGTCCAGCATCTCCAGCGGGTTTTACCAGTATGAATGGCAGAAAAAATCCATCAACCTGATCGACACGCCCGGCGACCAGAACTTTTTTTCGGATGCGATCAATTGCATGCAGGCCGCTGACGGAGTTGTTCTGGTTATCGATACCGTGGACGGTATCAAGGTCCAGACCGAAGAGGCCTGGGAGTTTGCGAAAAAACATAATATTCCCGCCGCAATATTCATTAACAAACTGGATAAGGAACGGGCGGATTTCAACCAGACCTTCGAAGACGCCAGGGAGACCCTGGGCGATCCCAAGCCCATTCTGGTCCAACTGCCCATCGGTGCCAAGGAAGACTTTAAGGGCGTGGTCGACCTGGTCAACATGAAGGCTTACACATACGACGAGAACGGCAAGCGCTCGACAATTGATATCCCTGCAGACATGCAGGACCAGGTGGAGACGGAAAAGGAAGCCCTGATCGAGAACATAGCCGAGGCCGATGACTCTCTGCTGGAACGTTACCTTGAAGGCGAAACCCTGAGCGACGAGGAGCTGAACGCCGCCCTGAAAAAAGGCATTCTTTCCCGGACCTTTGCGCCGGTCCTCTGCGGTGCCGCCACGGCCACCAAGGGCATGGACCTGTTATCGGATTTCATCGCCGACTGCATGCCCTCCCCGGATGAGCGCGGCCCCTGGGAAGCCAGGGACGTGGACGGCAATCCGGTCACCTGCAACCCGGATCCGGACGAACCCTTTGCCGGCTTTGTGTTCAAGACCGTGGCAGACCCTTTCTCCGGCCGCCTTTCCCTGTTACGAGTGGTCTCCGGCAACCTGGGCGGGGACGGCAATTTTTATAACACCACCCGGCAAACCACTGAAAAATACAACCAGCTGCTGGCCATGGCGGGCAAAAAACAGAAAAACGTCAGCGAGGCCGTGCCAGGTTCCATCGTGGCGGTAGCCAAACTCAAGGCCACCAAAACCGGCGACACCATCTGCAATGAAAGTCGGAAAATAATTTTTGAATATGAAGACCCTCTGCCCAGCGTGATGTCCTTTGCCGTGCAGCCCAAAAACAAGGGCGATGAAGACAAACTCCAGACCTCGCTCACCAAGCTCACGGAAGAAGACCCCTCTCTCTCCCTGTCCCGGGACAGCGAAGCCAAAGCCATCATTCTTTCCGGACGGGGGCAGATCCACATCGAGACATCGGTGGAACGGCTCAAGCGAAAATTCAACGTGGAAGTCACTCTGTCCACGCCGAAAGTTCCCTACCGGGAGACGATCACCAAAAAAGTGCGCGTCCAGGGCCGGCACAAGAAACAGTCCGGCGGTCACGGGCAGTTCGGCGACTGCTGGGTGCAGTTTGAGCCCATGGCAAGGGGGGAGGGGTTTGAATTCGTGGACCAGATCGTGGGCGGTGCCATTCCCCGGACTTATATTCCCGCCGTTGAAAAAGGCATTATCGAGGCAGCGGAAAAAGGGCCTCTGGCTGGTTTTCCCTGCATCGACTTCAAGGCCACCCTGGACGACGGATCTTACCATTCAGTGGACTCCTCGGAAATGGCCTTTAAAATCGCCGGCTCCCTTGCATTCAAAAAAGCGGCCGTGGATGCCGCTCCCGTTATCCTTGAACCCATCATGGAAATCACCGTCACCACGCCGGAAGATTTCATGGGCGATGTTATGGGGGATCTGAACAGCAAGCGGGGCAGAGTCCTCGGCATGGAGGGCAAGGGCAAAAACCAGGTGGTCAAAGCCAACGTTCCCATGGCCGAATTTCTCACCTATGACCCGGACCTACGCTCCATGACCGGCGGACGCGGCAAGTTCTCCATGGAATTTTCCCATTACGAGATCATGCCCACCCAGGAAGCGGAAAAGGTGATCGAGGCGGCCAACCAGGAATCCGAATAACCCCGCGCACACTCCTGCAAAGGACAAGGCGCAAAGCCGGCATCCGGCTCTGCGCCTTTTTTATTTTCTCTTTTGTTTGAAATCAAAACCGATTGCGTTATAATAGGATTTCTGCTGAAAGTGTTTGCTGGCAAACACCCACGTAACCGTTGAACCCGTAAAAAGGAACCTCTATGACAATCAACGCGCTGACTGAACTGCCGCCGGTGTGGCAGGAACTCATCAACCACGCAAAAGAGATATGCACGCCGGAAAACCACCTGAGGCGCATCACCTGCGACGAGGGCCGGATCGAAAGCTACTCCCTGAACCGGTGCGGCATGTTTTATGACTTTTCCCGGCAGCGCGTGACCGGCCGTACCATGGAACTGCTGTTCGAACTGGCCCGGCAGCGGGAAATCCAGAAGACATTTCTGGCCATGACCAACGGGAAGAAGGTCAACACCACAGAAAACCGGGCTGCCCTGCACACGGCGGCACGGGATTTTTCCAGGCAGACCCTGATGGTGGATGATGTGGATGTGATGCCGGAGTTCAAACGGGTCCTGTCGGAGATCGAGGAATTCACCCGCGCGATTCACGACGGGGCCATCACGGGAACAACGGGAAAGTCCTTCAGGCACGTGGTGGTCATCGGCATCGGCGGGTCATACCTGGGCACGGAATTCGTTGCCCGGGCACTGGGCGCATATGCGGACAAGGACATCATCCTGCATTTTCTGTCCAACGTGGACATTCACAATTTCGGCGAAATTGCGGGCCGCATCGACCTGGAAACCACCCTCTGGATCGTGGTGTCCAAAAGTTTCACCACGGCCGAAACCATGGCCAATGCCAACCAGGCCAGGGAATTCATGGAAGCTCGGCACCTGAAGGCCGCCGATCATTTTGTGGCGGTGACAAGCAAGGGCAGTCCGGGAGACGTGCCGCCGGACCAGGCCGCATTTCCCGTACGCCGGTCATTCCATATGTTCGACTTCATCGGTGGCCGCTACAGTGTTTCTTCCGCCGTGGGCGGACTGCCTCTGAGCCTCTACATAGGCTTCGACCGGTTCAAGGCCTTTCTCGAAGGCGCCCATGAAATGGATGTTTACACACAAAACGCCGCGCCTGAGGAAAACATTCCCATGATCGCGGCCCTGATCAGCATATGGAACAACAACTTCCTGGGATACCGGGCCCAGGCCATCATCCCCTATGCCGCGCCGCTGGCTGAACTGGCCCCTCATATTCAGCAGCTTTACATGGAAAGCAACGGCAAGTCGGTCACCGCGGACGGCCGGCCAGTGCCCATAAACACCGGCGTCATTATCTTCGGGGAGCCCGGCACCAACGCCCAGCACTCGTTTTTCCAGCTGGCCCACCAAGGAAGTCAGGGGAGCCCTTTTCCCATCGACTTTATCGGCATGATCAATCCCCAGTACCCCGACTATACCTGCAAATCCAAGGGGGTCACCAACCACCAGGAACTGTGGGCCAACCTCATTTCCCAGCCCAAGGCCCTGGCCGAAGGCCGGGAAGGTGACAGCCTGCATCGGTCCTTTTCCGGCAACCGGCCCTCCTCCACCATTATCTTAAATTCCCTGTTTCCCAAAAGCATCGGCCGGCTGCTCGCCTTTTACGAAGCCCGAACCGTCTACGAAGCCTTTGTCTGGGGCATCAATCCATTTGATCAGTTCGGCGTGGAACTGGGGAAAAAACTGGCCGGCGATATCCGGGCCCAGATGGCCGCCGCCAACGAAAATCCGGACCACACCTTTGATGATACGGACCCGATCTCTAAATTTTATCTGGAAATGCTGATGCAATAAACATCCGACCCCAGAGGGGCCGGCTTTGATTACCCCTATAAAGGGGATTGTTTACAGTCTGAACTCACCCTTCGTGAACTTCGTGGTTCAATCGTCTGGAGTTGATTACCACGAAGAGCACGAAGGGCACGAAGATAAATGCATCGCGTTGATGCCCCGGAACACTCCGGTATCTGTTTTGGTCATTGGAACATTTGACATTCGGATTTGTTTCGAATTTCGAATTTCGTGCTTCGCTCCTTACCTGCATAGCCTTTTATCGCTGACCTGGCCCAGAGGACCAGGTTTTATAGGCTGAATTAAAAACCCACCTCACGCATGCCGGTAAACATTGGCCGCCCAGGTCACGCCGGCGCCCAGGCCCAGGAACAGGACGGTGTCCCCTTTCTTAAAGAGCCCTTTTTCAATGGCCTCATCAAAGGCCAGCGGAATACTGGCCGCGGTGGTGTTGCCGTATGTCTGAATGTTATTGTAAACCTTGCCCTCCGGCAGCTTCAGGGTATCCTGGTAGAACTGGTTGATTCTCAGGTTCGCCTGATGGGGAATGATCAGGTCAAAATCCTCCACGCCGTTCAGGCCCGCCTTTTCAACGGCTTCGGCAGTCAGTTCGGGCAGCCGGGTCACGGCCATTTTAAAGATGCGTTTGCCGTTCATCTTAGGGTAATGACGGCCTTCATCCATCATTTCAGAAGTCAGGCGTTCGGGCGAACATCGGGACGCCGGGGCTTCCAGCATCAGGCTGTCGGCATATTTACCCTCGGCATAAAGAATGGACGTCAGCACCCCCACGTTTTCATCGGTTTCCACGCCCTCCAGGCAGACCGCCGCGGCGCCGTCGCCGAATATAACGGCCACGTCCCGCCCCCTGTTGGCTTTTTCGACGCCCGTGCTATGGACTTCGGCACCCACCAGCAGAACCCGGTTGGCCATGCCGCTTTTGATATACGCATCCGCCGTGGCCAGGCCGTACATAAAACCGGTGCACTGCTGACGTATATCCAGAGCGGGCGTGGTGCTCAGACCCAGCTTGTGCTGCAGCAAACATCCCGATCCCGGGAAAAAAATATCCGGACTCAGGGTGGCGAAAATAATGAGATCGATGTCTTCAGCCGTCCAGCCGGCCCGGTCCAGGGCAATCTTTGAAGCTTCCAGTCCCAGGTCTGATGCGCCCATCTCGCCTTCCGGCGGAACCCAGTGGCGCTGCTCAATGCCTGTACGCTGACGGATCCATTCATCGGATGTCTCCATCCACTGGGTCATGTCCTCGTTGGTGACCACCCTGTCCGGAACATGGCGTCCCGTGCCTCGAATCAGCGTCTTTTTCATCATTGTTCTGCCCTTTCACAAATGGTTATTCCATCGTGTTGGTTTTTACTGGATTTACGGTTCGTTTGAAATGAAATTTTAAAATATCATACAGATGGAAAAGAATCATGCAAAAAATCATACTATTGTATATCCCCGTGATACTCCTGCAGTGACCGGGGCAGCGACGCTCCCTGGCGTCTTGCCCTTATGCCGCGGGCGGCGGCCATGGCCGCCGCCGTGGTCGTGATATACGGTACCTTGTAATTTATGGCCGCCTTCCGGATATAAGAGTCGTCCTCCTTACTTTCGCGGCCAGCCGGCGTATTCAGGACCAGCTGCACCTCACCGTTTTTGATCCGGTCCACGATATCCGGCCGCCCGTGGCCGAGCTTGATAGCAGGTTCCGCGGTCACCCCGCTTTTTTCCAGAAATTCCCGGGTGCCGGGAGTGGCCAGGATATTAAAACTCAACTCTTGGAAAACCAGCGCCGCGTCCAGGGCCCTGGGCTTGTCGTCGTCGGCCACCGTGATCAGCACGGCGCCTTCGAGGGGCAGCGGCACTTTTGTCGCCTCCTGCGCCTTAAAAAAAGCCAGGTCGAATGACTCCGCCATGCCCAGGACCTCACCCGTGGACCGCATCTCCGGCCCCAGCAGGGGATCCACCTCGGGAAACATGTTAAAGGGGAACACCGCTTCCTTAACCCCGAAATGGGGAATGGACCGATGTTTGAGGTCAAATGCCGGCAGCTTGCCGCCAAGAAGAATCTGGGTGGCAATCCGGGCCATGGACACGTTGCACACCTTGGACACCAGGGGAACAGTCCGGGAAGCCCTGGGATTGGCCTCGATAATATAAACCGTGTCGCCGGCAATGGCGTACTGAATATTCATCAAGCCCACCACGCCCAGCTCCTTTGCGATCCGCCGGGTATAAGCATTGATGGTTTCCAGGTGTTTTTCCGGGATGCTCACCGGTGGTATCACGCAGGCCGAATCCCCTGAATGCACGCCCGCCAGCTCAATATGCTCCATCACAGCCGGCACAAAGGCGTCCTTACCATCGGCGATGGCGTCGGCCTCGGCCTCGATGGCGTTTTCCAGGAATTTGTCGATGAGAATGGGCCGTTCCGGCGACACATCCACCGCCAGGGCCATGTACCGGCGCAGCATTCCCTCGTCGTGCACAATCATCATGGCACGGCCGCCCAGTACGTAGGAAGGGCGCACCATCAGGGGATAGCCGATGCGACGGGCCACCTCCAGGGCCTCGGTCTCGGAAATGGCCATGTCCGATTCCGGCTGGGGAATATCAAGCTTGCGCATGAACTGGCGAAAGCAGTCCCGGTCCTCGGCCTGCTCAATGGTCTCCGGCGATGTGCCAAGAATCTTCACCCCGGCGTCCGCCAGTTCTTTGGCAATGTTCAGGGGGGTCTGGCCGCCGAACTGGACGATCACGCCCTCGGGCTGCTCTTTTTCATAAATGCTCAGCACATCCTCCACCGTAAGGGGCTCGAAATAAAGCTTGTCCGAGGTATCGTAATCGGTGGACACCGTTTCCGGGTTGCAGTTGATCATAATGGACTCGTAGCCCGCATCCCGAATGGCAAAGGCCGCATGCACGCAGCAGTAGTCGAACTCGATGCCCTGGCCGATGCGGTTGGGACCGCCGCCCAGGACCATTATTTTTTTTCGCTCACTCACCGACACCCTGTCTTCGGCATTATATGTGGAATAATAGTAGGCCGCGTTCTCCACGCCGCTCACCGGCACCGGCTCCCAGGCTTCCGTAATGCCCAGCGCCTTCCGCCGGTCCCGGATCGCTTTTTCCGGTATCTGCAAGAGCAGGGAAAGGTATTTGTCCGCAAACCCGTCCTTCTTGGCGTGAATCAGCAGGTCATCCGGTGGCAGAGAACCGGCATGGCCACGAATGGTTTCCTCCAGATCCACCAGTTCTTTCATCTGTTCAATAAACCAGGCCTTGATATGCGTTTTTTCACAAAGCTCACCGACCGAGGCCCCTTTCCGCAGGGCCTCATACATGATGAACTGGCGATCGCTTGTAGCCGTGCTTACCAGCACCATCAGCTCTTCCAGGGATTTTTGATTAAAATCCGATGCAAACCCCAGGCCGTAGCGGCCGATCTCCAGGGACCGGATGGCCTTCTGCAAGGCTTCCTTGTAATGCTTGCCGATGCTCATCACCTCGCCAACGGCCCGCATCTGGGTGCCCAGCTTGTCTTCCACGCCCTCGAACTTTTCAAAGGCCCAGCGGGCGAACTTCACCACCACATAATCCCCGCCCGGCGTGTATTTATCCAGGGTACCGTCCCGCCAGTAAGGGATTTCGTCCAGGGTCAGGCCGCCGGCCAGCAGGGAGGACACATAGGCGATGGGAAACCCCGTGGCCTTGGACGCCAGGGCCGACGACCGGGAAGTCCGGGGATTGATCTCGATGACCACCACCCGGCCGGTTTCCGGGTTGTGAGCAAACTGTATATTGGTGCCACCGATCACCTCAATGGCCTCAACGATGGCATAGGAATAAGATTCCAGTCGTTGCTGCAAGTCCTTGTCAATGGTCAGCATGGGCGCTGTGCAGTAGGAATCGCCGGTGTGAACGCCCATGGCGTCCACGTTTTCAATGAAACACACGGTCACGATCTGATTTCTGGCATCCCGCACCACCTCCAGCTCCAGTTCTTCCCAGCCCATCACCGACTCTTCTATGAGCACCTGGTTTACGAGACTGGCCGCCAGGCCCCGGGAGGCAATGGTCCGCAGCTCCTCCACGTTATACACGTGACCGCCGCCGGTGCCGCCCATGGTATAGGCCGGCCGGACGACCACGGGATACCCCAGTTTTTCAGCCACTCTTTCCGCCTCTTCCAGGGTGGTTACCGCCTTGCTGGCCGGCATCTCGATACCGATGCGGTCCATGGTTTCCTTGAAGGCCGTGCGGTCTTCCCCCCGTTCGATGGCCCCGATGTTGACGCCGATGGTGCACAGGTTGTATTTCTCCAGAATACCGGCATTGTGGAGTTCGGAAGTCAGGTTCAGCGCGGACTGGCCACCCAGGTTCGGCAGCAGGGCATCGGGGCGCTCCTTTTCGATAATCCATTCCATGGTATGCAGGTTCAGGGGTTCGATATAGGTCACATCCGCCATGCCCGGATCCGTCATGATGGTGGCAGGATTGGAATTGACCAGCACGATTTCATATCCCAGGCCGCGCAGTGCCTTGCACGCCTGGGTGCCGGAATAGTCGAACTCGCAGGCCTGTCCGATAATAATCGGCCCGGAGCCGATAATCATTACCTTGTTTATGTCTTTATGTTTGGGCATACTAACTCCTCAAAAAAATATATTCATCATATGTGGGATGGCGAAGGAAAACGCTCAATGTCTGCGTTGCGCTGCATCTCTCGTCATGTCACGTACGGTGTAGGGGCGAACCTTGTGTTCGCCCGATCAGAGGGCGAACCTTGTGTTCGCCCTCTGATCGGGC
>JAXHVL010000155.1:0-17668 GCA_034189225.1 Thermodesulfobacteriota bacterium
AAACCAGATAGTGTCCGTCCAGAAATTAGATATTTTGGTCGAGTTCAAGGAAGGCGAAAATTTTAACCGGAGGAATACTTTGTGTATTTTGAGGATTAAAATTTGAGCCTGACGCAGAAATAGGGCAAAATAGCAATTTATGGATGGGCACCAGATAAACCGGTATTTACGGTATGCGTGCTGCCCTGCATTGTCTTTTCCCCGTCGTTGTGTTATGATAAATTTATAAAAGACTTAAAGCAGACAGACCCATACAAACCAGCAAAGCCTGCGCTCTGAATCAATACGATAGAGATATCGCCCCATGCAACAAACCAGCTACTGGCCCGACGAATACGTCGAAAAGCGAATGACCGCTGAAGACGCCCTTTCCATGCTCAAATCCGGCCGGCGGATTTTCATCGGTTCTTCCTGCGGCGAGCCACAGCATCTGGCCCGCACCCTTGTGGAAATGGCACACCGGTTTTCCGGCCTGGAAATCGTACGATTGATGAGCCTCGAAAACTCACCGGTCACCCGGCTCGCCAAGGCGGATGCCGAAACGCACAACGCCCACCGGTTTCATGTTCGCAGCATCTACCACGGGTCCGCCGGCGCGAGCCATCTGTCGGCCAACCGGCCCTTTATCACGCCCCTCAACATTTCCATGGTGCCCGACCTGTTCCGGAACAAACAGCTTCCGCTGCAGGCCGCCCTGCTCCAGACATCGCCGCCGGACGATTTCGGTTGGATGAGCCTGGGCATCTCCGTTGACGTGGGCCTGGCCGCCGCTTATGCCGCGGACATCGTCATCGTCCAGGTCAACCCCAACATGCCCCGGGTTCTTGGACACAGTTTTATCCATGTCAACGATGTGGATGCTATTGTGGAAGCCGAAGAAGACCTGCTGACCATCGATGACCTGCCCGAATTTGACTCCGCCCACAAGATCGCCCGGCTGGTGGCCAACCTGATCGAGGACGGCGCTACTTTTCAACTGGGCCTTGGCGCTCCGCCCAAGGCGATCCTGCTGGCCCTTTCGGAAAAGAATGACCTGGGTGTCCACACTCAGTTCGTGCTGGATGGCATCATGGACCTGGTCTCTATGGGGGTTATCACCAACCGGCACAAGGGCCTGAACGAAGGCAAAATCGTGGCCAGCAATGCCGTGGGGACTCAGAACCTTTATGAATTCGTGCACGACAACCCGTCCATTGAATTTTCCCCTTCCGACTATGTGAACAACCCGGGTGTCATCGCCCGCCACAACAACATGGTCGCCGTAAATATGGTCATGGAGATGGACCTCACCGGCCAGGCCGCCGTAGATGCCCTGCCGCACAATTATTTTGCCGGGGTTTCAAGCATGATCGACTTTGTCCGGGGATCAACCGCCGCGCAGGGCGGCAAGTCAATCCTGCTGATCCCCTCGACCTCCATGGACGGGAAAGCCAGCCGGATCGTGCCGGAACTTAACAGCGGTGCAGTGGTGATTCCCCGCAGCGATATTTCCTACGTGGTCAGCGAATACGGTGCGGTCAACCTGTTCGGTAAGAACCTTCAGGAACGGGCCACGGCCATGATCAGCCTGGCCCACCCCGATTTCCGGGACGAATTGTTTGAAAAAGCAAAGGAACTGGGACTGATGACCGCCGACCGTCGGCTGGGCGAGTCTCTTCGCAGCGTCTACCCCGTGGGACTTGAAGAAACAAGGGCTTACGGCAACCAGACCGTCAAGTTCCGCGCCGCCAAACCTGTTGACGAGCGACGCATTCAGGAACACTTTTACAACCTGGACAGAAATGACGTCATCGCCCGGTTTTTCTACAAAAAAACCAGTTTTCTTCGAAACGAGATCGAAGAGATGGTGGAGATCGATTATATCAACAACCTTACCATCGTAGCGATAACCGGGGCTTTCGGTTTCGGGGAAGTGGTGGGTATCGGGGTTTACATACGCGAAGGGGAAAACAACCTGGCAGAGGTGGCCTTTTCCGTCACCCGAAGCTGGCAGGGCATGGGCATCGCCACCACCATTTTAAATAAACTGACCCATGCGGCCCGGGCCAACGGGATTGGCGGGCTGGTGGCCTATACAGATCCGACAAACGCGGGAATGAAAAAGCTGTTTGCCAAACTGCCCTATAAAACCACCACCAGACGGGAAGATGATGTGCTGGTGCTGCGATGTTTTTTTGACCAGGACGATAACAATACCGGTGACGCACCGGCGTGACCGGAAAATATTCTGCCGGGTCCTTCCCCCGGTATCAACCCTATAATCCAAGGAGGTCTCCATGACGGACGAACACAAGTTGTATGATGCCCATCTTGAAATGTATCGGGAAATTGCTCATGTAAAGGGGGAAGACGAATATCGCACCCTTTACCGTGAATCCGTTGACTCGCCTGACGCTTTCTGGGCGCGGCAGGCCGACCGATACCTCACCTGGTATGAAAAATGGCACACCGTGGTGGACTACGACTTCAACGAGGCCAGGATCGAATGGTTCGGCGGCGGAAAGCTGAACGCCTCGCACAACTGCCTGGACCGTCACCTGGAGAGCATCGGCGACAAACCCGCCTATTACTGGGAGGGCGACGATCCCTCGGAGACCCGCATGTATACTTACAGGGATCTGTATGACCAGGTGAATAAATTTGCCGCAGCCCTTAAAAAACAGGGGGTCAGCAAGGGCGACCGGATTATCATCTACCTTCCCATGATTATCGAACTACCCGTGGCCATGCTGGCCTGTGCCCGAATCGGTGCGATTCACAGCGTGGTCTTCGGCGGGTTCAGCGCCGAAGCCATCGCCAACCGGATCACCGACTGCGGTGCAAAACTGGTGATCACGGCGGACGGCGGGTTCAGGGCGGGCAAACCCGTAGCCCTCAAAACCAACGTGGACGAAGCGCTGAAAAAATGTCCCGATGTAAAAACCGTGGTGGTGGTCAACCGCACCGATGCGGATGTTGAGCTGGATTCTTCCAGGGAACGGTGGTGGCACGAAATGACGGCCGATCCCGACCTGCCCGAGCATATCGACCCCGAACCCATGGACGCCGAAGATCCACTTTTCATCCTTTACACCAGCGGCAGCACAGGCAAGCCCAAGGGCGTGGTGCACACCCATGGCGGCTACCTGGTGTATGCCGCCATAACCACGGAGCTGGTGTTCGACATGAAGCCGGATGATGTGTTCTGGTGCACCGCCGACATCGGATGGATCACCGGCCACAGTTACATCCTTTACGGTCCCCTCATCAACGGGTTTACCAGCGTGATGTTCGAAGGGGTGCCCAGTTATCCGGATTTCGACCGGTTCTGGTCCATCGTGGAAAAATACAAGATAAACAAATTCTACACCGCGCCGACGGCCATCCGTGCCCTGGCCAAGGAAGGCGAGGAACACGTGAAAAAGCACGACATCTCAAGTCTTACCCTACTGGGCACCGTGGGCGAACCCATCAACCCCGAGGCCTGGCGCTGGTATTACCACAACGTGGGCCGGGACTGGTGTCCCATCATTGACACCTGGTGGCAAACCGAGACCGGCGGGCACATGCTTACGCCGCTGCCCGGTGTGGCCCCCATCAAACCGGGGTCCTGTTCATTCCCGTTCTTCGGTGTGGACCCGGTGATTCTTGACGATTCCGGCGATCCGGTGAAGCATCCGGAAGAGGAAGGGTTCCTCTGCATTCAAAAGCCATGGCCCGGCATGGCCCGGACGGTTTACGGCGATCACGAACGGTTCATCTCCACCTATTTCAGCCAGGCCCCGGGCATGTACTTCACCGGCGACGCGGCCAAGCAGGACGAGGACGGCTATTTCTGGATTATCGGCCGCATCGACGACGTGATCAACGTGTCCGGCCACCGGCTGGGCACGGCGGAGCTTGAATCCGCCATTGTCCTGAACGAAAACGTGGCAGAGGCCGCGGTGGTGGGATTTCCGCATTCAGTGAAAGGCCAGGGCATTTATGCCTTTGTGATCCTTAAAACCGGCGCCAGTCCTTCCGACGATCTAAAAAAAGAACTGGTGCAGCAGATGCGAAAGGAAATCGGCCCCATCGCCACCCTGGATGTGGTGCAGTGGTCCGAGGGCCTGCCGAAGACCCGCAGCGGAAAAATCATGCGCCGCATCCTGAAAAAAATAGCCGCCAACAAGCTGGATGAACTGGGCGACACTTCCACCATTGCCGATGAGTCGGTCATCGACAAATTGATTCAGAACCGCGTGGATGTATCGTCATAATTTGCAAGGAAACGAAATCATGAGCCTGAACGTCGGGATTGCAAGGGATGACCGGTTTGCCGAACATAAAACCGGTTATTCCCATCCCGAAAGCCCTGCCCGCCTGGCTGCGGTATACCGGATGCTGGACAAGACCTTTCCGGATACCCTTCTGCAGGCAGCGCCGGAACCCGCCGCCATGGAGCATATCGAACGGGTGCACACACCGGCGTATATCAAAAAACTGCTGAAAAGCGCCGAGCAGAAACGCACAAGCCTGGCGCCGGACACGCCCATCAGTGCCCGGTCTTTCATGGCCGCATGGCTTGCGGCCGGCGCCTGCATTACCGGGGTAAACGCCCTGAAAAGCCATAAATGCAACGCGTTCTTCGCGCTGGTGCGCCCCCCCGGCCACCATGCCCTGCCGGAACGGGCCGGTGGATTCTGCATCCTCAACAACCTGGCCGTTGCGGCCCGCTTCGCGCGGACCAACTACGGCGTGGGCCGCATCCTGATCGTGGACTGGGATGTGCACCACGGCAACGGTTTGAACGACGTGTTTTACGAAGAAAGCGGGGTGTTCTATTTTTCCACCCACGACATCATGCTGTATCCCTATTCCGGCAACATCAGCGAAACCGGCAGCGGCGACGGTGAGGGGTTTACCCTGAACATCCCCATTGAGCGATCGTTTATGGAAAATGAAATCGGCCATGTTTACCGGGAAACTCTGACCCCGCTGATCCGGAATTATCAGCCGGAGATGATTTTCGTGGCCGCCGGATTTGATGCCCACAAAGACGACCCCCTGGGCCGTTCCGTCTGGAGTGCGGCCACCTATTACCACCTGACCCGGCTGCTCTGCGAATTGGCGGTAAATGCGGAACAAAACCCTCTGCCCCTGCTGTTTGCCCTGGAAGGCGGATATGACCCAGGCTCCCTGGCCCTCTGCGTGGAACAGGTACTGCTGGCGCTCACCCTGGAAAACGGGGAAAACGACTCACCGCCGGCAACCGGCAATGCAGCCACCGAACAATTACTGGCATCTGTTTTTTCAACCCATCAGCCCTATGGATTGTTGCTATGATCAAAGCCCGCATCCCCGCCCAGAACCCCGATGCCAACCTTACGGATTATGATAGAGCCCGCCAAGCCTTTGACTGGTCCGCCGTTGAAGCGAAATTTCCCTCCCTTGTCGCCGGCAGAACCAACATTATCGCCGAATCCATTGACAAATGGGCCAATGACGAGACAACGGCGGCCAACACCGCCATGATATTTGAACGATATGGCGCGGCCAGCACGCTGCGGTACAGAGACCTGAAAGCCATGTCCAGCCGGTGGGCGGCCCTGTTTACGGAACACGGTTTTTTGCCCGGCGACCGCATGCTCATCCTGCTGCCGCCATGCCGGGAATTTTTCTATGCCATGGCCGCCTGTGCCCGGGCCGGGATCGTTTTCTGCCCCCTTTTTGCCAGCGCCGGGTTTTACGAAATCGAAGCCTGCGTCCATGACATCACCCCCCGGGGCATCATCACCAGCGCCGACCTCATCGACAAGGTCCCATCAGAATGTGCCGAAGCGGCCGGTCGGATATATATCACCGCCGAACCGCCCGGTCATTATGGCAATGAAGTTGCCCTTCAGGACGCCGCGGCCGCCATGCCAACAGACGTACCGGCACTGATGCTGCCGCCGGAGGGGCCGCTTTACATTGTTTATACTTCCGGCTCAACCCGGCCGCCCAAAGGGGTGGTTCACTGCCATCGCGACATGGTCGGCATCATTGCATCGGCCCGCTGGGCGCTGGACCTTCATCCGGACGACATTGTCTGGACGGACGCGGACCCCGCCTGGGTCACCGGCACGGTCTATGCCGCTTTCGCACCGTGGCTGCTTGGCGTCACATCCCTGGTCTCCGAAGACCCCTTTTCCGCGGCAAACGGATACCGCCTCCTGGAAACCCACCGCGTCAACGTCTGGTACACAACCCCCCGCACCGTCCGGACCCTTATGGAAGCCGGCGAAGACCTGCCCACCCGCTATGATCTGACGGCCATTCGCCACATCGCCTGCGTGGGCGCCCCCCTGATGCCGGACCTCTTTTATTGGGTGAAAAAAAATATCCGCTGCAACCCCCATGACACGTGGTGGATGTCGGAGACCGGTATCATCTGCATCGCCAACCTGCCCGCCCTGGACATCAAACCCGGGGCCATGGGCATGCCCCTTCCGGGCATCGATGCTGCGGTGCTGGATGAAAACGGAGATCCGCTGCCGGCCCTTTCCCTGGGTGAACTGGCCCTCAAGCCCGAATGGCCAGGCATGATGACGGGGGTATGGAATAACCTGGAACGATTTGAAGGTTACTTCAACGGAGACTGGTTTCTCACCGGAGACATCGCGCTGGTGGACGAAGAGGGATATTTCTATCACCAGGGCCGAAATGACGATATTCTCAAAACCAGTGAAAACCGGACCATCGGCCCTTTTGAAATCGAAAAGGCACTGTGCTTTCACCCGGCTGTGGCTGAGGCCGCGGTAATTTCCAAGGGCATCGACCTGGAAAAAGGCACCTCCTGCTTAAAGGCCTATGTCACCCTGAAGAAGGGCTATATCGCCTCCACCCGTCTCAGCCAGGAGATCCGGATGTTCCTCAGGGGCAACCTCTCTCCGGACATCTGCATTACCGACATCTCGTTTGCCGATGAACTGCCCAAAACCCGCAGCGGCAAGCTCCTCCGCCGTGTCCTTCGGGCCTGGGAACTGGGGCTCCCCGGTGGTGATGCCGCAAAAATGAACGATTGAATTTCATACTTTTCTTTGGACGCCCAAAGAAGATAGTCCCGTAAAAAGCTTCCAACTCCGCCGCAGCGTTTTTGAAGTAAGTAACGTATGGAGGTCTAAAGACCTCCGCTACACGAACCGAGGCAGTATCCCCTGATTCGATAATGGCCTCAATTCATGTAACGGAAGGCTTTAGCCTTCCATAAAAACCAGGTTCCTTAGAAGTACCATAAAGCCGAAACAACTGACCAGCAACACGTGCCCCGCCCCTTGCAGCGCAGCCGAGCAGGGGCGGTTTTTTCGGAAGACGCGGGCAGACTGTCTGAGCAGACGAGGCTTATCGCATCTGCACAAAAATACAGGCGCGCCAGTAGGTTGGGTTGAGCGGAGCGAAACCCAACATCAGGATTCGTGCCATAATTTCATGTTGGGTTTCATTGCATTCAACCCAACCTACTGCTGCCCGCGCCGAAAAAACCGCTCCTGTGAGGGTAGCCGAAGGCCCCAAAATATCAAATAGACGCGGGGCGCCCTTTCTTTTGCATACTTTTCTTTGATGGTCTCGTAAAAAGTCGCTTGCCGACGGCAAAGTAAAAAGTTCAAGATCAAGGCGTCGATGCATCTTGAGGAATGGAGCGTACTTAGGCGTACGTAACATGACGAGAGATGCATCGCAACGCAGATATTGGACTTTTTACGAAGCCGTCTTCTTTGGGCGAGCAAAGAAAAGTATGATGGAAGTGTCTGTGGGGTTTGAAAAAATTGATTTACGTTCCATCCAGCACATGGGCTTCAAGGACAAAGCATGAAAACCGGCCGTTAAAGACCTCCGAGTCATCCCGTTTCACTGAAACGGTAACGATATGCTTTGTGTTCTCCACCCGGTCCACGGTGGCTTCCGCGATAAGGGTTTCTCCAGCCCGGACCGGTTTTGTGAACTTCACCTCGGCACCGGCCAGGACCACGTTGGGATGATTCACCGCCAGCATGGCCGCATAGTCCGCCAGGCCGAACACGAACCCGCCGTGGACCAGCCCCTTGTCATCCACCGCCATTCTATCGACCGTGGTCAGTTCGATCCTGCTGTAACCCTCCGTCACTTCCAGCGGCCTGCCGCAGAGTTCTTTGTCGATTGCTTTGTGCGTTGCGATGTTCATATCCCATCCTGTCTGTTTTTCATTCACACCTTCCCAAAAGGCTCATTTCCGTTTTACCTTGACAGATCCATGAAATCAACTGTATTTCTTTCCCTGATCCATAGAAAAGGAAATACGATATGCTGCTGAAACCACAGATTGACCAGAAAAAACTGGTGCAGAAATATGCTGGATTCGTCAACTTCCGGTCCATGATCAAGCTTCTGATGCGGCTGCCCGGCCGGGGCGCCTGGCCGTTTATTATTTTCGAGGGTAAAACATTCACTTACCGGGAAGTCTACGACCGATCAAGGGAGTACGCCGATTTTTTCCTGGCCCGGCGAAAGGAACTGGTGGAAAAGGGACGGCTGACGAAAGACCAGCCCCTGCCCCTCGCCATTTACCAGGATAATACACCCGAGTATCTGTTTGCGTCTTTCGGCGCAGGGCTCGCCAATGCCACCCTGTTTGCGGTCAATACCGGGTTCCGTGGGGAAACCCTTGCCGGGGTGATCAATCAGGCCGGGGTGTTCCATATACTGACCAATGCCGATGCCCTGCCCCGTCTGGAAGCCTCCCTGCCCGATATCAAAGGAATTCAAAAGGAGGACGTTTTTCTGCTTGAAGAAAAAACAGGAGCGGCTTCCTATACCCCCATGGGCAAAGCCATTGATGCATTGTCTTCCACAGACCGCCGGGCCGCACGAAAATACGCCCCGTCCATGAACAATACCGGCCCGGTGCTGGTGATTTACACCTCGGGCACCACCGGCCTTCCCAAAGGCGTGCCCTGCACCCACCTGAAGATGATCGGCGCCGGCGCGGTGGTCCAGTCGGCGGTCCACTTAAAGCCCTCTGACCGCGGCTATATCTGCATGCCGCTGTTCCATTCCAATGCCTGGTACGTGGGGGTTTTACCCATCATGATCGCGGGCGCAAGCTTTGTATTGAAACGTAAATTCAGCGCCAGCGCCTTTGAAACGGATATCCTCACCCATGGGGTCACCTACATGAACTATGTGGGCCAGCCCCTTCATTATATTCTTTCCGCCCTTGAAGCCAGGTACGGCAGCGGCCAGGCGGTGAAAGCGGCCCTTGCCGGGCATCCGGACAACCGGTTCCGCATTGCTTACGGCAACGGGGCGCCCGCCATTGACAGAGAAAAAATGAAACGCTACCTCAACATGGAACACGTGTTTGAAATTTACGGGTCCACGGAGGCGGTCATCACCACCGCCAACAAACCCGGTGACCCGATTGACAGCATGGGACGAGTGCCCGGGTCTGTTGTCATTCTGGACGAGGAGGGCAATGAATGCGATCCCGGCGAGGTGGACACCAACGGCCGGCTGCTCAACTACGACCGGGCCGTTGGGGAAATCTGCAAAAAAACCGGGCAAAACAACCTACGATTTGACGGATACTTTGACAACGAAAGCGCCACTACATCTAAATTCCGGGGCGGGTATTACCACTCCGGGGATCTCGGTCATATCCGGATTGTTAACGGCAAACGGTACCTCTTTTTCAACGGTCGCACTGACGACTGGATACGAAAAGACGGCGAAAACTTTTCTGCCGAAAACGTAGTAACCTGGGCAGCCACCGCACCCGGCGTCAAGCTGGCCATTGCCCATGGCGCGCCGGCCGCGGTTTCCGACGAAACGGTGATGGTGGCCCTGGAAATGCTTCCCGGCCAGACCTTTGATCCGCAGGCGGCATACGACAACTTTATAAGACAGGAGGAAAAGGGCATGGACCCCAAATGGATGCCCGACTATATCCGCATCATCGACGGCTTCACCCTGACCAGCACTCAGAAAATACTGGTGCGGCCGTTCAAGCGCCAGCACTTCAACATCGAGGCCAACCCGGACATGACGGTCTATTTCCGGCAGCGGGGGGACACCACCTATCGTCCCCTTACCCCGGGGGCCTACCAGACACTCAAGCAGCAGTTTGAAGAAACCGGGCGGGGGCATCTGCTTGAGTAACCCCCCCCGGAGCGGTCGGCTTTTTACCTCTACAAGGGGATTGTTTATCGGCTTCGTACGCGAGGACTGATTTTTTGCCGTTATTTGAAAAATAAAAGGCACGAAAAAATGGGGAGGAACGTATGGACAAAAAAATATATCTCATCGCCGACGACCGTGAACAACATAGTCCGGTTATTGAAGCTTTATCGCAACTACCGGGCATTTCCATTTCCATCAACCGTCTGACCATTGGTGATTATCTGGCCGACCAACGGCTGGTGTTTGAACGCAAAACGCTCCATGATTTTGCCGTCTCCATCATTGATGGCAGGCTTTTCAGACAGGCCATGCGACTGACAGGCTGCCGTTATAAGCCGGTCATGATTCTGGAAGGCATCGGCCGGGATCTGACCCGTGCCGGTGTTCAGCGCCATGCCATTCAGGGGGCGCTCATTTCAATCAGCCTGATATACGGCATTCCGGTTCTTAGGGCAATGGATCCGGCTGAAACCGCGAACCTGATCTGCTATACTGCCCGACAGATGCGGATTAACGATGGCAATGGTATTTACCGGGCAGGCTATCACCCCAAAACAAAATCCAAACGACAGCAGTATATTCTGCAGGGCCTGCCGGGTATTGGCCCTCAAAAGGCCCGGGCCTTGCTGGATAAATTCGGCAGCATCGAGCGCATCATGACAGCAAACGAAAAAGAACTTCAGTCCGTGGAGGGCATCGGCCGACAAATGGCAGAAAAAATCAGGTGGACAGTTCGGGAGCATCAGCCGGTTTATGGCAATCTGAATCAGTTAAATATCTGAAGTTTGATGCGCTCGCAAAAAGCTTCCAACACCGCCGCGGTGTTTTTGCAGAAAGTAACTTGCGCCAAGCATTATACTGTAATTTGCCACAGACCCACACAGACGCACACAGACAACGGCGGACAGGTTTTGGTAAAAAAATGTCTGTGTTTGTCCGTGTGTGTCTGTGGCTAAAAAGCCGTTTGGTTTTTGAAAGGAGTTCCTTGGAAGTCCAATAGCAGCAAAGCGATGCATCTCTCGTCATGTCACGTACGGTGTAGGGGCAAACATAAGGTTCGCCTTTACAGATCATTCCTCGAGAGCGAGATAGACACGCCGCATCTTGAACTTTTTACTTTGCCGTCCGCAAGCGACTTTCAAGGAACTTAATCTGCCAATTTATTGTAAACCGATCAATTTTATTCGACTTTACAATTTATTGTCAGGTTTTTCAGTCTACCGAAACAACTGAACAGGAACACGTGCCCAGCCCCTTGCAGCGCAGCCGAGCAGGGGCGGTTTTTTCCGCAAGACGCGGGCAGACTGTATGAGCAGACGAGGTTTACCGAATCTGCACAAAATGACAGACGAGTTTCTGCCCGCGCCGAAAAAACCGTTCCTGCGAGGGAAGCCGAAGGCCAAGCTGCGGGGCGCCCTTTCTTTTGCATACTTTTCTTTGGACGAGCAAAGAAAAGTATGAATGAAAAATTGGCTGTTCAGGACAATAGCGGGAAAAAACCAACCCACGCGCCCCTTCCTTTCTGTAAGAACACCGTCATGGGGAGACTTCCGCGGTTTGCCAGGCGACCTAAAGGTGCGCCCTTACATGGACGGGGGAACATGATGCTTTGACGAAACATGAAAGGCTATCGCGCGTCAAGGGAAAGACCATCTCTTATGGCCTGAAACAGAATTTATCGTTTTTCAACCCTCAGCCCCTCCTCAATCTGACGGCAGATGCTGTCGGCAGCGGCTCGGGGATCGGCGGCGTCGCGGATGGGTCGGCCGATGACGAGGTAGTCGGCGCCGTTGCGGACGGCGGCATGCGGGGTGAGAACACGGTGCTGATCGTCACCGGCGACACCGTACTGGACGGGGCGAACGCCCGGGGTCACGGCCAGAAAACGACTGCCGAATTTTTGCTTAACACCCGCAGCTTCGAGGGGGGAACAAACGATTCCGGCAAACCCGGATTCCGCGGCCATGGTCGCGCGCATATCCACCAATCGCGAAATATCCGCCGAAAATTCCCGGGAAAACCCGGCTTCATGAATATCATCGGCGGAGACGCTGGTCAGAACCGTAACACCAAGGACGCCCACAGCATCCCCGGCTGCATCACGCGCGGCTTTGAGCATATCCTTCTGGCCGGTGCAGTGAACCGTGGTCAAATCAACGCCCATGCCGGCGATCACCGCCATGGCACGGTAAACGGTGGCGGGGATGTCGTGAAGTTTAAGATCCAAAAAAACCCCGGCCGGACCGGCCTCGCGGATAAGATCGACAATGGCGCGGCCCTCCCGGATAAACAGCTCCAGCCCAACCTTGAACATGCCCACATGCCCGGCGAGCAACCGGATATATCGTTCCGCCTCATTGATAGTGGGTACATCCAGAGCAAACACCAGGTAGTCTTTCGCGGTCTTGGAGGGTGCCATGCAATCACCTTTTCATTTTTAAATCTTCACCGCTGAGGCGCAGAGGGCACTGAGTGTCATCACTTCTCTGCGACAACTGCGTCTCAGCGATGATAATTTGCCGTCATCGTATAATACACTCGCCGACCTTTTCAGCTGCCATGGTCCGGAAAATGTCGAGTTCCTCACGGGTAAGGGCGGGATAATCATCAAAAAAAACCTGATCCAGCACCCGCCGCTCTGGCCGGTACTGCTGAAGCACATACAGGGGGGCGCCGGCTATGAGGTTCATGATACGAACCATGGCATCGCTGTCCACGAAGGGCGGGGCGCAGGTGGTTCGGAACTCGTAATCAATGCCGGCATTTTTAAGGGTCTGAACACTGTCAATAATGGTGTCGGGCGCGACGGCCGAGCGCGTAAGTTCAGCATACCGGGCCGGATCGGTTTTTACATCCATGGCCACATAGTCCACCAGTTCTTCACGGATCAATGCTCTCAAAACTTCGGGCTTACTGCCGTTTGTATCCAGCTTCACGGCAAACCCCTCTTCTTTCAGGGTTCGGCAGAAATCGGCAATATCAGTGTTAATACAGGGCTCACCGCCGGTGATGACCACGCCGTCGAGGAACCCCTTTCGCGCGGCCAGAAATTCGAGAAACCCGTCCACTGACATCAGCGGCTCGCCGGATGGCTGGATCAGGTCCGGATTATGGCAATAGGGACACCGGAAATTGCATCCGCAAAAAAACACCACGCAGCTGACCTTTCCGGGAAAATCAATGACCGATGTTTTCTGTAATCCGCCGATTCGCATTGTCTGTAAATATATTACACCGCGGAGCGAAGAGCGCTGAGGAACAGCCCCTCAGCGCTCTCTGCGTCTGTGGTCAATACAGCCTTTCATAATCAATGCACCGCAGCTTTCCTGACCTGTTTCTGCACACCCTCCTGCTCCTCGTCATTGTCGCTTTCGGCAAACGAGGGAACGGCTTCGGGCGCCTGATCCGGGTGGGGAACGCCGGCGTCAAAGGTCTTGCGCATTTCAAACTCGGCCTGCTTGCCGTCGTTCCACTGGGCCACGGGCCGCAGATACCCCACCACCCGGGAATAAACTTCGGTATCGCTCTCACAGACGGGGCATTGGGCGCATTCGCCGTTTATATACCCATGGGAGGGGCAGACGCTGAAAGTGGGTGACAGCGTAAAATAAGGCATTCGGAAATTCTGGGCCACCTTCTGAATCAGGGCCTTGGTGCCCTCGATATCATTGACCTGCTCCCCAAGAAAAATATGAAAAACAGTCCCGCCGGTGTACTTGGTCTGAAGGTCGTCCTGAAGCGTGAGAGCCTCGAAAATATCGTCGGTGTAGTTCACCGGCAGCTGGGTGGAATTGGTATAGAAAGGCGCATCCCCTTTCTGAAACCCCGCCTCATTGGCGCACAGAACATCGTGGAACCGGCTCTTGTCCAGCATGGCCAGGCGAAAGGCCGTTCCTTCGGCCGGGGTGGCCTCCAGGTTGAAAATTTCGCCGGTTTCTTCCTGTATTTCCGCAAGCAGGTCCCGCATGTAATCCATCACTTCCAGGGAAAAATTCAGGCCGTCCCGGCTGCCCACGGACTCGCCCAGGAAGTTGAGGCACGCCTCGTTCATGCCGATCACCCCGATAGTGGAAAAATGGTTTTTCCAGTAGCAACCGGACTGCTCCTTGATCTTCTTCAAGTAAAACTTGGAATAGGGGTAAAGGTTGCTATCTGTAAAGGACTCCAGCACCTTTCGTTTGATGATCAGGCTGTCCTTGGCAAGGGACACAACATGGGCGACACGGTCAAAAAATTCTTCCCTGGTGGTGGCCTGATACCCGATGCGCGGCAGATTGATGGTCACCACGCCGATGGAACCGGTCAGGGGATTGGCGCCAAACAGCCCGCCGCCCCGCTTGGTCAGCTCCCGGTTGTCCAGCCGCAGGCGGCAGCACATGGAACGCGCGTCCTCCGGCGACATGTCCGAGTTGATAAAATTGGAAAAATAGGGGATGCCGTACCGACCGGTCATGCGCCACACCGGTTCCAGGTTGGGATTATCCCAGTCAAAATCCTCGGTAATATTGTATGTGGGAATGGGGAAGGTAAAGACCCGGCCCTTGGCATCCCCCTCCATCATGATATTGGCGAACGCGTTATTGATCAGGTCCATCTCTTCCTGAAACATGCCGTAAGTATCGGTGTGGCTGTGCTCACCGCCCACGATAACGGCCT
Organism: Thermodesulfobacteriota bacterium; assembly: GCA_034189225.1. Classification (GTDB taxonomy): domain Bacteria; phylum Desulfobacterota; class Desulfobacteria; order Desulfobacterales; family Desulfosudaceae; genus JAXHTY01. The sequence goes on from JAXHVL010000155.1 coordinate 14,812, forward strand.
GATCCTTCAGCATGCCGGGAACCTTGAGATCCATGGTGATATTGGTAAAGGGGGTCTGAAACCCGACGCGCGTGGGAATATTGATATTGAACACAAATTCCTGAAGCGCCTGTTTGACACCTTTATAATCCAGCCCGTCATAGCGTACAAAGGGGGCCAGCAGGGTATCAAAGCTGGAAATGGCCTGGGCGCCGGCCGCCTCCCCCTGAAGGGTATAAAAAAAATTGACGACCTGACCCAGCGCGGACCGGAAATGCTTCGGGGGAGAGCTTTCCACCTTGCCCTTAACACCTTTGAATCCCTGAAGCAGCAGGTCCTGAAGATCCCATCCCACGCAATACACCGACAGGAGGCTCAGGTCGTGAATATGCATGTCGCCGCTCTTGTGGGCCTCCCGGATTTCCGGAGGATAAACCCGGTTGAGCCAGTATTCCGAGGTGACATCCGAAGAAATATAATTGTTCAGTCCCTGCAGGGAATAGCTCATATTGCTGTTTTCTTTTATCTTCCAGTCCATCTTGCCGATATAATTTTCCACCAGCTTGACGCTGGCCTTGGTGGCGATGTTCCGGATCTGACTGTGCTGCTCGCGGTAGAGGATGTAGGATTTGGCGCTCTTGTGAAACGGGGAGTCGAGCAGGACACGTTCAACAATATCCTGAATCTCTTCCACTTCGGGGACGGGTCCCAGCTGCATCTGGCTTGCCAGGGTCAGGACCCGAAGGGTGAGTTTTTTCGCTTCCCGGCGATCGTATTCGCCAGTCGCACTGCCGGCCTTGGCGATGGCATCGGTGATCTTCGCCGAATCAAAGCCGGTAATCCTGCCGTCCCGTTTTTTGATACTTTCAAACAATTGGCGCCTCCTTTGCCGATAAGAAAAAATGAGGGTTTACGAACAAAAACAGGGTTAATATCCTCCGCTTCAAACACGAATTCGTAAAACGATTCAGGTGGTAGTAGAAAAAGTTGAGCATTCCAACGAAGTATTTTTAAAATACCCAATATATTGTTATGTGTCAACCAAAAAATTCAACATATGGTGTTTTTTCTAAACCGCTGTCCTGCCCCCCCTTCTTTGATGGTCTCGTAAAAAGCTTCCAACCCCGCCGCGGCGTTTTTGCAGAAAGGAACTTTTTCTCAAATTGGCAAATTAAGTTCCTTGGAAGTCCAATATCTGTGTTGCGCTGCATCCCTCGTCATTGCGGCGTACGCCAAGTACGCCTCATTCCTCGGGATTTGCGCGCCTTGATCTTGAACTTTTTACTAAGCCGTCAAAAAAACCTTTGACATTTCCGCTATTAAGACATTTAATCGGCTTATGGCCAATCAGCGTCACCCCATTTTGGCCGCCAATCTGAAAAAGACAAATGATAATAGATGATGGTCTCGTAAAAAGTGGACCGGCAACGTTTTAACCACTAAATAAGGAAAGGACTGACATGCAAAAACTAAAACTGATTTCAGGTTTTGCGGCAATTCTGGCGATCTGCCTGCCGGCTTCGGCGCCGGCCTTTGACGTGGGCCCGCTGTCCATCGGCGGTGCGATTCGCGCTAACTACACTCTCGGGGACTATGAACCTGAACTGGGACGCTCTTCCCGTTCTGAATCGGACGGCGGCACCATGGCACTGGACACCTTCCGGATCAACCTGGACTTTCAGCAGGGCAACTGGGTCGGCAAGGGGGAATACCGGTTTTATCCCGGCTATGGCTCCAACAACCATGACGGGTACCATTTTCCCCATACCGGCTGGCTCGGCTACAATTTCAGTAACAGCAGCCAGGTACAGGTGGGGCTCAACCGCGTGCCCTTTGGGGTCGGGCCATACGGCGTTTCCCAGAGCTGGTTTTTTGACCAGCATTACTATGCCGGTCTTGCCGACGATATGGACCTGGGGGTCAAATACAAGACGGCCATAGACAACCTGAAACTGGATTTTGCCTACTATGTATCGGATGAAGGTCACCATAACGGCGGGAATTTTTCCGATGACAGCGTCCGGTATTCTTACGATGTGGTGGATGAAACCGGGCAGGGATATGAGGAACGAAACCAGTTCAATGTCCGGGCCATCTATACCCTGACGGGTGACAGAGTCAATACCGATATCGGCGCATCCCTGCAGTACGGCATGCTGGAGAGCAACGGTCCCTAGGACGACGGCGACATGATGGCAGGATCGGTGCATGCAAAGGTCATGGCCGGCAACGCCACCCTGGCCACGCAGCTGACCTACTATGAATACGATGTGGATAAAAATCAGCCCCTGGGCACGGACAAGCTCGTGCAAATCGGGGCCTATGATTTTCCCACGCTGCTGGCGGCCGAGGGCATGATTCCGGCGGTGTCCTTAAGCTACAAGGTGGAAACCGACCAGATCGAGTGGCTGGATTATGTGACGCCTTACGTGGAGTACAGCTCCATCATCAAAGAGGAAGACAGCTTCAACGACAGCGAGATGTTTATTGTGGGGGCTGCCTGGGCCAACGGGGGCTGGTATATTTACACGGACCTGGCCTATTCCAACGGCAATGATTTCGTCGGGAATGAAGCCGGCTTTGGCACCAGTCCCGGCCCCATATGGGCCAGCAACCGGTTCGGCGACAACGCCACCAACGAATGGGAATACCGGTTCAATACCAACTTCGGCTATTACTTCTAGTGCCATGTCAACAGAGAAGTGTTATTTATGCCACATGGAACCTGGAAGCCTGAAGGCTTCCGCTACACTTTACGATGGTGGCCTGAGGATGCATATGTAGCGGAAGGCTTTAGCCTTCCATCAGGATTTTAGTGACATATGACGATTGACATGACACTAGCCCGGCTGGTGGTTGATATTCAGCAATACAAAAA
>JAXHVL010000156.1:0-23692 GCA_034189225.1 Thermodesulfobacteriota bacterium
GGCGAGTTTCTGCCAGCGCCGAAAAAACCGTTCCTGCGAGGGAAGCCGAAGGCCAAGCTGCGGGGCGCCCTTTCTTTTGCATACTTTTCTTTGGGCGAGCAAAGAAAAGTATGAAAGAAAACTGGGTCGTTTAGCACAAATAGCGGTAAAAAACCAAACCTCGCGCAAGTTCCTTACTGCAAAAACACCGCGGCGGGGTTGGAAGTTTTTTACGAAGTTATCATTATATGTACAACATAAGATCGCATCAAGTTTTGTTATCATGTTTTCAAGGATCACCGCTGCCATCGCAGAAACCGTTCCACCAGGGAGAGCACCCTTTCGGGTTTACGGGCCTTTTTCCATTCGCCGGCAGCAAACCGGTTGGCCTCGGCCAGGGTGGGGTAAACATGGATGGTGCCGAGAATTTTGTTCAGGCCCAGGTTGTGCTTCATGGCCAGGATGAATTCGGCGATCAACTCGCCGGCGTGGGCCCCCACGATGGTCACGCCTAAAATTTTATCGCTTCCCGGCTTGGTTAAGACTTTAACAAATCCGTGGTCCGCGGAATCCGTGATGGCCCGGTCCAGTTCGTCAAGGCTGTAGCGGGTAACTTCATGTTCAATGTTCCGGGCGGCGGCATCGGTTTCATTGATGCCCACCCTTGCAACCTCGGGATCGGTATAGGTGGTCCATGGAATGACTCGGTAATCCACCTTAAAGGACTTGAATCTTCCAAAAAGCGCGTTCACCGAGGCGTGCCATGCCTGATGGGAAGCCACATGGGTGAACTGGTATGGCCCCACCGCATCCCCGGCCCCGTAAATGGTGGGTACGGTGGTGCGAAGGGTCTCATCGGTCTTCAGGGTACTGTTGTCGTTGATCGCCACCCCGATATCCTCAAGGCCGAATCCCCGGGTGTTGGCCTGCCGACCCACGGCCACCAGAATCCGGTCAAAGGGGACAGGAGTCTCCCGGCCGTTATGCATACATATCAGTGTATGTTCGTTGCCGTCTGTTTTCACCGCTGTTGCGGTATGGCCGGTGAGTACAGTGACGCCATCGGTTTCCAGGGTTTGCCGGACAAAGGATGCCACTTCAGTGTCTTCCCGGCCCATGAGCTGGGGGCCCATCTCCACCTGGGTGACGTCTGACCCCAGTCGGGCAAAGGCTTGGCTAAGTTCGCACCCGATGGGGCCTCCGCCCAGTACCACCAGCCGGTCCGGCAGTTCGGTCAGGTCCCACACCGAATCCGACGTCAGGTAATCGACGCCCGCCAGTCCCTCAATCGGCGGCACAAAAGGTCCGGCGCCGGTGGCGATCACGATCGTCCGGGTGGTGAGGGTTTTGCCGTTGACCTGCACTTCCCAGGGGGAGATTACCCGGGCCTCGCCTTGTATGCAGTCCACGCCCAGACCGGTATAGCGTTCCACCGAATCATGGGGGGCGATTTTTCCAATAATCTTGTGCACCCGTTGCATAACGCCGGCAAAATCAAAATCAATTGTGGCGGATCGGAAACCGAAATCTTCCGCCCGCCTGGCATGGTGCAGCATTTTTGCGCTGCGGATAAGGGCTTTGCTGGGAACACACCCGGTGTTCAGGCAGTCCCCGCCCATCCTTTCTTTTTCAATCAGCGCCACCCTGGCCCGCACCGTGGCGGCAATGTAGGCGGTAACCAGGCCGGCGGAACCGGCGCCGACCACGACCATGTTGTAGTCGCAGCGCCGGGGCCGGCGAAACCCGGCAAGGGCGCGGCGCCGGTTGATGATCGTGATCAATACTTTGGCGATCCATGGAAAGACCCCCAGCAGAACAAAAGCGCCGATCAGGCCCGGGGAGAGAATATCCCCGGCTGAAGTAATCTGCGACAGTTGCCGGCCGGCGTTCACATACACCATGCCGCCCGGCAGCATGCCGATCAGGCTGACCAGGAAAAAGGTGCGGGTGCGAATGGGGGTGAGGGCCATGGCGATATTGATTACGAAAAACGGAAATACCGGCACAAGCCGAAGGGTGAACAGGTAAAATGCTCCGTCCCTTCGAACGCCCTCATTGATCTTCTTCAGCCGCTCTGAAAACCGGCGCTGCACATAGTCCCCCAGCACAAAACGCGCGATGACAAAGGCCAGGGTTGCCCCCAGGGTGCTTGAAATCAAGGCCGCGGCCGTGCCGACCCACAGGCCTAACAGCGCGCCCCCCGCCATGGTCATCACAGCGGCCCCCGGAAGGGAAAGGGCTGCCATGACCACATAAACAGAAACGTAAATGCCAAGGGTCAGAAGGGTATTGTCCGCATAAAATTCGCTCAGCGCGGTCTGCTGAGATTTCAGATTTTCCAGGGTGAAGTGCTGCTGGAGATCAAATGCAAAAAAAAGGACTACAATGACGGCCACCGCCAGGATGACAATCCCTTTTGTCAGGGTGCTTCGGTTAAGCACGGACATATTCGGCTCCATAAATTTTAATTTTTGATGGTTTTGCAAAAAGCTTTCAGGTTCGCTTCGCGAAACGTTCGCGTGGATTAGCTTTTTCCTTCTTTGGCAAACTGACATATATGGCTAAAAATTTAAAAACTGAATAAATTTACGGCTTCGTAAAAAGCTTCCAGCCCCGCCGCGGCGGCATTAATGCAGAAAGGAACTTCGGGCCGGCGGCATCATTTTTTGCCGTCATTGCTTCTTGATTATTGATTGAATATCCACACTTTATATTAGTTATCCGCTCGCCAAGCCGCCAAGATCGCCAAGAATATTTTTTTCATTCTCTGCGCTCTTTGCGAGAGGCAACTTTTTCTCAAATTGGCAGATTAAGTTCCTTGGAAGTCCAATAGCAGCAAAGCGATGCATCTCGCGTCATGTCACGTACCGCCAAGTACGCTCCATTCCTCGAGATGCACCGGCGCCTTGCTCTTGAACTTTTTACTTTGCCGTTCCAAAGTGACTTTTTACGAGTGCATCAAAATTAGAATGGTTATAATAATTTTTTCAGGGACGGTGGTGTCGGAATGTGGAAATTTATCAAGACAATTGTGGCTCGTTTTTAGAAATATACTCTTTTCTTTACACCTATCACCATAATACATTATAACCGTAAATGAAACCTTCAAACTGCCAGAGGACATGAAAATGCCCAAACATCTGGTGCTGGCCGGCGCCGGCCATGCCCATCTTACCATACTCTCGCAAATAGCCGATCTCACAAATGCCGGTCACCGGGTAACGGTTGTCAGTCCTTCGGTGTTTCATTATTATTCCGGCATGGGGCCGGGCATGCTGGGCGGGACCTATTCGCCGCAGGCCATCCGGTTTCCGGTGCGTCAAATGACGGAAACCTCGGGCGGGGTGTTTGTTGAAGACAGTATCTCCCGTATTGATCCGGACCGAAAGATCCTGCATCTGGCCTCCGGCGACCACCTGTCCTATGATGTCCTTTCCGTGAACATCGGCAGCTATGTTCCCGATACCCTTATTGTCGGCAGCCGGGAGGATGTATTTCCGGTAAAGCCCATTGACCGGCTCATGGCGGCCCGTGAACGCATTCTGTCCCTGCCGGCGGCAGCGGGGAATAAGCAGCCGGTCGTCGCCGTGGTGGGCGGTGGCCCGGCCGCCGCGGAAATCGCCGGGAATGTGTGGCATCTGGCCAATGCAACCGGCTGTTCACTGCCGGAAATTTATCTGTTTACCGGTACGGGCCTCATGACACGGTTTCCGGCAGGGGTGCGCCAAAGGGCAGGAAAAATCCTCACGAAACATGGTGTCCATATTGATGAAACCGGCTTTGTCAGAGGTGTTCATACCGGCGGCGTCACCCTGGCAAGCGGCGAAACTCGGCCTGCCGATGTGATCATCATGGCGCCGGGGGTTCGGCCATCCCCCGTATTCGGGGATTCCGGCCTCCCCGTAGGGCCGGACGGCGGGCTTCGGGTGAATGCATATTTGCAATGCACGGCATATCCTGATATTTTAGGCGGCGGTGACTGTATTTATTTTGAGCCGTCGCCGCTGGACAAGGTGGGGGTTTACGCGGTCCGGCAGAATCCGATCTTGTATCACAATATTAAGGCCGCGCTGGCGGGCAATGGATTGCGGCCCTTTGATCCGGGCGGCGATTACATGCTGATTCTCAACCTTGGCGGGGGCATTGGCGTGTTGAAAAAGCGGTGGGTGACTTTCAGCGGGAAACCGGCCTTTAGAATCAAGGATTATATTGACCGGCGGTTTATGGCAAGGTTTCCGGGTTGATGGCTTCGTAAAAAGCTTTCAATCGCGCCGCGGTGTTTTTGCAGCAAGTAACTTGCGTAAAGTAAAAAGTTCAAGATCAAGGTGTCGATGTATCTCGAGGAATGGAGCGTACTTTAGCCGTACGTGACATGACGAGAGATACAGCGCAACGCAGATATTGGGCTTTTTACGAAGCCATCTTATAATAGTAGCATAAAAAATTTAAACACGGATATAAGGAGACATAAAAATGGAGAAAACTCTGTCAATCATTAAGCCTGACGGCGTGCAGAAAAACCTGATCGGTGAGGTGATCCGGCGGCTTGAAAAGGAGGATATCAAGATTGTGGCCATGAAGATGATCCACATGACCAAGGCCCAGGCCCAGGGATTTTATGCGGTGCACAAAGAACGTCCCTTTTTTGACAGCCTCACCGATTTCATGAGTTCCGGCCCGGTGGTGGTGATGGTGCTGGAGGGCAATAATGTGATCAAGCGTTACCGGGATATCATGGGCGCCACCAACTATGAAGAGGCCGCCGAAGGCACGATCCGCCGGGACTATGCCACAGACATTGAAAAGAACGTGGTCCACGGGTCGGATGCCCCGGAAACCGCTGCGTTTGAGGTGGGGTACTTTTTCAATGCTTTTGAAATGGTGGCTTCGTAAAAAGCTTCCAACCCTGCCGCGGCGTTTTTGCAGGAATTAATCTGCATCATACTGCAATTTGCCACAGACGCACACAGACGCACACAGACAAAGGCGGCAGGTTTTGGTAAAAAATGTCTGTGTTTGTCCGTGTGTGTCTGTGGCCCAAAAGCTGCTTGGTTTTTAAAAGGAGTTTTTTGGAAGTCCAATTGCTGAAAGGCAGGCGGTGCGTTGCGGTGGATCTCTCGTCATGTCACGTACGGTGTAGGGGCGAACCTTGTGTTCGCCCACTGACCGGACGAACACAAGGTTCGCCCCTATCAAGCACCGCCTCGAGATGCACCGACGCCCGGTTGGTAAGCGGACTTTGAACTTTTTACGTTGCCATCCTGCAAACAATTGTTAACAGGTTCATCAATCGTGATAGAAAACATTGCCATCGTTCTGGTCCGGCCCCGGTTTCCGGAAAATATCGGGGCCTGCTGCCGGGCCATGAACAACATGGGCCTGGACCGGCTGATTGTGGTTTCCCCGGCCGATTTTGACCTGCGCCGTATTGAAAAGATGGCCATTCATTCGTCCGCCCATGTGGTGGAAAAAATTGCGGTTTACGACGACCTGGAAACCGCTCTGGCGGATTTTACGTTTATCGCAGGCACCACGGCGCGAATGGGCCGGCAGCGGCAGATGGTGATCACGCCCCGGCAGTTCGCTGCAGAGATGCAAACCGTTGCACCGGAAAACAACACGGCCATCCTGTTCGGACCGGAAGACCGGGGGCTTGACAATGATGCCATTCGGTACTGCCACCGCCTGATCCATATCCCCACCAGCGAATTTGCCTCGCTTAACCTGGCCCAGGCGGTGATGGTGATCTGCTATGAGCTGTTTGTCGCCGGCGCCCATTCCGGTAAAGCATTTTCCCCGCGTTTTGCTGAACATCATGAACTTGAGGGCATGTACGGGCACCTGAAGGACGCCTTGATCAAGATCGACTTCATCAATCCGGAAAACCCCGACTACTGGATGAACAATTTCCGCCGCTTTTTTGCCCGCATCGGCCTCACCGCCAAGGAAGTCCGCCTCATTCGCGGCATCTGCCGCCAGATCAACTGGTACGGCGAAAAGCGTTATGCCGACGGCCTGAAAGCCGCAGGGCGCGGTGGTGAGGAGTGAATCGGGTTATTTTTACCGCCGAGGCACAGCGGAGGCGAAAAGGAATACTTACCGCTGGCTTCTCTGCGGCTCCGCGGTGCGTTTTTCCGGTCTTGTTCCCACGTTGAGCGAGGGGACAAAGGAGAATTCGCCACAGACCCACACAGAAAAACACAGACGCTTCTTCCGATCATACGTTTTTGTCTGTGTCTGTCTGTGGCGAAATTATTTGCCGCTGGTCATCAGAGGTCAGGAGAGGTCAGGAGAGATCAGGTGCTCTCCCATCAATCCGGGCGCTTGACCGACAGGACGGTCACCACCCCCAGCACATCCAGCAGAATGAAAACCGCATAGGCGGCATCATAAGACCCGGTCAGGTCGAAGCTCAATCCCGCGATCACAAACCCCAGCATCTGAAGGATGAGAAACAGGGCCATGAACCGGTACACCGCGGGAAAGGCCCTGCGGCCGAAGAAATCGGCGACAATGGCCGGATAGGTGGACATGACCCCGCCCATGGCAAAGCCGAATATCAGCACGAAAATCACCATACCGGCCATCGAATGGGCTATCAGCGCCACCACCAGGCCCACGGCATTGACCGCCATCATGGCGGCCGCTACCCGGGCGGCAGGGAAGAAATCGCAGAACAGCCCCCAGATGTATTTGCCCGCGGTGCCGGCAAGGGCGGCCACCGCCATCATACCCATGGCGGTGGTGTCTGAAAATCCGATATCCACAAACCTCGGTTTCATCTGGGACATCACACCCACTACGCCGATGAGGGTCATGGCATAGGCGCCACCAAGCTTCCAGAACGCCGGGGTTCGTATCAGCCGGGACAGGGGCCAGTGGAATTGATCGTTATCCCGGGTATTCCCGGTATCCATTGATGCAACAGGCTTCAGAGGCAGTCCCGGGCTTGCGATACCGGTGGAAAGGCCGTCTGCAAAAGGATCGGTGGTTCCGCTGTCCTCATCATGAGGCTCGCCGTCCGGCAGCAGACCGCGATCTTCGGGCCAGTTCACGATCACCAGCAGGGCAAGCGGTGCCACCGCAAGGATGGCCGCACCGATGAAAATAGCGGCGGCTTCCATGCCCATGTGAAAAATCATCAGCATGGCGGCAAACGGGAGCACGGCGCCGGAAAGGGTCATGCCGGCGGTGGCGATGCCCAGGGCCTTTCCGCGTTTTTTTACAAACCAGTTGCTGACGGCCGCGTTTGCCACAATGCCGCCGTAAGCGCCGTTGCCCACATACAGCAGCATATACAGGAGATAAAACTGCCACAGGTGGGTTGCCCGGAAAATCAGCATGAACGCCAGGCCGGCCGTTACGGCCCCGAATACCATGAGGCGTTTTACTCCCAGTCGAAGAATAAGCGTGCCGTATACAAGCTGGGCCAGCAGACCGCAGGGCGTGCCGAGCATTAGGGCGATGCTGACCTGGGTCCGGCTCCACTCCCTTGCCTGGCATACCGGTTCCAGGAAGGCGTTGAAGGCATAAAGCCCTGTCCCCACAGCCATGAAGTTGGCGGCAAACGCCACGGCCACGATATGCCAGCCGTAATACATCAATGTCTTTTGGTTGCTTCTTGGTGCCATACTGTTGCACTGATTATCGGCTATATTATTAAACTTTTAGTAAAAATATAAACGCACAGAAGATGTGAAAAGATGTTGCAAAAAACGTCCATCTGTTATATTATAAGTAAGCCTTTTTGAAAACATGATTCTGTTTTCAACGGGGCCCTTGCCTTTTATCTTACCCGGGCGTGCTGATACCGAATCGAAGCCAGACGGGTAAAGCGCATTGTATCGCCCCTCAACCTCTCATGCTTATTGTATCCGTGTGGAATTATTCCCAGTGGCATACTTTATTTCAGTCTAAAACACCTGGCCCTTTGGGCCAGGTCAGCGATAAAAGGCTATGCCGATAAGGAGTAAAGCACGAAATTCGAATTTTAACCGTTCACGTACGAAGCCTTCAAACAATCCCCTTATAAGGGTAACCAAAGCCGGCCCCCTCTGGGGTCGGATGTTTACTTATAAAACCAAAGGAGACATGCCATGAAATCGATTATTGTCGTTTTTATCGGCGTTATGACAATGGGGGCAGTGCTTGCCGGCCCGGTTGCCGGCGGCGAAGCAGCCCCGCAGTCAGTGGTCGATCTGGCCCAATCCACGCTGAAGGCTTATGGCACATCACCGGAGATCGTCAAAGCCGTGACGGCGGCCAATGCGGAAGGCAAAACCCTTGAGCAGATCAAGGCCATGGATGACAGGTGGCAGAATACGCCTGGTATTGCAGGGTTCATGAAGGCCATGATGATCTCGGAATGTGGTGCGTATCTTAAGAAACTTCAGGAAAACAAGCCGTATTATGCTGAGATTTTCGTGATGGACAACCAGGGCGCGAACGTGGCCATGACCGATAAGACCTCGGATTACTGGCAGGGGGATGAGGCCAAGTTCAAGAAGGCGTTCAACAATGGCCAGGGCGCCGTGTTTGTGGATGACGTGGAATTTGATGACAGCGCCCAGGCCTATATCTCCCAGGTCTCGGTGCCGGTCATGGACGGCGGGGCAGCCATCGGCGCTATTACATTCGGCATTGATCTGGACCAGTTGGAGCAAAATCCGTAATGAAAGACAGCACCCCTGTGGTGAGTGCTGTGAAGGAGGAAGGACATGAAGGATTATGTTAAGAATTTAAGCATGAAAGCCAAGCTGGTTGTCAGTTTTTCCTTTATGGTGCTGCTGATGGTGGTGATCGGCTTGGTGGGCTACCGGAGTATTGGCGCTATCTACCAGAATCTGGATGATATTTTTTCTGTTCGAATGCCGGCCCTTGATGCGCTTATTGAAGCGGACCGGGATTTGCAACAGTTACTGGTGGCCGAGCGGTCCATGTTGTTCACGGATGTGAAATCCAAGGAATTCGGGGATTTGGTGGCGAGCTATGAGGAGAATTTTCAGCAGTCGGCCGACCGAATGGAAAAGTTCAAAAAGCTTACCCCCGGCGACGCGGAGGCCCGGATTTATGAGGATTATAAACAGGCCAGGGCGGAATGGGGAAGTGTATCCCGGCGTATTGTGGACAACCGAAAGGACGATACCCGTGCGGGCCGGCGCCTTGCCCTTGACCTGGCGCTGACCGAAGGGCAGCAGAAATTTGAAGCCATGCGGGATCCCATTGATGCATTGACTCAGCTCAGCCTTGAGAAGGCCGAACAGGCTCATCACCGGGCAAAGGCCATGTTCAGGGATACCGTGATATCTTTTTTTTCCATCATCGGGGTGGGCATTATCGTGACCGTTGTGCTTGTGCTGTTTTTACTGAAGGCGATACTGGGACCGGTGAACCGGGTGCTGGGGTTTGCGGAAACCCTTCAGCAGGGGGATTTGACCGCCCGGCTGGAGGTGCGCCATGACGAGATGGGGAAAATGAGCGCGGCCCTGAACAATGTGGCCGAAGAAATGCAGGCCAAGGCCGATGTGGCCGAGGCCATTGCCGGGGGCGACCTCACCCGGGATGTCCGGGTGGTTTCTGAAAAGGACAGCCTGGGCAATGCCTTGCACACCATGGTAAAAAGCCTGAACAATGTCGTGAGCGAGCTCCATGCGGCATCCGAACAGGTGGATGCGGGCTCCAACCAGGTGGCCGAGGCCAGTCAGACCCTGTCCCAGGGGGCCACGGAACAGGCGTCCTCTCTGGAAGAGGTGTCCTCTTCGATCACCCAGGTCGGTTCCCAGACCACCAGCAACGCGGAAAACGCGGATCAGGCCAACAAACTGGCGGCAAGCGCCCGGGACGATTCCCAGACCGGGGTCCGGCAGATGGGCGATATGGTCGAGGCCATGAATGAGATCAACAATTCGAGCCAGGAAATATCGAAGATTATCAAAACCATCGATGACATCGCCTTTCAGACCAATCTGCTGGCCTTAAACGCCGCCGTTGAGGCGGCCCGGGCCGGCAAGCACGGCAAGGGCTTTGCGGTGGTAGCCCAGGAAGTGCGCAGCCTGGCCTCCAGAAGCGCCAAGGCCACCGGTGAAACCGCAACGTTGATTGAAAACGCGATAAAGAAGGTTTCTGCCGGCAACGAGATTGCGGAACAGACATCAAAGTCCCTGGACACCATTGCCGGGGGCATCACAAAGGTGGCTGATCTGCTGGATGAAATCGCAGCGGCCAGCAACGAACAGACCAGCGGGGTCAGCCAGATCGGCCAGGCCATTTCCCAGATTGACAGCGTGACCCAGCAGAATGCCGCCAATGCCGAGGAAACCTCTGCGGCCGCACAGGAACTTTCTTCCCAGGCCGGCAGGGTGCGGCAGTTAATGATGCGCTTTAAAATTGCCGAACAGGCAGTGGCCCGTCCGTCCGGTTCGGCACCCGATCAGGCCCCGGACCGGTCCCTTTCCCTGCCATCGCCTGACACGGAAGCGGTATGGGGAAGCGGATAGCATTCCCTGTAAGTGTCTGTCAGAAAATAAGTGTGTCACACCGAGGTTGTCGATTCGCCCGTCCGGCAAGGCGCGCGACTGAGGCATAGTAAGTCTATGCCGCAAGGAGCGCAACGCCGCTGGACGGGATGAATCGGCAACCGAATGTAACAGTTATTTTTTAACAGACCCTGAATACACGGATAAACATCCGATCCCAGAGGGGCATGCTTTATTTCAGTCTAAAAAACCTGGTCCTTTGGGCCAGGTCAGCGATAAAAGGCTATGCCGGTAAGGAGTAAAGCACGAAATTCGAAATTAGAAATTCGAAACAAATCCGAATGGCAAATGTTCCAATTATCAAAACATACACCCTTGCAATCAGTTGTTTTGAAAATTTAAAAATTCGGGTTTAAAATTTGTTTCGCATTTCGTGCTTCGAATTTCGAATTTTAACCGTTCACGTACGAAGCCTTCAAACAATCCCCTTATAAGGGTAACCAAAGCCGGCCCCCTCTGGGGTCGGATGTTTATTGACTGAATAAAAGAGGTGTGGATACCTTTGCGGCGGTATGCAACGGGGCCGGAATGGGAAAAGCCTTGCTTCAATCGTGGATTGTGCTATAATAATGAGTATAAACGTATCATTAAACGGTTTTGCAATACCTTTCACCATTTTCGATAATTTTCAATACAGATTCATCTTTATTGCATATTGCACCCGCGCCGGGTGTGCAACCAGCCGATGCATTTCACTGTGCAAGGAGTTAGCCAAAAATGACCGACGGTAATGGTAAAATGGACGAAAACGTCAGTTCTTTTGTTTCTGAAAGCCGGGAGATGATAGAAGAAGTCGAACCTTCTCTGATTGATCTGGGCAGCATGGTGGAACAGCACGGCAGGGCGGATGACGACACCACCAATCTGATCTTCCGGCTGTTTCATTCCATCAAAGGGACGGCCGGCTTTCTTCAGTTTGAGCAAATCGTCAAACTGACCCACGAGGCCGAGACCCTTCTGGATAAATTCAGAGGGGGGAAGTTCGCGTTTTCATCCAGTGACACGGATATGCTCTGCCGGACCTGCGACATCCTTTCGGAAATGCTCACCCGGATCGAGGAAACCGGCAGCGACGTCGGCCTGGAGGTTGCGGTGGAACGAATGGTGGCGGAGCTGAGCCAGCGGATTACGGGGGCAACAACCGCTGCAGAGGCCCCAAAGACCGGATCAAAGGATGGAAAGGCGGACACGGAGCGGTCAAACGAAGGAAAAGACAAGGCAGCGTTGATCAGCACAACGGATGCGGCGACCGCCGGCGAAGATGTCGCTGAAACGCCGGTGACGGAAAAGCCGGGAACGTCTGCTGACAATGACATGCAACTGGCATTGACGCCGGAAATGATAGAGAGTTTTGCCCAGGAAGGCGAGGAGCAGCTTGAACAGGTGGAAGCCTCCCTGCTTGAACTGGAAAAGACGCCGGAAAACATGGACCACATCGAGGAAGCCTATCGGCTCACCCACAGCTTTAAGGGCAATTGCGGCTTTATGGGGTTTTCCGATTTCGAGGCCCTCAGCCATAAGGCGGAAGCCTATCTGGACAGTGTAAAAAGCGGTGTGGTGACGCCCGACGGTTCCAATATTCCCGCCCTGCTCCACGTGGTTGATGTTTTGCGCAACGGCGTTGCCGATATTTCCAAGGGCGGTGAAGGTAAAATCGAAAATATGCAGGTGTTGCTGGATATGCTGGATGATATTACCCCGGCGGCCGCAAAGGCACAAAAGCAACACCAGGAAGCCCAAAATAACGCAACAGGTGAGACGACTGCGGATATCCCCCCTTCGGATGAGGATGAGGAAACCGAGCCGTTGATATCTTCCGCCGGAGCGTCGATTTTACGGGATGGTGATAAAGGCGACGACGGGGACGGCGATGGAGAAGCTCCCAAAGCCGGGCCGGAAAGCGGCATGAAGGTACGGGCGGTGGCCCGCAAGGATATCCGTGTGGAATTACTCAAGCTGGATCAACTGATCAATCTCGTGGGCGAGCTTGTTATCGCCGAAAGCATGGTGCGCCGGAACCCGGATCTGGAAGGGTATGAATTCGATAATTTTGAACGGGCAGCGGCCCAGATGAACAAAATCGTCCGGGACCTTCAGGACATTGCACTGTCGGTGAGAATGCTCCCGATTTCGGGGGTTTTTCGCAAGATGATCCGGCTGGTTCATGATCTGTCCAACAAGGCGGGGAAAAAGGTGGACCTGGAACTGCTGGGGGAAGATACGGAGATCGACAAGACCGTCTCGGAGCTGATCGCCGATCCGCTGGTGCATCTGGTTCGCAATGCCCTGGATCACGGCTTTGAAACCCCTGAGGAACGGATTGCCGCCGGAAAGGAGCCTGTTGGAAAGCTGCTGCTGGAGGCAAAATACGAAGGCGGGGAGGTATGGATCACCATTAGCGATGACGGGCGGGGCCTGGACCGGGAACGGATACTGGCCAAGGCATTTGAACGGGATATGGTCAAGGGAGATACCGCCGCCATGACCGACCGGGAAGTCTTTGAGCTGATTTTCAAGCCCGGTTTTTCAACCGCCGCCGAGGTGACGGATATCTCCGGCCGCGGCGTTGGCATGGATGTGGTTCGCCGGAATCTTGAGAAAATCAACGGGCACGTGGAAGTCCACAGCAAGCCCGGCCAGGGATCGCTTGTCATCCTCAGCATACCGTTGACCCTGGCCATTATCGAAGGGATGCTGGTCCGGGTCGGCACGGCCTATTACATTATCTCGCTGCTTGCCATTCGTGAATCCATTCAAGTGGAAAAGGCCATGATTACAAAAACCATGGACGGCCAGGAGCTGGTCAAATTCCGTGGAGAATTCGTGCCGGTGATCCGTCTGCATGAACTGCACAATATCCCGGCCGATAATACAGATCTGGTCGGTGGACTGGTCGTTATCGTGGGGACCCAGGAAGAGTCGGCGGCCATTATGATAGACGAGCTTCTGGGCGAGCAGCAGGCGGTTATCAAGGGGTTGTCAGAATATATCGGCAATGTCAGGGGGGTATCCGGCTGTACGATTCAGGGTGACGGCACCATAAGTCTTATTCTGGATACTGGCGGTCTGATTAAAAAGGTGCGCGAGCAGCAGAACAATCAGGCCGCTTGATGGGAATGTTAAATTTCAAGGAGATCAATCATGACAACGGAATCCAAGGATGTATTGGGCGTTGAATTTTATGATGATGACGATGAAAATGAAGACGCGCAAAAGGATATGTATTTCACCTTTCAGGTGGGTGACGAGGAATACGGTGTTGATATAAGCTGCGTTCTGGAAGTCGCCGGTCTGCAGAAGATAACGGAGGTCCCGGACATGCCCGGATTTGTAAAGGGCGTGATTAATCTGCGTGGCCAGGTGATCCCCGTGATCGATGTGCGTCTGAGGTTTAAAATGGCGCCCATGGAATACAATGACCGGACCTGTATTCTCGTCGTCACCATCAGGGAGATGTTCGTCGGTTTGATCGTGGACCAGGTAAGGGATGTGGTTCACATCAAGGAGGAGAATGTGGAGCCGCCGCCGAGGATGAGCAACAAGCCCGGCTCCAGGTATATCAAGGGGCTCGGTAAGCTCGAGGAGGAGGTCAAGATACTGCTGGATCTTCAGAAGCTTCTCTATGATGAGGAGCTTGAGAAGATCGAATCGGCTGTTGAATAGACAGCCAGATTACTTAGTGTCCGTCCAGAAATTAGATATTTTGGTCGAGTTCAAGGAAGGCGAAAATTTTAACCGGAGGAATACTTTGCGTATTTTGAGGATTAAAATTTGAGCCTGACGCAGAAATCGGGCAAAATAGCAATTTATCGATGGGCACTACTTAATAAGCAAAGAGCCGACGGTGGGCAATTCAAATTTTGTAAAAAATAATTTCGGAACCGTTCATATAAAAGACTCCGAGTTCAATGCCATCCGGGAACTGGTTTATGATAATTTCGGCATCAACCTGAGCGCAAAAAAACGTTCCCTTGTGGAAGGCCGGCTTCAACGGGTGATTAAGGCCAAGGGGTTTGCTTCGTTCAGTGAATATCTGGATTATGTGCGAAGCGATGCAACCGGTCAGGCGCTGGGTGAACTGAGCAACCGGATATCCACCAATCATACCTTTTTTTTCCGGGAGCAGGCCCATTTTGATTTTTTTGTCAAACAGGCGATGCCGGAAATGGTGGACCGTCTGAAAAAAGAGCGCTCCAGGGAATTTCGCATGTGGTGTGCGGGGTGCTCTTATGGGGACGAGCCGTATTCGTTTCTCATCGAGATGCTGGAATATTTCGGCACGGATTATCGCAACTGGGATGCGGGGCTGCTGGCGACCGATATTTCCATGGCGGCCTTGGCCGGCGCTAAAGCGGGGGTCTACCCCGAGGATCGTCTCAAGCTGGTGTCACCCGACCGCAAGCGGAAATATTTCAAGAAAGTCGATGAAAATGCCTGGAAGGTGGCGGACTGTTTGAGCCTGGAGATCGTGTTCCGCCGCTTTAACTTCATGAACAAGGTGTTTCCTTTCAAAAAACAGTTTCATATTATTTCATGCCGCAATGTGATGATTTATTTTGATCAGAAAACACGGAATGAACTGGTTCAAAAATTCCACGATGTTAATGTTCCCGGCGGTTACCTGTTTATCGGTCATTCCGAGACCCTTCAGCGAAACAATAATCTGTATGAGTATGTGCAGCCAGCGATATACCGGAAAAGGAAAACCTGATGGCGAACCCCATACGTGTTTTAGTCGTGGATGATTCGGCGCTGGTCCGGAATATTCTTTCCCAGGGCCTTTCCATGGACCCCGGCATCGAAGTGGTCGGCAAGGCGTCAGACCCTTATCAGGCCAGAGATATGATCGTCAGCTTGGCGCCGGACGTATTGACACTGGATGTGGAAATGCCCCGGATGGACGGGGTGGCGTTTCTGCGGCGGTTGATGCCCCAGTACCCCTTACCCGTGGTGATGGTCAGTGCATTAACCGGCAAGGGCATGCAGATCACCCTGGATGCACTGGAAGCCGGCGCTATTGATTTTGTCACCAAGCCCAAAAGCGATGTGGCACGCGGCTTAAACGAGATGCTGGGCGAATTGCGGGACAAGGTCAAAGCGGCGGCCACCGCCAATGTGTCCCATTGGAAAAATAAAAAGCCGGTGAAACCGGTGCAAAAGGTCAAAGCCTCCAGGGCGCTTGAAGAGTCCACGGACAAGGTGATCGTTATCGGGGCCTCCACCGGAGGGACCGAGGCCATTCGAAAGGTGATTTCAGCCTTTCCGGTGGTGGCGCCGGGCGTCGTCATTGTCCAGCACATGCCCGCCAAGTTCACAAAAATGTTTGCCGAGCGGATGAATGATTTGTGCGAGATGGATGTAAAAGAGGCGGAAGACCGGGACCGGGTTATGTCCGGTCGGGTACTGATTGCACCCGGCGGCATACATATTCGCATCGTCCGGTCCGGAGGGATTTATCAGGTTCGTGCCGAGGCGGGTGAACCGGTTTTCGGCCATTGTCCGTCGGTGGAGGTATTGATGCAATCGGCGGCAAAACATGTGGGCGCAAACGCCGTCGGAGTGATGCTGACCGGTATGGGTAAGGATGGTGCCGGCGGAATGCTTGCCATGCGGCAGGCCGGGGCCCGGACACTTGCCCAGGACGAGGCGACCAGTGTGGTGTTCGGTATGCCGATGGAGGCGTATAAGAACGGGGGAGCGGAAAAGCTGGTGCCGTTGAATGAAATTCCTTCCAAAGTACTTGACCTCATCGCGGGACGGAGAACATGAAGCACCTGATTATCGGAATCGGTGAATATGATGCAACCAACACGGCAGAGACCGTATTGAAAACCTTCGCCTTGGGATCTTGTGTGGCGGTGATTGTACTGCACCCGCCCACCCGGACCATCGGCATGGCCCATGTGGCCTTTCCCGAATCAAAAGCCGATCCGGTCCGGTGTAAAGAGCTGCCGGGGTATTTCGTGGATACGGCCATACCGGTATTGATGGAAAGAATGAATGACGTCAGCGGGAACACCAGGGCAAAGAGCTATAAAATCAAGCTAGCCGGCGGGGCCAGGGTAATGGACCCCAACGGCCTTTTCAATATTGGCAACAGGAATGTGCTGGCCGTGAAAAAGAGTTTGTGGAAATATGGACTGGGACCGGTGGCAGAAGATGTGGGCGGGGCCATCAGCCGGACCGTGGCCGTTCATGTCAATACCGGTAAAATTATTATTTCTTCCCCCGGAAGGGAGAACTGGAACATATAAATTCTCCGGTCTGATTAAGGGTCTGTCAAAAAATAACTGTTACATTCGGTTGCCGTTTCATCCCGTCCAGCGGCGTTGCGCTCCTTGCGACATAGACTTACTATGCCTCAGTCGCGCGCCTTGCCGGACGGGCGAATCGACAACCTCGGTGTGACGCACTTATTTTTTGACAGACCCTAAGGAACCGGAGAATCGGTTGTTATCGAGAAAAGGGGGGTTGGTAATGGCAAAAGTGCTTGTGGCAGAGGACGATAAGGTTTCACAGCGGGTGGTTCGGAAGATGCTGACCGATCTCGGTCATGAGGTGTTTGTCAGCCCGAATGGCAGGCATGCGTGGGAGACGCTGACGGTGGACGATGCCTTCGAGTTGCTTGTAACGGATGTGATGATGCCTGAAATGAGCGGCCTGGAGCTGATCGAACATGTCCGGTCGAGCGACGCATACAGAACCCTCCCGGTTATCATCGTTTCTGCTTATGTGGGGGTCAAGGATATTGCCCGTTTCCTTGAAACCGGGGCCACCATCTTTCAGGCAAAACCGGTTCAGCAGGCGGAGCTGTCGGAAAACATCGGCAGGGTCCTGACTGAATGAGGTCCCCTGAAAAGGAGTATTTGAATGACTGACGTAAAAGAAATAATCGAAAAAGCCCGGGCAATGCCGGTGATGTCATACAGCGCCATGCGGCTGATGGAAGTTCTCGGCGATGAGAATCATTCCCTGGCCGATGTGTCGAAAATCGTGGAAACCGATTCTGCCCTGACCGTGGAGGTGCTGCGGCTGGTAAACTCCGCCGCCTTTAATCTCCGCTATCAGATTGATACGGTGGCAAAGGCGCTGCCCTATACGGGGGAAAAGGTTATCGCCAGTATAGCGCTGAAAACCTGTGCTCCTCGGTTTTTCAACCGCCCTCTGTCGGGATATGAAAGCCGGAAAGGGGAAATGTGGGCCCATTCCCTCCGGACGGCCATTGCCGGCGGAGAACTGGCAGCACGGGCAAAGGAAACCATTTCCTCCGGCCGGGCGTTTACCGCCGGCATTGTTCATGACATCGGCAAACCCGTCCTTTCCATGTTCATGGGCGGCAAGGCGGCGGATATGCTTCACAAGATCGATGAGGGCACGGCGAAAGATTTTTTCGAGGCCGAGAAAGTGACGTTCGGAACTGATCACTGCGACGTCGGGGGTGAACTCGCGCGACACTGGAAGCTGCCGGAGCATCTGCAGGCGGTCATTCAGCACCACCATAAACCGGGGGACGCCCCGGATGTGCATCGGTGCCTGGTGTATTTAATCCATCTGGCGGATATGATATCCATGATGGGCGGGTCCGGTACCGGCGCCGACACCATGGCCTATCAACTCGATGAACGTTACAGGGATTATATCGATCTTGACAGAAACGGCCTCGACAGTCTCATGATCGCCGTGGCAGTGGAGTTTGAAAAGATGCAGTCGGACGTTTTCGGTGAAAGTGAGGCAGAAGAATGAAACGCATAGTGATTGCAGATGATTCCGGTACGGCCCGGCTTTTTATCAAGCGTTGCCTGGAGATCGCGGGATTTGAGGACGCGGAATTCCTTGAAGCGGCCAACGGCAGGGAGGCGCTGGAACTGTTGAAAGAGCAGCCAGCCGATCTTGTCGTCACCGACCTGATCATGCCCGAAATGAACGGCGTATCCCTGTTGAGGCGAATCAAATCGTCGCCCCGTATGCACGAAATCCCTGTTATCGTCGTCACCAGCGCCGCCAGTCCACAGAAGATTGAAGAGCTGAAAAACATGCAGGCCCTGGCGGTGGTGAGCAAGCCCATTTCACCGCCTGAAGTGGCGGAAGCCATTGAACCCCTGATTTCAGAGGAGGAGTGAGCCGTGAAAATTGAAGCCCGGAAACTAAAAGGGATTATTGACGAGGCGGTCACTACGACATTTTCAACCATGGTATTTGCCGATGTGTTTCCCGCCGATCCTGATCCTGAATATTTTTCACAAACTGCCGGCGGGGCGAAGATACCGGAAAAGAAAGGCCTCGTTTCCGCAAGTCTGGATATAACCAACCCGGTTTACTTGACCCTTCAGCTGATCATGCGGCAGCCGATGGCCGCTCAGGTCACTGACAATCTTCTCGGCTTGGATGAAGAGGCGGACCCGCCGCCTGAAAAGATACGGGATGCGGTGGGCGAATTGTTGAATACCATCGCCGGCATGATGGCCAAGCACCTCACCCCCGAGGGGGAGACCTTTGAAATCAGCCTTCCCGTTCTCAGCGAGGCAGCGCCTCCCCTGGAAGACGATAAAACCGTGGTCGGTTATTTCATGATGGATGACACGCATCTATTTACGCTGGCCGTGCGGGGAGATGCACTGTAGGGTTCTTTACTCCACCCCTTCCGGCATGGGCGCAATGGCTTCCCCGCCCAGCACATACCCTCCATCCAGTCGCAGGACGCTGCCCGTCATAAATGGCGCATCCCTGATAATAAACATAACGGCATTGATAATATCCTGTATTTTGCCGGTACGTCCGAGCAGGGTGTGTCCGGTGATCGCGGTTTTCTGAGCGTCTGTTAGCAGCCCCCATCCGCGTGTTTTTTCCGCGTGACGGGTTTCGAAAAAGCCCAGCATGATTTCGTTGACCCGGACGTACGGGGCGCCCAACCGCGCCCATGTTTCCGTCAGCATGGAAATGCCCCGGTTTGCCGCTGCATACCCGTCGTTGAACACCATTCCGGCAGGCCCAGAACGGCCCACCATGCCGGCGATGGATGAAAAATTGATCACCACCCCGCCTCCCGAAGCCTTGAGGTGGGGCAGGGCATGGTGGAACACCCATTGCTTGGCCCGCAGCGTAGTGGCCTGTTCAAGATCCCACTGGGTCCGGGTATACTCGCCATGGACCACGGGCCAGCCCCCCCGCTCGATGTTGTTGATCAGGATGTCCAGCCGGCCGAATTCATTCACCACGCGGCCCATCATGTCCGGGATCGCGGCCGTGTCATTCAGGTCCACGTTCAGGATCAGGTGCTCGGTTCCGGTTTCCGTAAATGCAGCCGTCATTTCCGGAAGGCTTTCCGGCCAGTCGAAATGGGTCAGCCCTGTTTTGACACCCTCCCGGGCCAGGGCCAGGCCGATTTCCCGCCCTATACCCTTGACAGCCCCCAGTACCAGGGCCACTTTGCCATCAATAGGTGGTGCCATAAAGCATCCTCTTTACCCATTCCAGTGCCATGGGCAGCAGCACCTCGTCAGCTGTTTTCGCCGCCTGCCGCCGGTCTTCGTCAAACCCCACGTCATCCAGTTTCCCGGTTTCAAGCACCTCTTGCCGGAACCGGTCCAGATCATAGCATCCCGTATAAAAAATGTTCCGCGCAGCCAGGTCCAGCTGCTGCCCCGGCGAGAAACGGTTTTTGGCGCTGATGAGTTCCATCATCAGGTCATTTGCCCGGTTGTATGGTTCCAGCCCCTGTTCGGTTATCCACTGGCGGACGGTAAGGGTCCGCTCCTGGTCGAATCCCTGGCAATGGGGTTCTTTCATCAGCATGTAGCGTTCCGTTATGGCGCCGGTTTCCCGTGACCGGGCCGCCACCCGGGCCAAGGGGTAGGCACGGCAGGATGAGGGGCGGTCTTCATAAACCTGACACCCTTCGGGCCCTACAAACGGGCATCGCAATTCGCTGGATGCGGGATCGGGCTTGAGGGAAACCACCACCAGTCCACTTTCGCCGCCGATGTGCTGACTCGTGTAGGCGGCCAGAAAATCTGAGGAGGACATTCCCAGATGGTTTTTCAGCCGCAGAATGTCATAGGCCGTGAGGTACTGGCTTAAATCACCGCAGCACGCGTTAAAGCAGGGAACCCCCGGATTGCAGGCAAAGTAAAAGTGGTCATCCAGGGAAAGTTCATATACGTCATAATCCTCCATGGCAGTCTCCTGTTTCAGCACCATTTGTTTTAAAAATAGAAATTCGGCCTTATGAACACCTGAAAATCGCTGTCCTTGTTCCGGGAGAGGGTACCGGTATACTTCCGGTCGGTTTCCCAGACAAACCCCAGCACCAGAGAAAAGGCCAGTTTTTTGTCTTTCAGCGGCCATTTTTTGTCCACGGAAAAATAGTGGCTGATCGGCTTGAATGTGCCTTCGGTGGCGCTGAACGTGTATTCAAACCCACTGTTTTTCAAAATGGAATCGGCAGGGGCCTCAAAATCAAGCCGGCTTCGCCGCAGGGAAATATAAACCGAATCGGTGATCTCCGGGTGGTCGTGGATTTTGGTGCCCACCCGAAAGCTCCATGACAGGGTCTGGTTGCTGAAAACCCGGTCCCCCTTTAATTTCCATTCGAGCTCGCACCATTTGTCATAAATAAATTCGTTTTCCTTTATATGATAATCCCCGGCACTGACCAGATATCCCATATAACCGTTATTGCCGGCTTTGCGCTTTTCTCCTTTTTTTTCGAAACTCACCACGTTACCGGTGAACAGGGAAATCGCGTAGGGTTCGTCAAACCCGGCGGTTACGGCCTTTAGCAGGTTGAACCCGTCGGCAACCTCGGCATCCTCGTAAAATCCGCGCTGATCCTGTTTGATCAGGCTTCCCAGGCAGGGCATGGGGTAGACGCTGGCCTCCAGCAGCAGGTGGCTGGGCACAAAGGAGTGTTTCAACAGATCCCGGTACACATCAAATTCGTTTTTTTCACCCACCTTGGAAATGGGGTCATCGGTCATGCTGATAATCGCGGCGGCCGATGTGTAATAGGCGTCCCATTCCAGCTCGAATTTAACCCCCTCGGCCCTTGCCGTCTGCGGGGTGATCGTTTCCGCCGGCCGGTCCTTCTCCGCTGATGCCGCATGGGCGGCAGCCAGCACGCAAACGAGAAATATCACAGCCCATAGGATAAGGGGTTTTTGCTGCACCGTCTATTCGCCTTCAAACTCCATTAACGCGAAAATGTTGTAGCCCTTTATTTTTTCCTTACCCTTGAGGTCCGGCAGGTCAATGACAAAGGCGCACTCCACCACCTCGCCGCCCAATCTTTCTACGAGCTTGATGGCCGCTTCGATGGTGCCGCCGGTGGCGATAAGATCATCGATGATCAGCACCCGTTCTCCCTGTTTGACGGCATCCTCGTGGATTTCCACGCAACTTTCCCCGTATTCCAGCGCATAGGTGGCTTCGGCGGTTTTATGGGGAAGCTTGCCTTTTTTGCGCACCGGCACGAACCCCACGCCCATCTTGTAGGCCAGGGGTGCACCGAAGATCAGTCCCCGGGCGTCGATGCCCACGATTTTGTCGATGGCCATATCCTTGTACCGGTCGTAAAACCGGTCGATGGTTTCCCTGAATGCGGCCGGGTCCTGAAGCAGGGTGGTGATGTCCCGGAACATTACGCCCTCCACGGGCCAGTCGGGAATGGTGCGTACGCAGGATTTAATATCCATGATCGGTTTCTCCCTTCAGATTTTTGTAACAGCGGTCAGTAAGAGGTCTTTCACGGCCTGGGCGTTGCTGTTGAATACTTCCATTACCCCTTCCCAGGACACGGGGTCTTCGTGTTCCTTCCAGCAGTCGTAATCGGTGGACATGGCCACTGCCGCGTAAGGGATTTCAGCCTCGTTGGCCAAGGCGGCTTCCGTGGCAATGGACATGTTGATCACATCCGCCCCCCATGCCTGAAACATCTTTGATTCGGCGCGGGTGGAAAACCGGGGGCCCTCGATGGTGATCACCGTTCCCCGCTCATGGGTGGTCAGCTCCATCTGGCCTGAGGTGTCGATAAGCACCCGGCGAAGCGATTCGTCAAAGGGGTCGGCCATGGGGGTGTGGGCGCTCAGGTCTTCGCCTTCAAAGGATTCAAAGAAAGTGTTTTTCCGTTTTTTCGTGAAGTCGATAAACTGATCCAGAATCACAAAATGCCCGCGGCCGATTTCTTTCTTCAGGCTGCCGCATGCCGTGGTGGCCAGAATATGGGTGACTTCCTGCGCTTTCAGGGCATGTATGTTGGCCCGGTAATTCACCTGGGTGGGGGAAAACTGGTGCTGCTTGCCGTGCCGGGCAATGATGACCACCTCTACGCCTTCCACGTCGCCGCAAAGCAGCGGGGTGGAAGGTTCGCCATAGGGGGTGACCACCGTTTTTTCCTCAGGTTCGTGCAGAAGGCCTGGGTCGTCCAGGCCGGATCCACCGATAATGCCGATTTTCTTCATTTTTTCTCCCTGGGTTGATTACGGGTTTCGTCTTTTGTATCAGTATACGGATATTATATGGACGTCTGATTGTCAAGAAAAGAGGGGGAGGACGTGAAAAGCCCTCAACGTCAATTCTTTTATTCAGTCTATAAAACATGGTCCTCTGGGCCAGGTCAGCGGTAAAAGGGTATGCCGGTAAGGCGCAAAGCGCGAAATTCGAAACAAATCCGAATATCAAATGTTCCAATGATCAAAACAAACACCCTTGCAATCAGTTGTTGTGAAAATTTAAAAATTTTGAAATTATTGTTAATTTTCTATTTCTTCATGATCTTCATGGTTGAAATAAAAAAATCTCTTTATGTACTTTTTACGAGACCATCTTCTTTGACGGCTTCGTAAAAAGTCCAATTTCTTTGTTGCGCTGCATCTCTCGTCATGTCACGTACCGCCAAGTACGCTCCATTCCTCGAGAGTGAAAGGACTTCGCCGTAACTTGAACTTTTTACTTTGCCGTCCCAAAATTGACTTTTTACGAGACCAACAAAGAAAAGTATGCAAAAGAAAGGGCGCCCCGCGTCTATTTGATATTTTGGGGCCTTCGGCTACCCTCGCAGGGGCGGTTTTTTCGGCGCGGGCAGAAACTCGTTCACCTGCGGTGCTTTTGTAGGGGCAACCCCCTGTGGTTGCCCATCAGTCGGGCGGCCACAGGGGGCCGCCCCTACAATGTCTGCCCGCGTC
>JAXHVL010000157.1:0-4331 GCA_034189225.1 Thermodesulfobacteriota bacterium
CAAGCTTTTCAGTTTGCCGAAACAACTGAACAGCAACACGTGCCTCGCCCCTTGCAGCGCAGCCGAGCAGGAGCGGTTTTTTCCGCAAGACGCGGGCAGACATTGTAGGGGCGGCCCCCTGTGGCCGCCCGACTGATGGGCAACCACAGGGGGGTTGCCCCTACAAAAGCACCGCAGGTGAACGAGTTTCTGCCCGCGCCGAAAAAAGCGTTCCTGCGAGGGAAGCCGAAGGCCAAGCTGCGGGGCGCCCTTTCTTTTGCATACTTTTCTTTGGGCGAGCAAAGAAAAGTATGAATAAAAAAATTGTCACCGCAGAGACGCGGAGGGCGCAAGAGAATAGAAACTCTTGCGCCCTCCGCGTCTCTGCGGTGACGATATTATTGCGTCACAGTGCTTATGAGACCGGCGTGATCCACCCGTCCGGATCCTCGGCCTTGCCGTATTGAATATCCGTGATGGCATTATAAAACTTCTTTGAGACCGGCCCGGCATTGCCGTCTCCCACAGCAAGGAGGTCGGCGCCGCACTTGATCATTCCCACCGGCGAGATGGCGGCGGCGGTTCCCGCCCCGAACACTTCGGTGAGAGTGCCGTTTCGGCCGGCCTCAAACACCTCGTCAATGCTGATGCGGCGCTCGGATACGGGCATGCCCCATTTTTTTGCCAGCGCAATCACCGAATCCCGGGTGATGCCCGGCAGTATGCTGCCGTTGAGGGCGGGGGTCACCAGCTCGCCGTCGATCACGAAAAAAATATTCATGGACCCCACTTCTTCCACGTATTTCTTCTCCACACCGTCCAGCCACAGTACCTGGGTGTAGCCCTCTTCATGGGCCACATCCGTTGCGTAAAGGCTGGCCGCATAGTTGGCCGCGGTTTTCACGTCCCCCAAGCCACCGCGAACGGCCCGCACGTAGTCCCGGCTAACCCATATCTTCACCGGGTCAAACCCCTCCGGATAATAGGCGCCCACCGGCGAAAGAATGATGGCAAACCGGTAGGTATAAGAAGACCTGAGCCCCACATAAGGATCGGTTGCAAAAATAAACGGGCGGACATAGAGGGATGTTCCAAGGGCCGACGGTACCCAGTCCGCGTCAAGGACGATCAGCTGTTTCATGCATTCCATGATGGCCGCTTCATCAAACGCCGGGATACACAGCCGCCGGGCCGATGCGTTCAACCGTGCCATATTCTTTTCCGGCCGGAACAACTGGACGGCGCCGGCATCGGTGCGAAACGCCTTTAACCCTTCAAAAATGGCCTGCCCGTAATGCAGCACCATGGCCGCCGGTGACAGGGTGAACTGGCCGTAAGGCTCGATGCGCGGGTTATGCCAACCGCGCTCTGTCGAGTAATCCATATTAAACATATGATCCGTAAACACCGTGCCGAAAGCAAGGTCCCCGTCATCGGGGTGGGGTTTCCGCGCTGTTGCTTCCGTAATACTCAGTTCCATCGAAAAACCTCCACATATTTTAAATTGACGGCTTCGTAAAAAATCACTGCCCATCACGACCACAGCATCAGGCCGGTGGTCTCGTCGTATGCCCGTTCCAGAAGATCGCCATCAAGCGCCACGATCTCGACCTCGCCGGCAAAGGCCACCGTCTCTGAAAACAGGTGGCCACCGGTGATCTTGCCGTGCTCATCGGCCAGTAGAATATGCGCATGGACAAAGGGCACGCCGTCTTTTAATGAAATATTGCCGGTGCAGGACAGAATCTCCAGGTTGCCCGTCACCTGCCAGGTCACATATACCTGCTGTTTCTGATCATAAACCCCCAGCACGGCCGAAGAAACCGCACCGATAAGCGACAATGTTCCCGCCTGAATACTGTTTTCCCGGCAGAAATCTTCAATGGATGTCACGATATCGCCCCCGTGGGGGAGCCGTCCCATAAACCGCCGGGCCGGTTTGAATTCACTGCAGCTCAATTTGCACATAAAAACCCGTACCTCTTTATGACAGTTGCTTGTTCACAGGAGCACCAAGTATATTACCATATAGACGTTTACCACTAAAATCAAGAACCTGCAAAGAAAATTTTAAAGGCCTCCTCACAGGCACTGCCGGCAGCGGATAAAATGTCATAAAATACCCGGCCGGGGATATTTTTGACTTTACCTTTCTGGTACACTGTGACAATGTCAGACAACATTATATAAGGATACAAAAAAGCTGAAGAAGGAGTTTGAAACCAAAATGAACGACAATCAGAAAAACAACGAGCCGCAGGCGGAGGTAACGCCCATCCGCTTCGGCCTTGACGACACCTTTACCTTTGAATGCCACAAGGACGTTCCGTGCTTCACCGAATGCTGCCGGGGCATCACCATCATGCTGACCCCCTATGATATACTCAGACTGAAAAACCGGCTGGAGCTTCCCTCGGACCAGTTTCTGTCCATCTACACCGAGCCCCAGCTTCTGGAAGACACCGATCTGCCGGTGGTCACCCTGAAACATCTGGATGATGAACGGCAATCATGCCCTTTTGTAAAAGACGGGACGGGATGTATTGCATATGAAGACCGGCCCACCACCTGCCGGTATTATCCCCTGGGGGTGGCCTCCCTGAGCCATAAGGAAGAAGATGTTCCCACCGAGGGGGAAGGGTTTTACTTTTTCATTAACGAACCCCACTGCAAGGGATTTGAGGAAAACAAGACCTGGATCGTGGAAGAATGGCGAAAGGATCAGGGGGTGGACATCCATGATGAGATCAATGCCGAGTGGACCGACCTGCTGGTCCGGAAACGCTCCTTTCCCTCAAATATCATGCTGACCCAGGAAGCCAAAAAAATGTTTTTCATGGCATCCTATGACCTGGATACCTTTAAACGCTTTGTGTTTGAAAGCTCGTTTTTCGACCGTTACGAGGTGGATGACGAAACCCGGCAGAAGATTGAAAACGATGAAATCGAGCTGATGCAATTCGGATTCCGATGGCTGAAGTCGATCCTTTTCAAGGGTGAAGACTTTAAACCAAAAGTATGATAAAGCCCGTGGGATTGACATAACAAGCAAAAGTTATTAAAGAGTGTGTCCGCACACTGTCTGATAATGGAAGTATTTGCTGGCAGGTTGGCAATTATGTTGATAATGGCTCAATAATTCCGCTGGACACTGTCTTATACCCTATCTTCAAGGATTTGGGTTTAAAAATGCGGAATCGTAATATCTGGCGTTTTGAGCATGGATTA
Organism: Thermodesulfobacteriota bacterium; assembly: GCA_034189225.1. GTDB lineage: Bacteria > Desulfobacterota > Desulfobacteria > Desulfobacterales > Desulfosudaceae > JAXHTY01. The sequence goes on from JAXHVL010000157.1 coordinate 3,208, forward strand.
CACTGCACAAGACGCTTTTCAGGTCGCTATGAAACGATCATCTGGTTTACGCGTAACACGAAAGACTATGTTTTTAATCTCGACCTGGTGCGGATACCACAAAAATATCCTGACAAAAAATTCTTCAACGGGCCAAGGGCTGGCCAATACTCTTGCAATCCTCTGGGCAAAAATCCAGGCGATGTATGGAATATTCCAAACGTCAAAAATAACCACATCGAAAAAACTGAACATCCCTGCCAATTTCCTGTAGAGCTTATTGAACGTCTGGTGCTTTCCATGTCCAATAAAAAAACACTTGCCATGGATTCTGATGCTCAAAAACAGGAAATTGAAAACAATGGGGAAACCTTTTAAAAGTATATACCATGGCAGATGCTAATCTTTTTCAGAGCTTGTTTAAATATAGGCCTCGACCGAACAGATCCCCTTTAGAAGACTATACCACGGAAATAACCGGATACCTGCTGATCAAGGATAAGAAGCTTCTTGAAAAGTATCTGTCAAAACTGTTGTGCAGACAGGGCGGACAGGTCAGTGTGGAAAATTACAAAGTAGAAACTCAATATACAACTGAATCCGGGCGGTTCATTGATCTCGCTATTTTCTGGACCACAAATCATCAGTATCATTCACTTTTCGTGGAACATAAAGTTTGGAGTGCACCATGGCAAGGAGAGGATGAGAATGAGGAAGTTCTTAATCAAATTGATGAATATTGTAAATATCAAGAAACACGAGGGCCAGAAAGAAATTACCTAGCTCTGGTCACTGTCTACCCGGTGACACAATTTTCCAAGTCTGAAAATAATTTCTGCTGCTATCTGGGGAATTTTACCTGGGGGGATATTGCAGATTTAATTCGAAAGCATATTTCTTCAAATAAAAATGTAAATGTGCTAAATGAGTTGGGAAAAGAATTTATCAACTTTTTAAGGAGTGAAAAGATGGCAGGATTTGATGATTTTAAACTTGATGAGTTAGCGGCAATATCAAAATTTGAGAAAGGGGGTATCCACTTCGCTAACCCTGATTTTGGCCTTGGGCTACCATCTCTTTATAGGTTACTGATGGCACATTCACGGCCTGTTGCAAAAGTCTGTAGAACAAAAGACCGCGAGCTT
>JAXHVL010000158.1:0-38358 GCA_034189225.1 Thermodesulfobacteriota bacterium
AGTTTCTGCCCGCGCCGAAAAAACCGTTCCTGCGAGGGAAGCCGAAGGCCAAGCTGCGGGGCGCCCTTTCTTTTGCATACTTTTCTTTGACGGCTTCGTAAAAAGTCCAATATCTGCGTTCCGCTGCATCTCTCGTCATGTCACGTACGACTAAGTACGCTCCATTCCTCGGTAGTGATAGGGCTGCGCCGTATCTTGAACTTTTTACTTTGCCGTCCCAAATCTGATTTTTTACGAGACCATCTTTCTTTGGGCGAGCAAAGAAAAGTATGAATTAAAAAATTGGGGGGTTAAAGCAATCACGGTAAAAAAGTCGATCCAAGCCCACGTTACTTTCTGTAAAAACACCGCGCGGCGGGGTTGGAAGCTTTTTACGAAGCCGGCAATCTGCCGGCTCATCGCACCACATTGCCCATGAGCCGGTGCCGGTTGGCGGCCATTTTTTTTACCTTCCGCCGGGCTGTATAAACGATCAGCTTGTTGACCAGGCCCACGGTCAAAAGTCGGTGCAGAATCATCTTTTTGAGAATGCGGAGGATGACGGGGGTGGTAAAAAAAGATGCATTCACGTCCCGACGGATCTGCTGCAGTTCTTCGGCGGACAGATGGTCCGAATACACCTTGCCCGATTCCTGCTCGATATGATAATCGTCCAGGTCCTTCACTATCTCCTTGAGCGGTGAATACTTGGTGGCCCGCAGCACCGACAGGCCCAGGGTGTCCACCCCCAGTTCCCGGGCAAAGGTGATGGTCTCCAGCATCTCTTCCCGGGTTTCGCCGATATTGCCGATGATAAAATAGCAGTGATAGATGAAATTAAACTGCCGAAGCACCTCAAAGTATTCCCGGATTTTGGCGGTATCAAATCCCTTGTTCATCGAGGCCAGGGTTTTGTCATGGGCGGACTCGATGCCCAGCAGAAACCCCATGAACCCGGCCTTGTACATTTTATTCAGCACATCGGGCCGTTTTGCCAGCTCCAGGCGGGCATTGATCACGTACTTCTTCCTGATACCGGCTTCAAGGATAAGGTCACAGACCCGGTCCACCCAGTTCATATCAGCGGTGAAAATATCATCGGCAAAGGCCACCACATCGGCATCCACGGTTTTCAGCTCCGCCACGACGGATTCCGGTGTCCGGGAAGACCACTTACGCTTTTCCCCAAGGGGATTGAATTTGAAGTCGCAGAACTTGCAGTTATATGGGCACCCCCGGGAGCCCAGCATCATGTCGATCTGCAGATTGGTGTTGAATTCATCCAGGGTGACATAATATGAATACCGCCGCAGCTTCCGGTTGGGGTAATATTCACTGTGAACGGCCTCCAGTTTTCTGTTTTTATTATGCATCACCTTGCCGTCAGACCGGAACGAAAGGCCGTCGACCTCAGACGTCAGGCCTTTTTTCATGATCTCCCTGCTCACTTCTTCCCCGTCGCCGCGGACAATGGCGTCGATGCGGGGCATATCTTCCAGCAACTCTTCCACATTTTCGGTGGCATGGCGGCCGCCGGCCACCACCGTCACGCCCTCGGGCACCCGGTCAATGGTCTGCCGGATAAAATCCATCTCTGCTTCCCAGTTGATGCTTACCAGCACGAGATCCCGGCCTTCCAGGAAAGTATCCAGAGGCTGGGTTTCATATCGCAGGTCGATAATGTCAATCCTATCGACCATGTCTTCGATAGCGCTAGCGATCAGTTCCAGGCCCAGTGGCGGCAGGAAACCGACGGTTTTCAACTCATATTGATAGGGATATACACATAAAACATTACGGTATTGCATTTAAGCTCCTTTTTGATCTGATTACGGCCGCCTATATCGCCGGATGATGCCGGCCAGGTCATGGATTGCCGTTTCAAGATCGTCATTCAGAATCACATGATGATAATGGTCCTTCAGTGCCATCTCTTGCGAGGCCACCGCAAGCCGGCGTTCAATCGCCCCTGGATCGTCTTTCCCCCGGGATTGGAGCCGTTTTTTGAGTTCCGCCATGGACGGCGGCATGATAAAAATACCGATGCTGTCCGGAAAGCGGGCAAACACCTGCTTTGCCCCCTGAACATCGATATTGAGCAGCACATCCGTGCCCTGCCGGCGTTTTTCTTCTACAAAATCAGCGGATGTGCCGTAATAATGATCATGCACCCTTGCCCATTCCAGCCAACGGCCCGCCTGGATGCCGGCGCGGAATGTATCCGCATCGGTAAAAAAATAATCCACCCCCTCGACCTCGCCCTGCCTGGGATGCCGGGTGGTATGGGAAACCGACTGTATCATATCGGGGAAACGCACGACCATGGCATCGCAGAGGGTGGTTTTCCCCGCTCCGGAAGGGGCGGATACGATGAATAAAAGGCCGTGCCGGTCATCGCCGCTGCCATCGCCCGTATCTGCTGTGGTATGCTGATGCGCCATGTTTATTATTTTACCGGATTCTCCGGCAGCCCCCCGTTAGCCCGCATATTTCATGAAATATGCGGGCTAGATGCCCTCTTCATGATCCGTTGTCTTGCTCCCGTTCAGCGAGACGAACCGCTGGGAGATGGTTTCCGGATGAATGGCGGACAGCACCACATGGTTGCTATTCATGACCATCACCGACCGGGTTTTTCTCCCCTGCGTGGCATCAACAAGCCTGCCTTCGGTTTTAGCCTCATCCTTCATGCGCTTGACCGGGGCCGAGTTCGGAGAGACAATGGCCACCAGGTCTTCGGCCACGATCCGGTTGCCGAACCCGATGTTCAATAATTTTCGTTTCATGTTGGACGCTTTCATCTGCCGCGTATCAGATTTCGATGTCGATCCCGATAGCGATTTCGATTTCGATTATCCCAACCACTTATCGCTGTCCTGACCCAAAGGACCAGGTTTTATAGCCCCCTATTCCACATTCTGAATCTGCTCCCGCAGCTTTTCAAGCTCTGTCTTGGCAGCCACAACATTTTCCGATATACCGATATTGCCGGTTTTGGCGCCCATAGTATTAAACTCCCGGTTAAACTCCTGAAGCAAAAAATTCAGCTTACGGCCGCAGGGATCTTCGGCTTTCATGGCTGCCCGGAACTGCTCGATATGGCTCCTGGCCCTTACAATCTCTTCGGACACATCACTCTTATCGGCAATGATGGCGGCTTCCTGGGCGATCCGCCCTTCATCGGCGATACTGTTGCCATTGAGAAGGGTTTCAATACGATTTTTCAGACGCTCATAACAGGCATCAACAAGGCCGTCGGCCTGGGCCTCGATGGCGGCCACCATGGCTTCAATACAATCCAGTCGCCCCGCCAAATCGGTGGCCATGAATGCCCCTTCTTTTTCCCGCATGGTATCCAGTGCTTCAAGGCAACCATTCAGGGTGATCAGGATGCACTCCCATTCAAAGTCACCTGCCGTCTCCGGCTCCGTTGCGGTAATCACCCCTTCGGTCCGGGCTACCATTTCAATGGGGATGGGGCTCTGGATTCCCGTCTCCGCCTGAAGCGTTCGCAGGGCCTCGTGGTAGGCCACCGCCCTGGCCCTGTCCACATGATAAACCGGTACGGCCGAGGACCGCTCATCGGCCACCGTCAATGAAATTTCCACCCGCCCCCGGCCTATCCATGCGCTGATCAATTGCTTGATGCGACTCTCAAAGGGCCGATACGAAGTCGGCATGCGGAGTATCAGGTCCAGGTACCTGCTGTTGTAGGACTTCAGCTCAACGGATACGGTAAGCCCTTCCTGTTCAATTGTGTTCTCCGCATAAGCGGTCATGCTCTTGATCATTCCGTGCGTTCATCCTTTTTCCTGGCGTTCGGGTTTCATGGCTTTCAGACCCACCAGATACCGGTCGCGAACCCGTTGCAGAAACGCCTGCATATTGTCGTCCGCATAATCCGGATAGGTCCACGGCAGGGTCTGAAAGGCCCGGTTTTGATAAATCAGCGTCAGATCCGCATAAATGCCGTCACCGATATAAATCCGGTGGGAATAGTTTTTGCCGGTGGCAAGAACAAATCGTTCCCGCAGCATATACCCGGGATCAATATTCACCCGCCGCTTTCCGTCTTGTGTCAATTCCCGTTCAATGGCGTTTGTCGCGTTTTTAACGGCCGGCAGCGTTTGCTGTTCAATCAAATGCTGAAATGAAAAAACCCGCCTGTACAGCGGGCGCCCCAACTCCTCCGTGTAATAATCCGTAAAATCAAAGGCCAGCCACCTGCTTACCAGATCGATATCGCCGAACCGCTGCACAAGCTTCTCAGCCACGGTCTCAATAATATCTGTCTCGCCGGTAAACATGCCGACGACCAGTTTGGCCGGGTCTGGAGGACCGGGGATACTCATGGATGCTTATTCCGCGCTTTGGCCAAATGGAACGGCTTCTTCAATGAGCATGATGGGAATATCATCCCGGATTTCATATTTAAGCCTGCATTTGTCACAGATAAGCCAGCTTCCGGTATCATCTTCCCGGATATCCCCCTTGCACTTGGGACACGCCAGAATCGCCAACAGTTCTTTTTTGATTGCCATGGTTGTCTTCCTTCCCGCTAGAATACGGTTCCCGTGTCACCTCTGATATACCAGAGACGGGCAGCCCATGCAAAGTAAAAACCCGACCTCAGAGAGACCGGTTATGATTATCCCTGTTGCTGCGCTTCCCGGTCGGCCTGAATCGGCAGCCACGTCATCCATCCACCGCTTAGAATGGATGCCTGAAACCCCTTCTGGGTGAGGATGCGACATGCCAGGTATGCCCGCATGCTCACCGTACAGTAACAGACAATGCGACGGGTTTTATCCAGTTCGTCAAGATGGTGCCGCAGCTGGTCAATATCGATATTTTTTGCCCCCGGCATCATTCCTTGCTCGCTTACCTCTTCCGGAGAACGTACATCCAGAAGCATATATTCCCCCTCGGCAAACGATTCCAGTTCGTGCCAGTGAAGAACCTCAACATCGCCTTTCAGAATATTGGTTGCCACATAACCGGCGATGTTGACCGGGTCCTTCGCGGAACCGAACTGCGGCGAATATGCCAGTTGAAGTTCCTGGAGATCATAAACGGTCATGCCGGCCTGAATGGCCACGGCCAGTACGTCAATGCGTTTATCAACCCCCTCGCCGCCCACGGCCTGGGCTCCCAGAATCTTTCCGTTATCCGGCGAAAACAGCAACTTGATGGAGACCATGGTGGCATCGGGGTAATAACCGGCGTGATTCAGGGAATGGGTAAAGGAAGCCTTATAGGCATACCCCGCCTTTTTCAGCCGTTTTTCGCTCATGCCCGTTGCCGCCGCAACGATGTCAAAAGCCTTTACAATACTTGTCCCAAGAAGACCGCCCACGGCATCCGGTCTGCCAAGGGCATTGTCCGCCGCAGCCCTGCCCTGACGATTGGCGGGACCGGCGAGGGGGATCTGGGTCTGCTGGCCGGACACGAAGTCTGTCACTTCGATCACGTCACCAACCGCCCATATGGCGGCATCAGAGGTGGTTAAATGACTGTCAACATGGATACCCCCGGTGGAACCGATGGTCAGGCCGGCTGATTCGGCCAGCTCCCGTTCCGGCTTGATACCGGCGGAAACGATGACCATGTCGGCGTCGAGTTCAAGCCCCTTGTCGGTAATCGCCCTGATCCGGCCATTCTGAGTATTAAATGCTTCTACCGCCTGACCGAGAACCAGATCCACCTTTTGCTCCCGAAGGTGCTGGTGAACATGCACTGCCATGTCATAGTCCATCTGGGGCAGCACCTGGTGCAACATCTCCACCATTGTTACCCGTATGCCCAGGCGTCCCATGTTTTCCGCCGTTTCCAGGCCGATAAACCCGCCGCCCATAATCAGAACATCAGACACATCGTGGGTGTCCACAAAGGCCTTGATCCGGTCGGTATCCGTTACGTCTTTGAGATTAAAAATATTGCCGTTGTCAATACCGGGGATTGTGGGCTTTACGGCACGGGCACCCGGCGCAAGGATAAGACGGTCATAGGATTCCACCACCACATCACCGGTTTCCAGATGCCTGACCTGAATCTCTTTCTTTTCCGGGTCAATGTGGATGACATCCTGGGATATCCGCACATCGATACGATACCGGCGTTCCAGCTTTTCCGGCGTGGTCACAAACAGCGCGTCGCGCTGCTCGATTTCGCCGCCGATATAATACGGCAGGCCGCAATTGGCATAAGAAACGTATTTGCCCCTTTCAAAGAGGATGATTTCAGAGTCTTCCGAAAGCCTTCGGGCACGGGCTGCCGCGGTGGCCCCGCCGGCAACCCCACCGACAATAATCAGCTTCATAAAATATCCCTCGTCCTTTTAAAAATTCCCCGGTTCCCACGCAGGCGCGTGGGAACCGGGGGGTTAAAAATCACAAAATATACAGAAAGGCACGGAAGGCATCCTCTCTTGATCTTTTCTGTGTCTTTCCGTGTATTCCGTGGTAAAAAAGTGCCGGCATCTTCAGCCAGCCATCCAAACAACAGCAATATAACAAGGACGGTTTTGGTTTGCAATCTTTTCTCCTGAGCTGTTATGATAATGAAATGTGGTTGCCGGGCCGGCTTTATGAATGCCAATGGTGATGGCTTCGTAAAAAGCTTTTTACGAAACCGTTATTGCTTTTAAAAACAAAAACCGCAAGGAGAACCTTATGTCACAACTTACGGACCGCATGATTCGTGCAGCAAAGCTGGATGCAAATGTTTATGAGGAAGTTGAGGCCGACGAGTCGTCAATGGGGCAGGCCATCACGGTTGTCATCATCGCCAGCCTGGCCGCCGGTATCGGCAGCATCACAACCGCCGGCATCTCCGGTATTGTCATTGGCACCCTCTCAGCCCTGGCAGGATGGTTCATATGGGCTTACCTCACCTATTTCATCGGAACCAAGATGCTGCCGGAACCCCAGACCGAATCCAGTCCCGCCGAGCTTCTGCGAACCATCGGTTTTTCCAGCGCCCCGGGCGTGATACGGATTCTGGCCATCATTCCGGGACTGGCCACTCTGGTGTTCATCGTCGGGGGCATCTGGATGCTGGTGGCGATGATTATTGCTGTCCGCCAGGCCCTCGATTACCAGAGCACCTTGCGGGCGGTAGGCGTTTGTCTTATCGGATGGCTCATCCAGGCGCTGGTGCTGGGACTGGTCATTGTCCTTTTTGCCGGGCCGCAACCGGGCGCTATGTAAGGGGATATTGCCGTTGGGATAATCCAAATCGAAATCGGGGTCGCTATCGGGATCGAAGAGATATGGCGCTTGGACACGAGAAACTGGATGTCTATCGTCTTTCAATAGGCTACGTTGCATGGGTTTACGAGATTCGAGAGGATCAAGCGGCCTACAGCGTCGATTCCGATCCCGATAGCGATTTCGATCCCGAAGAAAGAAAACCTCAATAAACGGATGCACTGGACGCTCATTCTTCGCGCCAGTGATCCTGAGCGAGAGACGGATGCCGGGAGATATCCATGTTCACCCTTTCCATAGACCAACTCGTTGACATTGCCGTCAAGATGGCCCGGGATGTCCGGGAGGGGCTCAGAAGGGAGGGAGCGGATATTCTCTGCATCCCCACCTTTATCCCGCTGAGCCGCTCCCCTGAACCGGGCCGTGTCCTGGCAATCGATGTTGGCGGAACCAACGCCCGGTGCGCGTTGGTGGCCCTGGAAAAAGGCAACCGGTTTTCTGTAAAAAAAGGGCCTATAAAAACGAAAATACCGGTAACCCGGGGGATACCGCTTGATCGAAACACCTTTCTAGGCACACTGGAGGATATCCTTCAGCAATTGGCCCCGCCGGCCGGCCTGCCGGTGGGCTATTGTTTCTCCTATCCCGCCCGGCCGGAACCGGACGGGGATGCCATCATCCTTAAATGGACAAAAGCGCTTTTTGTCCGGGACAGCATCGGTGAAAAAGCCGGCCGGATGCTGCGCGACTACATCAACCGAACGGATCCCGGCCGAATGGGAAGCAGCATTAAGGTCATTAATGATGCGGTGGCAGCCCTGCTGGCCGGCCTGCCGGATTCAAAAGCAGGCGCCCATATCGGCCTGATCGCCGGAAGCGGCAGCAATATGGCGATGCTGCTGCCGGCTGCGCATATTCCGAAACTCACCCAACCGCTCAGGCAAAGCGTCTCCCTGCCCGTAAACATGGAATCCGGCAATTTTCATCCCCCGCATTTAACCCGATGGGACGACGCTCTTGATGCGGCGTCCGACAACCCCACGCAGCAACGGCTGGAAAAGGCGGTATCCGGTGTTTATCTGCCGTATCTTTTCAAAATGGCCCGTCCGGAGAGTGAAGTCAATCCGGAACTGGGCTCGGCGGCGCTGTTTCAGAAAGCGTTTGCTGAACCTTCCCCGCCTGATGAAAAATCGGCCGCAGAAGCAGAGATCGCCCTCCAACTGATCCAGCGCTCCGCATCCCTTATCGCCGCCGCACTGGCCGGTGCGATCAGCATTCTGGTGAACGCCACTGCGGCTGACCGGGTGACCATCACTGCAGAAGGTGGCCTGTTCCATGCCCATCCGCGGTACCGGGCAATAACGACCGCTACCCTGGAGACCCTTCTTTCCAGCATGGGAATGGCAGAAATCCATGCTGAGATTCAAACGGTGACGGACGCCAACCTCAAAGGCTGTGCCATGGCCGGCCTTGCCAAACCGCCAGGCTCCAGTTGTCGGGTAAGCACATGACCTTCTTTGCCCCCATACACCGTTTTCCCCTATTGAATACTATGTTTAACCCATTTCATTCAGGCATTTTAATCCTTACGATTTCTAAACACACCGGAAAGGGGTCAGACGGTGAAACAATTCAACAACTACAACGGAGGTGACCATCCTTGAAATACACGAAAGAAGAGCTCTGCGAACGAATTCAATATATCCACCCGGATATGGCGGCGCATGACATCCAGGTTGATGTAAACTGGGATAAAGAGCGCAATCGCTGGCGCGTTGATATGCAGAAAGGAGACAACCGGATCAGTGCATGGCTTGATGAAACCGGGGCCGATATGTGTATGGAAAACAAGATGTGCGCCGGCCTTCTGGCGGAAATAACCGAATTAAAAGCGGCAGCGGAATCCGGTTCCTCATCTTCTTAATTCCGGGACATTTCCTGAGGCTCCCGCGCGTATCACAACGCCCCGGGGTAACGCGGACAATGGCAGCGGGCCTCTGGCCCGGACATTCCATGAGATAGCCGGACCAGGCGCCGCTGTTGCCTGATTGTTTCCCGCGCAGATCTGAGGCATACCCGTGTTCGATAAAATATACAGATATTTCAGAAGATTTCGAAAAAGCATCTCCAGAAGTGAACTGGCGGTTAAACTGATGGGCCTTCATGCCCATTCCGCCACCAGTACGGAACCTGGGCTGGTAATGATACAGGTGGACGGTCTTTCCATGTCTCAGCTGCAAAAAGGGCTGACCCGGAACAACCTTCCCTTTATCCGATCCCTGGTTGATGACCATAAATTTGCATTAAAACCGTTTTATTCGGGAATGCCCTCCACCACACCGGCGGTACAGGGAGAGTTGTTTTTCGGGGTCAAGTCGGCGGTACCCGCATTTGAATATATTGACCGGAAACACGACAAACGGCAGGTCATGTTTTTCGCCGAATCTGCCGAGCACGTAGCCGCCGAACTGACGGCCGGCGGTAACGTCCCGCTCCTGGCCAACGGCAGTGCCTACTGCAATATATTTACGGGCGGCGCCCGGGAAGCCCGGTACTGCACCCAGAACATGAACCTCGAATCCCTGCTGCAAACCCTCAACCCGGTGAAGCTGCTGGTATTGGCCCTGCTGCATTTTGTCAAAGCATTCCGCATTCTCGGCGTGGGGTTACTGGAACTGGTCATCGCCTGCCGGGATTTTTTCAAGGGGCTTCTGGACGGCGAGAACTTCTTCAAAGAACTCAAGTTCATCCCCACCCGGGTGTTTATCTGTATCATCCTGAGGGAATTGATCCGGTTTCGGGTCAAAATGGATGTAGCCCGGGGGATGCCGGTCATTCATGCCAACTTTATCGGGTACGACGAACAGGCACACCGCCGGGGGCCGGATTCAGCCTTTGCTCACTGGACCCTCAAAGGCATCGACTGGGTCATTCAGGATATTTACCGGACAGCCCTCCGCTCGGATTGCCGGGCCTATCGGCTGATTCTTTATTCGGACCATGGACAGGAAACAACGCGCAAATTCGGATACGGCACCGACATTACATTAAAACAGGCGGCCCGAAACGCATTTACCAGCATTGCCCCGAACATGGATACGACAAGCCGCAATAAACAAGGGCGTGGATTCGAGGAACTGTACACAAGGGCGAAACAATTGCTGGCGGGTCATCGCCAGCCCGGACGCCGGGACCACCTTCACTCGCCGGCTCTCTCACCGAAACGGGTTAAGGTCACAAACATGGGGCCGATAGGACATATCTACCTGCCCATCACTGTTTCCGATGCGGCACGAATGAAATATGCGCGGCATCTCGTTATTGACGAAGGCATTCCCCTGGTCCTGTACAAAAATACGCAGACCGGCGGCATCACGGCCATTAACCGGCGGGGCATTTTTGATCTGCAGGTGGACAAGACCCTTGTGCTCGGCGCAGACCACCCGTTTCTGGCGGAGGCGGCACAGGATCTGGCAGCTGTCTGCCGCCATGAAAATGCAGGCGACATCGTGGTCTCCGGGTGGTCTCCGGATCAGACGCCACTGACCTTTTCCATTGAAAACGGCTCCCACGGCGGTCCCGGACGGCAGGAAACCGAGGGATTCGCCCTGCTGCCAATGATGGTCAACAATGAAGCGCCCTTTTTACGCCCCCTTGATCTTCGCCGCATCGCCTTTTCGCTTATGAAAAAAAACCGGAAAAGCAATCGGCAGCCGGTTTCCAGGGAAGGGAACTTTGTCATCAACGTGCTTTCCTACAATATCCACAGCTGCATTAACATGAACGGCAAGGTTGACCCGATCCGAATCGCCGAAGTCATTGACAACTTTGACGTGGATGTGGTGGCCTTGCAGGAAGTCGACAGTCACAAGCATCGGAGCCGGTTTGCCAACCAGGCAAAGCTGCTCGCCAGATACATGGACATGGATTATACATTTTTCCCGGTCATCAAAAAGGGGGATGAAAAGTATGGACTCGCCCTGCTGAGCCGTTACCCCGTTATTGAGTTAAAAGAAGACCTTCTGCCCGGTCCCGATGGACGGACTTCCGCGGAACAAAGAGGGGCCATGATGGCCAGAATTGAAACACCGGAAGGCGTTATCTGCGCGATAAACACCCATCTGGGGTTGGGGAACAAAGAGCGTCAGCGTCAGGTCAAAGCAATTCTCGGCCCGCAGTGGCTGGGACAGGTGCCCCGCTCGGAACCGGTTATCATCTGCGGCGATTTGAATGCCGGGGCTCGTTCAAAAATATACCGGCATCTGACCGGAAAATACAACGATATTCAAAAAATGATCGATCAGAAAGGATATCCGAAGCCGACATTTTTCTCGCTTTACCCGCTGATGCGGCTGGACCACATCTTCGTGTCCAGGCATTTCCGGGTGCGGCGCGTATCCGTGCCCACGGATCCGACGACGCAAATGGTCTCTGATCATTTGCCCCTATATGCAACCCTTTCACTTGACCCGGATATGATATGATACTGTCTGGCCGTAAAACAGCAAAACAGGTTTTCATTGTGTTGCTCGGAATAATCATTGTGGCGGCCGTCTATGCCGGCTTTAAACACAACGGGTGGCAATGGATTTCCACACAGCTCCACAAAAACACACATCCGGCCCTGATACTGGGATTGTTTGTGGCCCTCCCCATCGTGGGCTTTCCTATCAGCATTTTTCTGATTCTGCTGGGGTTCCGGTTCGGCCCCTGGTGGGGCATGGCCGTCATGGCGGGTGGCATACCGCTTCATCTGCTGGCATCTTTCGGTCTGTCCCACTCCTATTTCCGGCCGTTGATGGAACGCTTCGCCTGGAAAAGAGGGGTTTCCATTCCCCGCGTGCCGGAAAACCGGCATATGGAATTCAGTGTTATCTTTATGGCGGTCCCCGGCCTCCCATATGCCATAAAAAACTATATGCTGGCCCTTTCCGGTGTGCCATTCCGCATATTCCTGCCCATCGGGTGGGGGATAAACGCACTGCTGGGAGCCCCCTTCGTTATTGTCGGCGGCGCGGCCACCCGGTGGGGCGTTATCCTGCCGGCGGTCCTTATCGTCATTATCGGTATCGTCTATGGCATCCGGCGGCTTGCAAAGCGAAAACTGAAAACCATGTCCATTGAAACAAAATGGACCTCCAACAACAGCAAAGGAGATGAATGAACGTATGGGTATATTACGCAACTGGATCCCGTGGCGACTGATCATCCGGCGGGCGGCAAAAGCGCATGGATTTATCGATCCGGTATCGCTTCTGGCAAGACTGCGCCAGTTTGCCCAGCCTTCGGAAATACAGGAACCCATTGAACTGCTCCGTGCGGGCATCGTGTTCCACGCCAGGGGGCTGATCAATGCCAAGGCCATTCAGCAGAACCTGGACTGGATCTGGCCTTACTGGGTCGAAAAACAGTTCAACCCCAGTGCGTCCTCGTTTATTCCCAGGGCTTTTTCCATCAGTCATATCAATCTCACCCATCGGAACTGGACGGCCGTGGGCATTGCCGACATGGATATCTACCCCATTGTGGACCCCCGCGGCCTGATTACGCCCTTTTACGACGGCTGGTCCATCGATTTCTGGATTCTGGGGGCCGATGGCCGGATGCACATTCCATCCAGAAATGAGACGGCCATCCAGTCGCTGATCACCACACCAAACCTGGAAATCGTCACCACCACGCAATCGGATGTGGGAAGTCTCACCACCCGGGTAAAGCTTGAGCGGGAAGCAGGCAATGCCGTGCTGCGCATCTCCTGTGACGCCAGGGCGGGGGACGGGGACGCGCTGGTGGCCTCCATCCGCCCCTACAATCCCGAAGGCATTCAGTTTGTGGAAAAAATACGGACCATCCGACAACAGGATGCTGCCGGGATTCTGGTAAATGGAAGTGATTACGTGTATTTTGATCAATCCCCGGCCGACTGCGTCTTGTCCACCTATACGGAAGGCGACGTTCTCCACAAGCTCAACGATGCTGACCATCGCCACAACGTGCATTGCCGGGTAGGCATGGCCACTTCGGCGTCGATTTTCCCCATGGCGGCATCAACCGGCGAGCGGAAGATCAACCTCCACCTTCCCATGGAAACCGCCGCTTCCATACCCACACCCTCATCTCCGCGGCCCGATGCCGCTATTGCCTGGACAAAGGCGATAGACGGAACAGCGACCCTGGAAATACCCGACCAGAAGATGCAGTTTCTCTACAACGCAGCGATCCATACGCTGGTGCTGCTCTCGGCAAAAGAAATCGTGCCGGGCCCCTATACCTATAAACGGTTCTGGTACCGGGATGCCGCGCTTATGATGAACGCTCTGCTGGTGACGGGGTTCGAGGAACGCTGCAAGTCACAACTTGATACGTTCCCGGCTGACCAGAAAAATTCCGGCTATTTTCAGTCACAGGAAGGGGAATGGGACTCCAACGGCCAGGTCCTTTGGATCGCCGACCGCTTTCAGCGTTTGACCAACCGACCGCTGGCGGATTTCTGGAAACCGGTGATAAAAAAAGCGGTGCGATGGCTCGACCGTAAACGCATCACCAACGAACCGAAAACGCTGCACGCCGGCCTGCTGCCGCCGGGCTTCAGCGCCGAACACCTGGGGCCCAACGATTATTACTACTGGGATAATTTCTGGGCGATCAGCGGCCTTCTGGGCGCCGCCCGGGCCATGCACCGTTTCGGGAACACGACGGAGGCGGACAAAATCGCACAACTGGCCGCCGATTTCAAATCCGCTCTGGAAAAAAGCATGGCCGGCATACCGGACAAACAGAAACTGGGATGCATACCCGCCTCACCCTACCGGCGCATGGATCCCGGCGCCATCGGGTCCCTTGTGGCGGATTACCCTCTCAGGCTTTATCCGGCCGAAGACCCGGGGATAGCCGACGCGCCGGTCAGCGGCACTACCATGCTCAATACCGCCCGTTTTCTCATGAACAACTGCTTTCATGATGGTGGTTTTTTTCAGGACATGATACATTCGGGCATAAATCCCTATCTGACCCTGAGCATCGCCCAGACCCTGCTTCGGCACGGGGACAGCCGTTACCGGGAGCTGATAAGTACAGTTGCCGATCTTGCGTCGCCAACCGGCCAGTGGCCTGAAGCAATACACCCCATCACCAAGGGAGGTTGCATGGGGGACGGGCAGCATGGATGGGCAGCCGCTGAATGGATCATGATGATGCGGAATCTTTTTATTCGCGAGGAAGACAATACGCTGATTCTGGGCTCGGGTATTTTTCCGGAATGGCTGAATGCCGGGCAGCCGCTCTGGTTCGGTCCCACCCCCACACCTTATGGGGCGATCGGCCTTCGGCTGACCCCCGACCCGGAGGGACTGTCCTTGACGGTAACGATTATGGATGAACTCCCCAAAGATGGCCCCAACCGTCCTGCCTGCCGGATGGAGGCCCGGGTGCCGGGATTTCAACGGCAGACTGTTACGGACTTCAACAGCCCCGTTTTATTGAAACCGGCGTGACATAAAACCAGAGTAACATAAATCCGGAGCAACACAAATGCGCATCTGCATGTTTACAAACACCTATCTTCCTCATGTTGGCGGGGTCGCGCGTTCGGTTTCCATCCTGACCCGTGATCTTCAAAAGCTTGGACACCGGGTGCTGGTCATCGCCCCCGAATTTCAGGATAATAATCACAGGGACGCTGACGACCATGTAATTCGCCTGCCCGCCATTCAGAACTTCAATGGGAGCGATTTTTCCGTGAGTGTGCCCATGCCGTTTATTCTCAAGGAAGCCGTCAGCGAATTCCAGCCGGATATCATTCACAGTCACCATCCCTTTCTGCTGGGCGATTCGGCTCTGCGCGCGGCGCGTAATTACCAGCTGCCAATGGTGTTCACCCATCACACGCTTTATGAACAGTACACCCACTACGTCCCCTTTGATTCCGATGTTATGAAACGGTTTGTGATTAAGCTCACCACCCAATATGCCAACATGTGCAACCGGATTATCGCCCCCAGCCAGAGCATCGCGGAGCTGATCATCAGCCGGGGTGTGAGGCGACCGATAGAGCCGATTCCCACGGGTGTGGATACTGCGTTTTTCAAAGAAGGCAACGGCCAAGGGTTCCGTGAAACCCTGGGCATTCCCCGGGATGCCTTTGTAATTGGCCATCTTGGACGGCTGGCCCCGGAAAAAAACCTGTCATACCTGGCACAGGCCGTGGCCGGTTGCTTGACACAACATCCTCAGGCCTTTTTTCTTGTGGTGGGGGACGGCCCCAGTAAAAAGGAAATGCAACAAATATTTGATACCGAAAACGTAGGGTCCCGGGCCATTTTTGCCGGCAAAAAGGCCGGCAACGACCTTCGGAACGCTTACAAAGCCATGGACCTTTTCGTGTTCAGTTCCAAATCCGAAACCCAGGGAATGGTGCTTGCCGAAGCTATGGCCTCGGGCCTGCCGGTGGTGGCGCTGGACGCTTCCGGTGCCCGGGAAGTGGTCAAAGACGGAAAAAACGGCCGCCTGCTTCCCGGTGACGCGAACATCGAAACCTTTACAACGGCTGTTTCGGACATCATGACCGAACCGCAAACCATGAACACATATGCAGACAACGCCTCCCGGACCGCTGAGGATTTCGCAAGGGACATCTGCGCCGAACGGGTCGTCAATCTGTATAAAAGCGCCATGGCCCATTACCACACGGATGAGGACAAGGAACCCATCGATATTATTTCCTGGGAACGATTTCTGGGACGGATCAACACCGAATGGGATCTTATATCCCAGAAAACCCGGGCCATTGTGGATGCGGTGGTGCCGGATAAACCATGATTTGACGTGCCAGTGATATGTGATTATTTTAAGATAATAATGACGTACGAATGAAATCGGCCACCCGTGCCAAAAACAATTCAAAAGGAGGAACACATGGCGACCCCCTCAATGACCCATAACGATGCCCTGATTATCGTGGATGTGCAGAACGATTTCTGCACCGGCGGCGCCCTGGCCATCGAACAGGGCGAAGCGGTTGTACCGATCCTCAATCAATGGGTCAAAAAAGCCAAGGACGAATCAATCCCCGTTTATGCCTCCCGGGACTGGCATCCGCGGGAACACGTGAGCTTTCAGGCGCAAAACGGCCCCTGGCCCCCCCACTGCATCCAGGACACCGAGGGCGCAGTATTCAAAGAAGGACTGGTCCTGCCGGATGACGCCATCATCATTACCAAGGGAACCCGGTTTGACCGGGACCAGAATTCCATATTTGATGAAACCGGGCTGGCCTTTCACCTGAAACGGAAAGGCATCAACCGGCTCTTTATCGGCGGTCTGGCACTGGACGTATGCGTGCTTGCA
Organism: Thermodesulfobacteriota bacterium; assembly: GCA_034189225.1. Lineage (GTDB taxonomy): Bacteria > Desulfobacterota > Desulfobacteria > Desulfobacterales > Desulfosudaceae > JAXHTY01. The sequence goes on from JAXHVL010000158.1 coordinate 16,533, forward strand.
TCGGTTATGGACGCCCGTGCCAATGGATTCGAAGTGTATCTTTTAAAAAATGGCACGAGACCCGTCACCGCCAAAGACGGACAGGATGCCCTGACACGAATGGAAACGTCCGGGGCAGGCATCATTGAGGACGACCCTGATTCAACAGACATTCCCTTCTGCCAGAAGGCGCCGGAATGGGCCGAACATGCCCGGCCCAACCAGGATGATGATGACACCTGTGATGACGGCCGTGCCGGATAACACTCCCCCCCGGCGGTGGTTTTGGTTACCCCTGCAAGGGGATTGTTTATAGTTTAAACTCACACTTCGTGTTTTCCAGACTGAAATAAAACTGCCTCTATTCCGCTCCCCTTACTACTCCATTCCGCGGCCTCAAATACAGCAAACACTGCATTGAAAGAGTGCCGGGTATCATATAAATTAAAAAAAACAAATTAGCAGATTTTCGTTCGGCATTGACTTTAAACACCCAAATCACACAAAGAGGATATAATGAAAGCGTCAGAAGGCAGGAACTCTCCACCCGAAACGCATGCAGGCAATAGATCAAAAAACATGAAGGGAAACAACGGCCAGACGATGTCCGTACAATTGCCGGCAACCGGCAGTAATGTTCCGCAACCGGACACCGGCGCGGTCGTGTCTTATGACCCGCTTCAGGCGTATCTCAAGAGTGTTCGAAACTTCAGGCTCTTGACCAGAGAAGAAGAAAAAAACCTGGCAACCCGATTTCAGGAGGTGGACGACAGGAAAGCGCTTTATGAACTGGTGGTTTCGAACCTGCGCCTGGTCGTCAAAATCGCCCTGGATTTCCAGCGGGTCTGGATGCAGAACCTGATGGACCTGATCCAGGAGGGGAATCTCGGGCTGATGCAGGCGGCAAAAAAGTTTGATCCATACCGGAATGTAAAGTTCTCCTACTACGCTTCATTCTGGATCAAGGCCTATATCCTTAAATTCATCATGGACAATTACCGGCTGGTCAAACTAGGCACCACCCAGGCTCAGCGCAAGCTCTTTTACAAGCTGAACCGGGAAAAACAGCAATTGATAAGTCAGGGTTTCAATCCCGGAACAAAACTCATTTCAGAACGCCTGGATGTGGAACAAAAGGACGTGGATGAAATGGACCAGCGGCTGGGGGCTTTTGACCTGTCCCTGGACGCGCCGGTAACCGAAGACTCTGAAAAAGGCCGCATGGATTTTATTCCCGCCGCTGGCGAAACACCCGACAACCAAGTGGCAAAACAGGAAATCAACGAACTGCTTAAGAAAAAAGTCAACACATTCCGGAAAACAATGGATGCCAGGGAGCGGTACATTTTTGACAATCGCATGTACTCGGAATCCCCCGACACGCTCAAGGCGATCGGTGAGCATTGTGACATCTCGAAAGAACGCGTGCGGCAGGTGGAAATGGGCATCCGTAAAAAAATGAAATCATACCTTAAGCAGGAACTGCCGGAGGTTGAACCGGAGCTGGAAAAAGAGGCGGCCGCCGGTTAGGGAAGCGGAAAAAACGAATATACCCGCCTTGCTTGTCTTTTGACCCGTATTCTTTGCTGCATCAAAGGTCATATATCCTGATATGCTCCCTTTGATGCGCCTTGAATACGAATCAAAATCCGGCACAATTCAGGTATATTGGTTTTTTTCGCATCCCTTAAAGGCCCGGCCAGTTACCATTGATGCACTCGTAAAAAGTCTGATTTTTTGACCATGAAGCGCATGAAGATCATGAAGAAATAAAAAATTAACAATAATTTCAACTTCATGCTCTTCATGTTCTTCATGGTTGAAATAAAAATATCTCTTTATGGTACTTCCAGGGAACTTAACGTGGTAATTCATTTAAGATGGTCTCGTAAAAAATCGAAATTGGGACGGCAAAGTAAAAAGTTCAAGATACGGCGCAGCCCTATCACTCCCGAGGAATGAGGCGTACTTGGCGTACGCCGCAGTGACGAGGGATGCAGCGCAACACAGATATTGGCCTTTTTACGAAGCCGTCATTTAAAACCAAAGCATCTTTTTTAACCACGGAATACACGGAAGAGCACGGAAGGAACCATCTTGCTCCCTTTTTCCGTGCCCTTTCCGTGTATTCCGTGGTTAATCAAACGGCAGTCGATTACGATCACGAAAAGGTAGAAGTGGCGAAGCAATCTTTCGATCCCGCCATAATACGTTCCTTTCTGCGAAAACGCCGCACGTGGCGATGGAAACTTTTGACAAAGCCGTTACCATTGAAACAACGGCAAAAAAACGCCGGTGAACAGCGAAGGTTCACCGGCGTTTATATTCATGCTTGCGTTGTCATTCAGCGCAACCGCTGACCTGCCAACGCGCAGCCATCAACTTATGACGCTTCCTTGATCTTTTCAGTCAGTTCGGGCATGAACTCCAGAATATCCGCTACCACACCAATGTCCGCGACCTGGAAAATGGGGGCCTTGGGATTCTTGTTTACGGCGATTATGTAGGGATTGCCCTTGATGCCGCCAAGATGCTGGAAGGACCCGCTGATCCCCATGGCCATGTATACCTTGGGTTTGACGGTCTGACCGGAAGTCCCCACCTGGCGGGATTTTTCAAGCCACTTGGCATCCACGATGGGCCGTGAGCAGGAGACATCCGCACCCATTGCCTCGGCCAGCTCCTGAGCGATTTCAATATTGTCTTCCTCTTCGATACCACGGCCGATTGAGACCAGCACTTCGGACTTGGTTATATCCACATCCCCGATCTCGGCCACAACAACTTCGAGGAACTTCCGTTTTGTGGCAACATCCCCGGCATCGCCGGTTTTGTCCACAACCGAACCACCGGCGCTCTTGCTTTCATCCGGCTCGAACACGCCGGGCCGAACGGTGATCACCGCACCGCTGCTGATGTCAGCCTTGACATGGGTGCTGACCTGGCCGCCGAACTCCTGGCGAATCATCTTGAGGTCGGAGCCGTCTGTGCCTTCAAAATCAACAACGTCGGACGCAAACGGGGAATCCATCTTGACGGAAAGTCCTGGTGACAGGTCCATGCCGAAGGTGTCGTGGGGGAAAAGAACGATGGCGTCGCCGGGCAGAATATTGAGCAGCATGCCCCGGATTATTTCGGCGTTGGGATAGGCCACATCATCCTTGTCAATCTTCCATACCTCCTTGTAAGAGGCGGCCATGTCATTGCAGAGTCCATCAACACCGGACCCCACCACCAGGGCGTTTACATCGGCACCGGCATCGATCTTTTTGGCCGCACTGACGAGTTCCAACGCAGAATCGTCGGCCACTCCATCCTTATGTTCGATATATGCAAAAATCTGAGCCATTATTTCAATCCTCCTTTGGCTTTTAGGATTTCAATCATCTTCTCCGCGATCTCTTCCGTGCTGCCTTCGAGCATTTCAGCACCCTCGCCGGATTCAGGCACAAAGTAATCGACCTTTTTCAGCCTGGCCGCTCCTTCGCCGATTTCGTCGGCGCCGATGCCGAGATCCGAAGCGCTGTGTGTGGGTATATCCACGGAAGCGACCTTCCGGATGCCGCGGATACCGACATAACGGGGCTCATTAATACCGGTCTGGATGGACAGGACACAGGGGAGCTCAATCTCATTCATTTCCTGGTTACCGCCTTCGATTTCACGACCCACCTTGAGCTTTTTGTCATCAATCACCTCAATGCTGTTGACCAGGGAGGCATAAGGCAGATCAAGCATTGCCGCAAGCATGCCGCCGACCTGGGCCGCACCGGCATCCGCCTGAGCACCGGTCATGATCAGATCATAATTGCCTTTTTCAATAACCCCTTTCAGTGCCCTCGCAATACCCCTGCCGTCGGAGCCTTCAAAAGCTTCATCGTCGAGCAGAATACCGTTTTCCGCGCCCATTGCCATTTCCCGGCGCAGCACTTCCTCAGCTTCTTCGTCGCCGACGGTGACCACCGTAACACTGCCACCGGCTTTGTCAACCATCTGAATGGCTTCCTCTACCGCGTAGTTGTCCCATTCATTGACCGAATAAACAAGATCGTCGCGTTCTATGTCGTTGCCATCGCTGTTGATCTCAATCTCGTTCTCCTCGGTGTCGGGAACGCGTTTTACACATACTAAAATTTCCATGCTCGTCCTCCCAAACTGTTGCTGTAATTAAAGTTAACCTTAACGCAAATGCAGGGCCGGTTTCATCAGCCGTGCATTGAGCCCATTTTCAATTATTGGTTCATGTGCCGGGCGATCAGTTCGGAAAAGTCGATCGCCTCCATCGTATCCTCCATTTTTGCCACCTTGATGGCGTCCTCCATATTGACAAGGCAGAACGGGCAGGCGGTAACAATCACATTGGCACCGGCTTCGGCTGCCATGCGCACCCGGAGAACACTCATGCGCTCTTCTTCCTCGGGCTCATAGAACAGCATCAGCCCGCCCCCGCTGCAGCAGAAAGAGCGGTCCCTGGACTTATCCATTTCCACCCGGCGCAGGCCGGGTATGGCGTCCATGGATACGCGGGGTTCGTCATACACGCTGTTATGGCGCCCCAGATAGCAGGGATCATGGTAGGTGTAAACCTTTGATCCGTCTTCCACCGGCTTGAAGGTCAAAACGCCTGCCTTTATCTGTTTCGCCACATACTGGGACAGATGCTCGATGGGCGGAAGTTCATCATTGTTGTAGTCATTTTTGATGGCGTTAAAGGCATGGGGGTCGGCCGTAATGATGCTTTTCGCACCGGAACCAAGAATGGCCTCGATGTTCTGCTCCTTCAATGTCTGGAAGAGCATCTCCTCACCGAACCGCCGGACCTCGTTGCCGCTGTCCTTTTCCTTTTTGCCAAGGACGCCGAAGTCGGTTCCGCCGGCCGCAAGAATGCTGGCAGTGGCCCGGGCCAGGTCCTGCATCCTGTCATCATAAGAGGAAATGCTGTCAACAAAATAGAGGGTTTCGGCGGTTTCTTTCTTGTCCAGCACCTTGACCGTGCAGGTTTCGGCGAACTCCTCGTCGGCTGCCCAGTCGGCCCGTTTCTTTTCCATTTTCCCCCAGGCATTGCCTCGTTTTTCCAGGGCGCCCAGCGGCTTCTGAAGTGACTGGGGCACCATGCCTTCATCCACCATGGCCCGCCGAAGGTCCACGATCTTGTCGATATACTCGATTCCCAGCGGACATTCTTCCTCGCAGGCGCCGCAGGTGGTACAGGACCAGATTTCATCCTCCTCGTAAATATCGCCGATCAAAGGCTTGCTTTCCTTGAATTCGCCGCGCAGGGGATAATTTTCAAACAGCTTGTCCCGGCCCTTTATGGAGATAAATCGCGGGGAGAGCGGGCGACCGACCGTGTTTGCGGGACATTGATCCGAACAGCGGCCGCAGTCCGCACAGGTGTAAAAATCCAGCAGGTGCTTCCAGGTGAAGTCTTCGATCTTCTTAACACCAAAGGATTCCAGGTCATCCAGCTGCTCGTCGGTCACGTCATGCCGCACCGGCTTGGTATTGCCTTTGTCCAGCCGCATGAAGAAAACATTGAAGATGGAAGTAATGACGTGGAAATGCTTGCCCATGGGAAGAAAACAAAGAAAGAAGAAGAAGGTCAGGTCATGAATGTAATAGGCGATCACGTGGATGGCCTGCAATACCCCGTCGGATGCGCCGGAAAGAATCAGGCTTTCGAACCATACCAGAGAAAGGGGGGGCAAAAACACATCGTGCTGGCTGGCTGCGACTTCACTGGCCTCAAAAAGACTTTCGGAAATCATCAGTGTTCCGATCAGGCCGAGCACGAAAATGGCTTCGCCGGTATGGTCATGGCCGTATTTTTCCGGCACTGCATAGCGTTTCGGCTTGACGACACCCCGGCGGTATGCGGCGATGATACATGCAATCAACACCACGGTGGCGGCGTAGTCTTTAAGTACGTTGTAAATGCTGCCCAGCGCGCCGCCGAAACCGGGCATGACGAAATCATTGGAGATGCCGACAACCACCAGCTCGGTGGACCGAATGGACAGCACCAGAAAACCGATGAAAATCATGATATGCAGCACCCCGGCCGTCATATACCGCGGCTGACGCCATTGCAGCAGCCATATCTTGATAATGTGAATAATCCGCTCCGGAATACGATTGAGCCGGTAATCCGGGGCAGCCTTGACCAGCGGGGCAACCCGTTTGGCCATGATATAGGCAAAACAGCCCACACCGACCATCGGGATCAGAAATGAAAAAATAATCATCGGGATAAACCCGAACAGGAAATAATTTGACGGACCAATCAGTGATTCCATATAGATGCTTTCCTTTCTTAACCCTATTTCGTGACCGGCCGCGGTGCGGGCCGTTCCACGATTAATTATTTGAACTCACTATATTTTTGCAATCCCTATATATTTTTAACAAATAATCTTTTTTTTTACATCATTGTACCGTTTCCGTCAAGGAAAAAAGGACAATACAACAAACTGAAATTTAATAATAATCAACCACCGGCCAAAAATTTTACCAAAAATAAAATTGATATGTCTTCAACATACATGGCCTCCACAAGTTCGCTTAAATAAAGGTCCGTATCCCGGCCCGTGCAAAATACTGTGATAGTGGGGCGGCACGGCTTACTTATCGCTGTTTGTTGTTTTGAATGGTGTTTTTTTATTTTTCATGGATTATAATTGATGTATTGTCAATTCAAATTTTTACAAAGCAGTATGGAACTGCTCGCATCAAGGATGATGGTCTCGTAAAAAGTCACTTTGGGACGGCAAAGTAAAAAGTTCAAGATCAAGGCGCCGATGTATCTCGAGGAATGGAGCGTACTTAGGCGTACGTGACATGACGAGAGATGCATCGCAACGCAGATATTGGACTTTTTACGAAGCCGTCAAGGATAACATGCGGTATACCATGACGAATGCAACCGGAAAACCGGAAAACCGATTCGAGCGTCACCCTTTTCTGACGCTGCTGGCCGTTGTGCTGACGGCAATTCTGCTCGGCACGGTGGTATTTGTAATGATTTATTACCACCGGCAAAAGGCGGCCCTGGAACACGAAGGCATCATGAACGCGGCATTCACCTATCGCATTGATTCACCGGTTTACCACCATGATCTGGCAAAAAAGCAAATCGTTAAAACCGCCACCTGGGGGAATCGCAGATATCGGCTCTGCACCAATTCTCTGGGTTTCAGGGATGCGTCCCCACGAACGGTCCCGTTAAGCACGAATAAATACCGGATCGTCTTCATGGGGGACTCATTTACCGAAGGCATCGGCCTGCCTTACGAAAAAACCTTTCCCGGCATTGTGGATCAACGGTTACGAAAATACAACGTGTCAGTGCTGAATGCCGGGGTGGTGTCCTATTCGCCCATTATTTACTGGCGCAAAACAAAATATCTGCTTGAGACGGTGGGGCTTTCCTTTGATGAAATAGTGATTTTTCTGGATATTTCCGACGCTCGTGACGAGGCGGAATCCTATTACCTGGATGACAACGGTAATGTGAAAAGCGCCATAATGGACGACCGGCAACTCAGGGAAAAGGTTATCAACCGCATTCGAAAAGACCAGGCTGTCAATTCCCTTAAAAAATTCATGGGGATACTGGCGGAGTTGCTGCCACCGGAATCCGGCCATCCCGGCACCTGGACCATCGACCAGCAGCAGTTCAATAAATTCGGGAAAAAAGGGTTGAAACAAATGGCACATTACATGAACCGCCTTCGGGTTCTGCTTGCAGAACATGACATCAAACTAACCGTGGCGGTTTACCCCTGGCCGGTTCAGATCGCCGCCGGTGACCGAAAATCGATTCAGGCGGTTTACTGGCGAAAATGGTGCGCCGACTATGGGATTGACTTTCTCAATTATTTTCCTTTATTCTGCCCGGCGAAAAAGCCGGAAAGAAAACATATTATAGAGACCTGCTTTATTAACGGTGACACCCACTGGAGTTACAAGGGACACCAGTGGGTCGCCGACGTATTCTGCGATTATTTTCACAAAACCCATCAGCCGGATATTTTGCCGGCACCAAAGGCCGGAGCGGATAAATCCTTCCCATGACCAATCACCACCAAACATTGATCGCCACGGCAGAACGCCTTCTTCCCGGGGCATTACGCGCGGACAGACAGAGAATCCGCCCCTGGCTGGGGCGGATCAAAAGGGGAAAAGACCGGCGTCCCGCCAAACAACAGGAAAAGGCGCTTACCCGGACAATCCACCGCCTGAAAAGGTCTGCCGCCATCAAGGAGGGGCGTTATGAAAACTTTCCACGACTACCCTTTGATCCGGCCCTGCCGATCACGGAAAAGGCGGACAACATTATTCAGACGATCGCCGAAAACCCCGTCGTAATCATTTCCGGCGCTACCGGCTCGGGCAAAACCACCCAGATTCCGCGCTTCTGCATTGAAGCCGGACTGGGTCAGGACGGCCGGGTTGGCTGCACCCAGCCCCGCCGGATCGCCGCCGTGTCCGTGGCCCGCCGGATCGCGGAAGAAACCGGCACGCAGTCACAAAATATAGTGGGGCACAAAATCCGGTTTGCCGATAAAACCACGGACCAGACCCTGATAAAAGTCATGACCGACGGTATTCTCCTGATGGAAACCCAGCATGACGCGTTTTTGAATGAATACGACGCCCTGGTCATTGATGAGGCCCATGAACGAAGTCTGAACATCGACTTTATCCTGGGAATGCTCAAGCGGGTGCTGGACAAACGCAGCGACCTGAAGGTGATCATCACCTCGGCCACCATCGACACGGAAAAATTCTCCAAAGCCTTCAATGAAGCCCCGGTCATCGAGGTTTCCGGCCGAATGTATCCGGTAGAAGTGATTTACATGCCGCCGGATAACCAATCCGATGAAGACGACCAGTCCTATGTGGAACAGGCCGTCTCGGCCGTGGACATGATCTGCCGGCGCCATCCGTTCGGGGACATCCTCGTGTTCATGCCCACGGCCCAGGACATTCGGGATACCTGCGACATGATCGCTGGACGGGCCTACAGTGCCACAGAGGTACTCCCGCTGTATGCCAGTCTCTCCGGCGAGGACCAGTCCAGGGTATTTTCCAGGCGAAAGGGACGCAAAATCATTGTGGCCACGAACATCGCCGAAACCTCCATCACCATTGCCGGCATTAAATATGTGGTGGATACCGGCCTGGCAAGGATTTCCCATTACAGCCCGCGCACCCGCACCACCTCGCTGGCTGTCCGCCCCATATCAAAAAGCAGCGCCGAGCAGCGAAAGGGGCGATGCGGCCGGGTAGAAAACGGGGTCTGCATCCGCCTTTATTCGGAAAAGGATTTTGCGTCCCGTCATGTATTTACGCCGCCGGAAATCCTGCGGGCCAATCTCGCGGATGTCATTCTGCAAATGCTCCATCTGGACCTGGGGGACATCAAGGAATTTCCGTTTGTGGACCCGCCCATGGATAAGAGCATCCGGGACGGATATGCGGTGCTTTATGAACTCGGTGCTATTAACGAAGAGGGAAAAGACGGCACCCATTATGGCCTGACGAAAAAAGGGCGGCTCATGGCCACCATACCGCTGGACCCCCGTCTTTCCTGTATTCTGATAGAGGCGGGCCGTCGCGGATGCCTGGATGCGGCCGCCGTTATCACCTCGGCCCTCAGCATTCGGGACCCGAGGCAGACGCCCATTGACAAGGAACAGGAAGCCCGGTCCGCCCATGCCGAATTCGCGGACCCCTCCTCGGATTTCATCACCCTTTTGAACATCTGGAATGCGTGCAAGGCCATGGGATCCAGCCGCTTGAAACGGTTTTGCCGGGAACATTTCCTTTCATTTCGGCGAATCCGGGAATGGCGTGATATTCATGGACAGATCACCGAACTCTCGACCACGTATAGCCTGAAAAAACAAGCACCGCCGGACAGCCGGCAAAAGGGCGCCGACCGACGCACCAGGGCTACCCCCTCCCATCATGGCGAATCCGGGAAATCCTTTTACGAGATTTTGCACAAAACCCTCTTGCACGGATACCTTTCCAATATCGCCGAAAAAAAGGAGGGAAATCGTTATAACGCCGCCAGAAACAAATCGGTCATAATTTTTCCCGGCTCCACACTCTTTAACAAAGGCAGGCCATGGATTGTAGCGGCCGAATTCGTAGAAACCTCCATGCTGTATGCAAGGACCGCCGCCGCCATCGAAGTGAACTGGCTCAAACCCATTGCCGGCGATTTATGCCGGGAAACCTATTTATATCCCCGCTGGATGAAAAGCCGGCAAGCGGTGGTGGCCGACCGCCAGACAACCCTATTCGGGCTTGTGATCGAATATGAAGAGGCCGTGCCTTACGGCCGGGTCAACCCGGCGGAAGCATCGGATATTTTCATTCGCAACGCCCTTGTGCAAGAAGATGTAAAACATCCCCTGCCGTTCATGCTTCACAACCGGCAACTTATTGAAACGGTCACTGATGTTGAAGACAGGCTCCGTCGCCGGGAATTTCTCGTCCATTCGGACGACCTTTTCCTGTTTTACCGGAACCGGCTGGACGAAGGGATTTACAACATGAAAGCCCTGAAGTCCCTCGTCAAAAAGCAGGGCGACGACTTTCTGCGGATGCGCCGCGACGACGTGCTGCAAAGAGAACCGGCCGAGGATGAGGTGGAACAGTTTCCCGACAGCATCCACATCCGCGGTACTATCCTGCCCTGTGAATACCGGTTTGATCCCCAGGACAACAAAGACGGGGTCACGGTCCGCATTCCCGCCGGTGTTGCGCCGGACATCCCCCCCGGACAACTGGACTGGCTGGTGCCTGGACTGCTGCCGGAAAAAATTACCGCCCTGATAAAAAATCTGCCCAAGTCCCACCGCCGGAAACTGGTGCCCATCAACCGCACCGTGGACATCATCATCCGGGAAATGCCCCGCCGCCGGTCCGCCCTGGCCACTGCCCTCTCCCGGTTTATCCATGAACGGTTCAGCATTGAAATTCCCGCCTCGGCATGGAATGGAAAGGACCTCCCCCGCCATCTTCGAATGCGGGTGGCGGTCACCGATGACAAGGGCGAAGAAATCAAGGCATCCAGAGACAAGACCATTCTCAAGGCCGTGCTTCCCAGGCCCGCCTCCTCAAAAGCCCTTGAAACGGCAAAACATGCGTGGGAACGGGACGGAATCACAAATTGGGATCTGGGCGACCTTCCGGCAAGCCTGACTATCGACGGCCAAACCGGTGACATGACGGTTTTTCCCGCCCTGACCGACAACCGGAACAGCGCCGGCCTGACCCTGTTTGAAAGCCGCGAGGCGGCGCTGGCATCTCATAAGGCCGGCGTGGCGCGGTTATTGCGCCTAAAACTCGCCAAACCCTTGAAATACCTCCGCCGGGATATGGCCCTGCCGCCATCGCTAAGCACCGCCGCCATACATTTCGGCGGGACTGTTGTCCTTGAGGAACGCATGATCCAGAAAATCACCGATGCATTATTTCACCTGAATGTCCGCACCCGTGTCGATTTTGACGCAAGCGTCAACCGCCTGAAAACCGACATTTACGAACACGGAACCCGTCTCCGGGAACACGTGGAGACGATTGTGAACGACTATCAGACACTGCGGCAGCATATTCATGCCCATGAAACCGGCTTGCCCGTCAAAAACGGCGCAAGAACAGTGATGCAAACCATCCGGTCGGAGATTGCCGCACTGGTACCTGAACATTTCATCGTCATCTATGACCTGAACACCATTGCCCACCTTCCCCGCTATCTCAAAGCCGCCGATTATCGTGCCAGCCGGGCAGTTGCCGACGTGGCAAAAGAACAACAAAAAGCCAAAGAGGTGCAATGGGCAAAAGTTATTCTGGAACGCCTGGTATCATCGCTTTCGGAAGCCACCTCGGCTGAAAAACGCAAGGCGGTGGAAGACTTCTTCTTCATGGTGGAGGAATACAAGGTCTCTGTTTTTGCCCCGGAGCTAAAAACCCCGTATCCCGTATCCCGAAAACGGCTTCAGGCCGCGGCCGACCGCATCGAACGGATGGCATGACCCGATGCGGCGGTATTGGCGGGCTTCTTCCGGGCGGCCCCGTTTCATGCAGCCGGCCGCATAAATCTCACATTTTTCAGAACGCACCTTCAGGGCGGCCCTGCGCTGACCCGCAGCAAGAACGCCGGTTTCCAATAGCCTGGAGATGGACTGAATCCGAAATCTGTCAAGGGCCGGCATCTTTGAAAGCTGATCCGGATGGCCGCCCCGTTTGACGACCAGTGGGGCGGCAATCAGATGAACGGGATAACGGCTGCTGATGCGGAGCCAGAGGTCGTAGTCCTCGCAGGCCGGCAGTGTCTCATCAAATCCGCCCATGGCCAGAAAAAAATCTTTTTTCAGCATCACCGCCGAGGGGCTGACAAGGCATAACGCAAGGGAAGGCTCAAATATCATGCCGGAGGGCTTTTGATGGCGCCTGCCCGGGTTGACCCGGCGGCCGTTACGGATCCATATTTCATCGGTCTGGCAAACCAGGGCCTCGGGATTTGATCGAAAAAAATGCACCTGCTCGGCAATCTTTCCGGGAAGCCACCAGTCATCAGAATCCAGAAATGCCACGAGCTCGCCCCTTGCGTGACGTACGCCCCGATTTCTCGCCGCGCTCACTCCCGCATTGGCCTGATATAACATGGTGATGCGGTCCCGGTAAGGGGCCAGGACGGCAGACGTCTCGTCAGTGGAACCATCGTCCACCACGATGGTTTCAATGCCCGGGTAACTCTGGGCCATCACGGAATCCACCGCGTCCGTAATCATATGCCCCCGGTTAAAGGTGGGAATCACCACGCTCACAAGGGGCGTATTGTCGATTCTGTCTGCCATAAACGATATTCAATGCATCAATGGTTTCCACGGAGCAGCCTTGGGCCGGGAAGTTATTTTCAGATATTATACATGACAGCTTCGTAAAAAGCCACCTACCCCGCCGCGGTGTTTTTGCAGGAAATAACTTATGGAGGTCTAAAGACCTCCGCTACATAAACCGAGGTAATATCCCCTGATTCGATAATGGCCTCAATTCATGTAACGGAAGGCTTTAGCCTTCCACAAAAAAACAAGTTCCCTGGAAGTACCATAAAGAGATATTTTTATTCCAACCATGAAGAACATGAAGAGCATGAAGTTGAAATTATTGTTAATTTTTTATTTCTTCATGATCTTCATGCGCTTCATGGTCAAAAAATCAGACCTTTACGAGTGCATCTTCTTTGCTCGCCCAAAGAAAAGTATGAATAAAAAAGGGCGGCATATGCCGCCCTTTGTGTCTACTATATCGAATATAATCCCGCTATCCCGCTTTTTTGTGGCGCAGAGATTCTTCTGCCTCTTTGTACATATGCTTCATGCGGTCACTGATTTCATTATAACGGCCGATCACATCCTCCCGGAAATCACCATGGAGATTATCGATCTGCAGCTTTGCTTCTTCCAGCCGCTTTTTCAAGCCGTCCCATAAATCATGCAGCTGCTGAATGCGCTCCCGCACCGATCCCTGGTTTCGCACCGTCCCCGCCAGTTGATACAACTGCTGACGGGCATTTTGATCGACTTCGTCCAGAAGGGTGAGGGTCTTGTCCATCTTCAGGGTCTCCTGGGTGATCATGTGAAAATGATGGCCCATGATGGCATGGGTAATCACCTCGGCAAACAGATCGGGATGCTTGAACAGGTTGCGGGTGATGAATTTGAGATACTGGCCGCCGTAAGGCCTGAAAGGCTGAAAAACAAGGGATTTGACAAGGGACATGATTTCGTCGAACCGCACCTCGCGCTGCTTGAACCCCGTTCCTTTCAGGTTGTCCAGGAGCATGTTGCAACGGGCGAAATAATTTTTAAGCCGCTTGTCATAGATGGTCCCCAGCACCTTCTTATACCCTTCTTTCAGCTGCTCGGGGTCCATCTTGGTCTTAAAATTTGTGTACATGGTATGGGTATTGTTACCCACGATGTGTCCACCGATTCGGCCGTCATTCTTCAGCCGGTTGTAAAGCACGGTGCCCGGCAATGCATGCAGCAGCCCCACCATGGCCTTGGGGATACCAGCCTGCTGAATAAAAGCGATCTGCCGTTCGAAGATATCATTGGTATCACTGTCAAACCCCACGATAAATCCCGCCATGACTTCGATACCATGTCGCTGAATAATATGCACGGCCTCTTCCAGGTCGCATTTCAGGTTCTGATTTTTGTGGGTCTCGACAAGCGCCTCTTTCGAGGGGGTTTCAATGCCGATAAAGACCGAGCCGAAACCGGCATCGCGCATCAGCTGAATCAAATCGACGTCGTCGGCCATATTAATGCTGGCCTCGGTATAAAACTCAAAAAGATGGTGATGCGCCTTCTGCCAGTCGATAAGCGTAGGCAGAAGCTCTTTTTTGACCCGGCCTTTATTACCGATGAAATTGTCGTCCACAATAAACACCGCGTCCTTCCATCCCAGGCTATAAAGCGCTTCCAGCTCCCGGATAATTTGCGCCGCCGATTTCAGGCGGGGCCGGTTTCCATAGACCACCCAGATGTCACAGAATTCACATTTAAAAGGGCAGCCCCGGGAATACTGAATGGCCATTGAGCTGTAACTGTCCAGTTTCAGCAGATCAAACCGGGGAATCACGGATTCAGTAATATCGGGCCGTTCTTCAGCCCGGTAAATGCGTTCGGCGGTATTGTTTTCAAAGGCCGCCATGAAATCATCAAGGACCGTTTCCGCCTCACCCAGGACAAAATAGTCCACGCCGGAAAGTTCGTCTTCCGTGGATGTGGGGTAAGGACCGCCGGCCACCACCAGTGTATCGGCCCGGTTGCACCTGGCCACCACCTCGGCAAAGGAATCCTGCTGAATAATCATCGCTGACACAAAAACCGCGTCCGCCCACTTAATGTCCTGATCGGTCAGGGCCTCGATATTCATGTCAACAAGCCTGAGGTTGTATTTCTCCGGCAGGAGCGCCGCCATGGTGATCAGTCCCAGCGGGGGCATGGCGCTTTTCTTGTTCACGAATTGAAGGGCATAATGAAAACTCCAGTATGTGTTGTTGGGAATCTCCGGATAAACCAAAAGAATATTATTTAACCAGCTCATGTGTCACTCCTTGTTTGGAATCCCTTTTAACGGTTTTTGTTCCACTTCTGTATCAACCGGTCCTATTCTGCGTTCTTTTATTACTTCATGCAAGGGGAAAACGTTAAAAAAATAGTAATTTACAAAATTTTTACAATTCTGGGGCATCCGGGTTGGGTTGATAAAAAACCGTCCGCAGATACTTTTTGGGGACAAACAGCTTGGTATTATAGGTGAGAGATTCGGTGGAACCGATAATCAGGTAACCATCACTGATGAGTACATTTGACAGCTTTCTGTACATGCGCTTTCTGTCCTCCGGCGCAAAATAAATACCGACATTACGGCAGAACACGATATCGAAGCTGTCGTTACTGAATGCCACATCAAAAATATTGTTGGTTTCAAAAGAGGCCAGCCAGCGGTACTGATCCTTCACCTTCCAGCTGTTCGCATCCACGGGGTCAAAATATTTCTCGATCTGTTCCCGGGACAGACCCCTGGAAAGTTCAAAGCTGGTATAAAGGCCATAACTTGCCTTTGCCACGGCCGCATTGGATACGTCCGTGCCGTAGAGCCGGATATCATATTTCCGCTCATCAAGTCCCAGTGTTTCCAGGGTAAAGGCGATACTGTAAATCTCCTGGCCCGTGGAACACCCCGCCGACCAGATGCGGATAGGAATCTTCTGCAGGGGAGAAAGTGCCCTGGATCGTTTATCAATAAGATCCGGCAGAATTTTGTATTGAATCAGCTCAAACGGCAGAATATCGCGAAAAAAAGAGGTCTCGTTGGTGGAAATGGCATCAACGATTTCCTCCTCGATTGCCTTTTCCCGTTTCGCCTTGTAGTAAAGCTCGCTGAAAGAAACACACCCAAATTTGTTAAGAAGCGGATTCAGTCTTGTTTCAACCAGATATTCCTTGCCGTCACCCAGCGTAATACCCGATATCTCAAATATATACTTTCGATAAACATCAAATTCGAGTGAGCTGATTTTTGGCATATAAAAACTATCCGGAGGGCTTCACGGAATTAAGGATTTCCTGGGAGATGGCGTCCAGGGAAGCGACCACGTCCACAATATTGGCTTCGATGGGCCATTTGGGCATCCCAAAAACCGTGCAGGTTGCTTCATCCTGGGCGATAAGAAAAGCATTGGCTTTTTTTAATACTCCCAGTCCGCGATTACCGTCCGTGCCCATCCCCGTCATGATGACGGCTGTGGCCGCTTGCCCGTAATGGCCTGCCACGGACCGGAAAAGATAATCCACCGAAGGGCGGCAGCTGTTCTCCGGCGGATCCTCGGTGACGCGAATAATCTTTTCTTCCCCTCCGGAAGTACCGATCTTCATCTGGTGACCGCCTGGGGCGATATAGACGGTATTGGCCTGCAGACATTCGCCGTCCTCAGCTTCCTTAACAGTCAGGGCAGATTTTGCATTGAGACTTTTGGCAAGAGACTGGGTGAACAGGGGGGGCATATGTTGAACAATCACCACCGGCACACCGATATCCGCCGGCAGATTCGGGATCAACCGGGCCAATGCCCGGGGCCCGCCTGTGGAGATACCAATGGCCACAATCTTTGAGGCCACCCGCGGGGAGCTTGGCCCAATAATCCCAGGCAGCCGGATTTTTTCCTTAAGCGTCTCGCCCGCTTTCAGCTGGGTGTCGGTTAGGGTCTCCTTGATCTTTTTGCGGAATTTTGTCTTGCCGGAAAGGATGCGCTTGATTTCCCGTCTTCCGGAAAATGAGCGCAGCATTGGGCCCAGACGATACCGGATAAAGGCCTTGTTGTCGCTGATGGAACTCAATTCCGGTTTCGGAATGAAATCAAAGGCCCCCAGTTCCAGGGCTCTGACGGTGAGCTCGCCGCCCTCATGGGTCAGGGAGCTGAGCATGACCACGCCCACGTCAAGTTCCAGCCGGTTGATTTCCTCCAACACCTGAATCCCGTCCATCCCCGGCATATCCACATCCAGGGTGATAAGATCTGGACTCAACGACACGATCCTGGAAACGGCAGTCTTGCCGTTATTTGCAGTTCCCACTATCTCCACATTCGGAAAACCGGTAAGCACCTCACTGATGATTTTCCGGTATACGATGGTATCGTCCACCACCAGCACTTTTAATTTTTCAATTTCAGCCATTGCTCCTCAACATAAATATAGCGGAAACACTTTTGTCACAACGAAGGATGCTGAATCAAACCATAGAGGCCTATGCCGGTTCCTCGGAGAGCGCCTTGTTAATATCCAGAATACCGATCAGGGCCTGCTCGGTTTTCAAAACACCGCAGAAGAAATCCCCCTGAACGCCACCGAGATTGGCAGGGGCGGACTCGATGTTATCGGCATCCGAAGACAGCACCTCGCTGACCCTGTCAACCAGAATGCCGACCAGTTCGTCATTATAGTGAACGATAATATTGCGGCTGTTTTTCCCAGTCTTTAAAGGCCTCAGCCCCAGTTTTTTTCCGATATCCACCACCGTGACGATCATCCCGCGAAGATTGAGCACACCGGCCACATACGAAGGGGACTTGGGGACCCGGGTAAGATCGATGGTTTGTTTATTAATTTCCTGAATGTCTCTTATGTCAACACCGCAAAGGGCGTTGCCGATATAAAATGTAATCAGCTCTACCCGGTCATCCTTTGTTGCAAGCCCGCTCTGCATTTGTTTTTCCTTTATCATGTCCTTGCCAGCATAATTTTCGCGCCGTAAAACAAGACGGCTTCGTAAAAAGTCCAATTTCTTTGTTGCGCTGCATCTCTCGTCATGTCACGTACAACCAAGTACGCTCCATTCCTCGAGATTTGCGCGCCTCGAACTTGAACTTTTTACTTTGCCGTCCAAAAATTGACTTTTTACGAGTGCATCAAACAAGACTGAGACGGTTAGATTCAGACCAGCGCCTTTGCCATATTGCGTTTAACGCTGTCGATCAGTTTTTCCCGGTCCATCTTAATCTGGTAATCGGCAATGCCCACCTGCTTGCCCTTGACAATGTCTTCTTCTCCGGCAAGCGATGTCAGGGCCACCACGGCTAAATAGGAGTATGCTTCATCGGCCTTGATCTTTTCGGTGAGCTGAAACCCGTCCATATTCGGCATCTCAATGTCCGTAATCACCAGATCCACCTTTCCGCCGTGTTTCTGGAGCAGCTCCCATGCCTCCTGCCCGTCTCTGGCATCGATTACCTGGTAACCATAATCCTCCAAAAATCCTTTCACCTGGCGCCGAAAGAAATCCGAATCCTCGGCAAACAGCAGGGTCCCCTTATTTTTTGTGCTCACCTGTTCATGGGTTAATTCGCTGAGCCAATCCGGATAAAGCGTTTTGACCGCTTCAAAGATATCGATCATCAGGGTAGTCTGGTTGTTAATAATAGCGGACCCCATGATACCAGGCTGCTTCAGGGCCTTTTCATCAACATTGATGGGAACATCCACCGAATCCACGGGTGGATTGACCATAAGGCCGATTTCCCGGCCGCCCACCATGAAAACGATCACTTCAAGCTCCCGGCTGTCACCCAGCGGTTTTACATTGGCGACTTCGGCCAGGAAAAAAAGCGGCAGGGCGCCGCCCCTGTACTGCATTACTTTGCGTCCCCCCACATACTCAATCACGGATACATCAATGCTTTCGATGCGCTCCACCAGCGCAAGGGATACGGCGAACTGTTCCGCAGGGCCATTATTGAATAAAAGCAATGAAGTGGTTTCCTCAGACTCCCGGGCGGCCTGTTCCGCCTCCTCGATTTCCCGTTTCTGCACCTTCTCGGAAATTTCCAGCGTATTGAGCGCAGCTGAATGGGCCACCCCCGCCACATCGAGAATCAGAGACACCCGGCCGTCGCCCATTATTGTGGCACCCGTGAATTCCCGACACTGCTTGAGATGAGAGCCAAGGGGCTTGACAACGATTTCCTCGGAATCCAGCAGCCGGTCGACCACCATACCATACCGTATGTTTCCCTGAAACACCACGGCCACATTCACGGCACTGGTGGCGTGAAACCGCCTGTCTTCACCGGTCCGCCGGAATTCGTTGCCGGCGGCTTCGGCTTGTTGCTGGTTTTGTGCCTCCTCATCCGCATTCTCCCCCTCACCGGGCAATTCGTGTTTCACGGACCGCCTGTCGGCCACACGGGTGCGTCTTTCCGGATATTGAGCGCCGTTTTCCGGATGGGTGAATATTTTTTCAATACCGAGAACCTCGGCCAGCTCCACCAGCGGCAGCAATCGTCCGCGAAGCCGAACCACTTCGGCATCCCCCACTTTTTCGATCTTGTTCTTCACCTGATCGGCGGGAATCCGAAGCAGTTCATCCAGGTTGACCTGAGGGATGGCAAATTTTTCCGGCCCCACCGCCACCAGCTGACTGGGAATAATCGCCAGGGTGAGCGGCAGTTTTATGCTGATCGTTGTGTGCTGGCCGGCCACTGAGTCGATCTCCATGGTGCCGCCCAGCTTTTCCAGGTTGGTTTTCACCACATCCATTCCCACACCGCGGCCGGAGATATCGGTCACCCGCTCGGAGGTGGAAAAACCGGGCAGCAGAATCAAGTCCACTTTTTCCGCCCGACTCATGTCCGCCACCTGGCGCTTGGTGATCAGTCCCTTTTTTAATGCCGCCGATACGATCATGTCGGGATCGATCCCTTTGCCGTCATCGGTTATTTCAATAGATACCTGACCGGCTTCGTGAAGCGCAGCCATGTGAATTCTACCTATAGGATTTTTACCGATATTGGCCCTTCGTCCCGGTGGTTCAATGCCGTGATCAACTGAATTTCTGACCAAATGGGTCAGGGGTTCACTGATGGCTTCGATTATGGTTTTATCCAGCTCCACATCGGTGCCTTCCAGGCTCAAATCCACTTTTTTGCCCAGGCTCTGCGACATATCACGGACCAGCCGCAGAAATTTGTTGAAAATATTGCCGATGGGCTGCATCCGGGTCCGCATGATCACATCCTGAAGTTCGGATGTCACCATATTGATGCGCTGGGCTGCCGAGGCGAGAACCTTTTGGTCATCCTGGGAAATACTCTGCATCAACTGATTACGGCTTAACACCATCTCGCCGGCCAGTACCATGAGGTTATCCAGCAGCTTTACATCCACCCGCAGGGTTTTCTGCGCCATGGCAGCCTTTATCTGCTGCATGCCTCTCATCTCAGGGTCCACCTGCTCGCCCTCGGCAAAGGCATCCGCCGACTGGTCATCTACTGCATCGGGCCCGGCCGATGGCATCAAATCTTCTGGCGGCTCTTCGGCGGTCACGGGCGGATCATCCGGCACCGCTTCTGATGCCGCTTCGTCCGACGCTGTTTTGTCCGACGCATCCGGCGCGTTCGTTTCACCGGGTACAGCCTCGTCAGCCGCGGCCTCAACCGGTGCGAGCATCTGCTCCGTCACCCGCCGGACCTGACGTTTACTCACATTAAATAAAGAGGGAATAATATCTTCACCGATCCGGGATGCATAGAGGATCAATAACGGTATTCTGGTCAGCGTGCCCTCATCCAGCGTTCCCACCGATTCAACTTCAATCCGCGTTTCCAGAATATTGCCGCTGGCAGACACCGACCGCATTATATCCATCAGCGACTGCTGCTGATCATGTACGTCCCCCATGAGGTCCCACGTGATAAGATAAATGTAATTGCCGCCCCTCAGCGCTTCATCGATATCGAACCGGGCCAGCTGAAATACCGGCTCACCGCCTTCCCCCCTCAGGACGTCCACCATTCTTGAAACATCGGACTTCTGAGCCGCAGGCAGGGAAGCCGTGGTCAAGCCCGTCAGCGAGACCACCTCCTCGGCGATGTCAAATGATTCGCTGTCCTTGATATGGTTCACCATTTCATGCAGCTTATCAAAGGCCGAAAGCACGATATTAATGATATTGGCATCCGGAATAATCCGCTTATCGCGCACCATCCCGAGAACATTTTCCACTTTGTGGGAGAGCTCCTTGATGTTGTTCAGGCCCATCAATCCAGCGCCCCCCTTGATGGAGTGGGCCGCACGAAACACTTCGTTTACCACTTCCGGGTCTGCATTCTCCCCATCCCGTTCGATGATAAGCAGGTTGTTTTCAATGTTGGCCATATGCTCGAGGGATTCCTCGACATACATCTGCAAGCTTTCTTCATCTTCAATAAGCATAATGATCCCCCAAACTCGACCAAAATATCTAATTTCTGGACGGACACTAACAAACTGAATATACGTCTAAAACAAGTCAATTAAGTTATTCTAACCCTATACCCCAAAAAATGCAACAGGTCAAACAAGACGGCTTCGTAAAAAGCTTCCAACCCCGCCGCGGTGTTTTTACAGAAAGTAACGTATTATGGCGGGATCGAAAGATTGCTTCGCCACTTCTACCTTTTCGTGATCGTAATCGACTGCCGTTTGATTAACCACGGAATACACGGAAGAGCACGGAAGGAACCATCTTGCTCCCTTTTTCCGTGCCTTTCCGTGTATTCCGTGGTTAAAAAAGATGCTTTGGTTTTAAATGAATTACCACGTTAAGTTCCTTGGAAGTACCATAAAGAACATGAAGAGCATGAAGTTGAAATTATAGTTAGGGGGTATCCACTTCGCTAACCCTGATTTTGGCCTTGGGCTACCATCTCTTTATAGGTTACTGATGGCACATTCACGGCCTGTTGCAAAAGTCTGTAGAACAAAAGACCGCGAGCTTT